>CAZCTS010000020.1:0-22462 GCA_964501635.1 uncultured Oscillospiraceae bacterium | reverse complement strand
GAGCAGCTGATTCGTAATCAGCAGGTCATCGGTTCGATTCCGATCAGTAGCTCCAAATCAAGCCTTGTGATGTTAAGATCACAGGGCTTTGGTTTTTCTGCACCCAGTCCGCCGCCCGCGACGATCGCGTCGTATTTTCTGTTCATGTGGGCATCCCTTCGAGGAAAGCGATCACATCCCGTATTTTTACGGCGCCGCCTTCTCCCGTCGCGCAGACGCAGCGCGCTTCAAATTCTTCCAGCTTCGGCGCCTCCGCGCCGGCCGCAAGCCAGCATTTTTTGGCGCCCGCGAAATTGCCCACCGCTGCGCGCCGCATGATGCCCCGAATATCTGTTTGACAGCCCTCGGTGCAGGACGGCTGCTCGCAGAGCCGGCAGCGCATGGCCTCCCGCATCACGTTTCTTTCGCTTTCGCTGTAGTTTTCGTACATCTGCTCTGAGGTAAAAGGTTTCTCGACCACCCGGACGAAATTTTTCTTGCCCGCCTTGTAGACAAAGGGCTCCTTGCCTAGTTTTTTCAGCAGCGCGTTGGCTGCGGAAAGGCCGGAAGTCGTCACCGTGGGGGTCCCGGTGCCCATGACGGTCGATTCCCCGCAGCAGAACAGGTTATCCCATTCCGTCCTGGTATGAAGCCTTTTAAACATGTGCTGCCCCAGCATCTGCTTGGGTCCGGCCACGGCGCCGCCGTTTTTCATGCAGTAGCGCTCGATGGTCTTCGGCGTGGCCACCTCTGCATAGCGCAGGGCTTTTCTGATATTAGGGAAGCGTTTTTCCAATACGGAAATCAGCCTGTCCTGTTCCGCCGCTTTCTTCTGCAGATAGGATTCACTGTCCAGATCATTCCAGTTCTCAAAGGTCGGACCGATGGCGATCACCGTGTGCTCATCCCGGGCGCAAAGCGTCCGGTCATCGATGCTCAGGATGTAGGCCGTCACCTCGCTTTCGTCCAGCTTGTCCGGATTGCCGATCAGCATTTCGATGGGCGCCGTGTCCTCGGGGATGGCGCTGCGGTCCACCACGCTGTACAAGACAACGCTGGGATGAGTCGGGACCTGGCTGTTCGCCCATTGGATCTTCTCTTTTGTGCTGTGTTCAGGATCGATCAGCTTTCCGTAAAGGTTCCAGACCGTGCCCGAGTAAACGATATCCGGCGCAAAGATCGACCTGCCATCCCGCAGTTTGACCCCCGCGGGCTTTCCGTCTCTGAAAATCAGGGAGACGGCCTCCGTTTCCGGGAACATATCCCCGCCGTTCTCTTCGATCACCTTCTCCAGCTTGCCGGGCAGAAAAAGGGTGGAGCCTGCCGGGTAATAGCTTCCGCCCACGTGGTTGTCCACAAACATGACCGCAGCCAGCACAGCCGGAGCCTCCTCCACCGTGGCGTAGCAGTAGGTCGAGGTGAGCTTGTCAAAAAATTTGAAGATCTCCGGATCGCTGAAATACTTTTCCAGCAGGCTTTTCGCGCTTTGATTCAAGTAACCCAGAAATCGAATGTATGAAATCGGATGCTTGAGCATGCTTTTCAGCGCGGTCCTCCGGTCAGTCTCATCGGCCGTGGTATAGGTGGGGTTTTCCACCATAACGTGCCGGTACATCTGCAGCATGTCGCGGTAAAAGCGCCGGATGTTCTTTTTTTCATCGGGGAAAATATCCCCAAGCTCCTGGGAAAACCGCTCCACATCCGGCCAGAAGCGGATCCGTCTGCCCTTGAAATTGACGCAGTACAGCAGGTCGTGGCGAAGGATGTCGATGGGCTCCTCCAAGCAGTTGAAAACAAAGCGATGGGCGTTGAATCCATTTTCTCCGAAGCCGTAGAGCATCGCCGAACCTTGATCAAAGGTCACATGCCCGCGTTTGAATACACCGCAGGAGCCCCCCGGCTGGTAGCTTTTATCGATCACGGCCACCTTCAGGTGACGTTTGGCCAGCAAGCTGGCCGCCGTCAAGCCGGAAAGCCCGCCGCCTATAATGATCGCGTCATACCCCATGGTTTGATATCTCCTCTGCCGGTTTTCTTGAATGCATCAAAAATAATAAGTCTGCCCGGTAATGCCTGCCGCGATCAGCGCAAGCAGGGCTCCGATCCCCAGATCTCCGGGGCTGCCGGTGCGGATGCGCGAAAGGGAAAAGCGCCTGGACAAAGGGAAAAGGATCTGGGTTCCCTCCACAGTCGCAAGATCTAAAGCGATGTGGGAAAGGCAGCCTGCGACGCCAGCCAGGATCTGCAGCCGGTACATCGGAAAAATCAAAGCGGCGATCCCGCCCAGAGCGGGCCAGAAAAGCAGGCTGTGGGTCGGTCCCCTGTGCCGCACCAGGGCGCTTACGAAAACAGAAATGGGAAGCAGCGCGCGTCCCATTTTGCTTTTTGTGGTATCGATGTCGGGCAGCAGGGATCCGAACACCGCTGCGCCTGTTACGATGGCCGTCTCCTTTGCGTCCAAGCCCGCTTGCCGGGATAAGAGGATCCCCGCAAGCAATCCGCCGGCCATGTGGGTTCTCGCGGTCATTGCGCCTCCTCTTCCGAAGCTACTGTTTGCCGGCCAGGGCCACGAGCTGGACTTCCACCGGCGCGTCGGCGGGCAGGGAGGCCACGCCGATGGCCACGCGGCTGCCGATCCCGGCGCCGCCCAGCTCTTCGGACAAGAGTTCGGAGGCAAAGTCCGCCAAGCGGGGGTGAGCCGTATAGCCTTCTTCGGCGTTCACATAGACCGTCAGGGAGAGAATTTGCAGGATCCGCTCCTTTTCGCTCAGCAGGTTGACGGCCGCTGTCAAGGCGTTGGCCGTGGCCTGCCTGACAGCTTCTTTGTACGCTTCCGCAGGCTCGGGAGCCTTCACTTTTCCTGTCAGGATCAGCACCCCATTCCTGCGCGGCGTCATTCCTGCTGTGTAGATCAAATCACCGCCCCGGGTGGCCGGCACATAGTTTCCCTGGGGAATGGGGTTGGGCTTCTTTTCTGTCATTTTATGCATTCCTTTCAAACGAGGGGCCTGGGGTCCGACAGCACCCGGTCCACGCTCCAGTAAAAACTGTTCTCGCCCAGGACTTCCGTGATGCCCGAGCGGTCGAAGATCTTGCGCGCGTCCGGAGAAAGGCCGCAGATGACCACGTCCGCATGGATGGCTTTCAGTTTTTTAATGATGCCCAGCATGGCCTGGGCGCCGGAGACATCCACATGGGAGGCGCCCCGCATGGAGAACAGCACCGTGTTGAAATGCCCAGGGATCTTCTCCAGGATGTCCTCGATGCTTTCGGTGTTGGTGAAAATGACGGGTCCGGTAATATAAATGACGCAGGCGCTCCGGTAGCGGTCGATCAGGGCCGGATCGGTGAGTCCGGCCCGCTGGATATCGATGGCCTCCATGCTGATGTCATTCTTGGAAAGACGGGTAGTGAGCAAGATCAATCCGACGAATACGCCGACCAGGATGGCGACGGCCAGGTCGAACAGCACCGTGGCCATCAGGGTCACCCCGAATTTCAGCATGGCCCCCTTGAATTTGCGGGAAAAAATATAGTGGATCGCCTCCCACTCGTTCATTCTCCAGGCCGTGACCAGCAGCACGCCGGAAAGGGCGGACAGAGGGATCATCGACATGACGGGCGCCAGCAGGAACATGGACAAGAGCAGTCCGATCGCATGGAAAATGCCGGTGAGCCGGGTCTGGGCGCCGGACTTGATGGCCACGCTGGTCCGGGCGATGGCCGCCGTGGCGGGGATCCCTCCGAAAAACGGCAAAATGAAATTGCCGATGCCCTGGGCGATCAGTTCCCGGTTGGTCTGGAGGCGCTTCCCCGTCATTCGTCCGGCGCTGGCGCCGCAGAGGAGGCTTTCGATCATGCCCAGGATGGCAATGCTGAAGGCGGGGGGAAGCAGGTTTCCCATCTGTTGCAGGGAAATGTCCGACAGCCGCAGGCGCGCGGCAGGGAGAAGGGTACGGGGGATCTCTCCGATGGTATCCACGGGGATATGCGCCAGGATGGAGACCGCTGTCGCAAGGATGATGGCCAGCAGGGACGCGGGGATCACCGCGTTCCATTTTTTAGGGAACAGCAGCATGAAAGCGATCACGAACAGCCCCATGCCCAGCGCGTAGAAGTTGGGCGAAATGCCTTCCCGGAAGTATCGGAGGAGCTTTTCCACAGCGGAGCCGCCGGCGGAGGGGAGGCCGAAGAAATTGTCCAGCTGCCCCAGGGCGATGATCACCGCGATGCCCGAGGTAAAACCGGTGATGACAGGGGCCGGAATAAAAGCCGTCAATTTGCCCAGCCGTAAAACACCCGCTGCGATCAGCAGGATCCCGGCGATCATGGTTGCGATAAATACACCTTGCAGCTGGTAATTGGCGATCACCGGGATGAGCACGGCCGCCATGGCACCGGTAGGACCTGAGATCTGATAATATGCTCCGGAAAGCGCGCTGATGACCAGGCCTGCGATGATCGCCGTGATCAGCCCGGCGGACGCGTCGGCGCCGCTGCTGATGCCGAAGGCCAAAGCCAGCGGCAGAGCCACGGCTGCAACGGTCAGACCCGCCATCAGATCCTTCGACAATTTCGTCGCATTGTAGCCCTGAAACTCTTCTCTTATCATTCCTCCAAGTATCCTTTCAGCCTCTCTTCGTCCACGATCCGGAAAGTGTTTTTATAAAACTCGATGACGCCTTGGTCCCGCAGGCGGCCCAATTCCCGGGACATGGACGGTCTTGAGATGTTCAGAAAGTCCGCAAGCTTTTCTTTGTTCAGCGGGAGCTGAAAGGTGGCGGAGCCGTTCAGCAGCTTCTGCTCCAGAAGGTACCTGCTCAGCTTGCCGTTGATGGTCTTGAGCATCAGGTATTCCACTTTTCGGTTCAGATCGCAGGCCTTCCGGGCGATGACCCGGACCATGTTCGAAAGGATGGTCTTGTGAAAAAGGCAGGCTCGCTCGCACACGTTGACGATCCGTTCCGGATGGACGATCAGCAGGGTGCAGTCCGTCAGGGCCTGATAGGACATGGGCCAACGACCCAGACCGCAGAAGGCCAGGGCCTCCCCGCAGACGTCCCCGGCGCCGAACAGATTGACGATGGACCGGCTTCCGTTGTAGGTCTCCCGGACGATGGCGGTTTCCCCTTCCAGGATCACATAGACTCCGCTGAAGGGCGCCCCGGCGCGGGCGATGTATTCATTTTTCTTGAATTGGGCAAGCTTGTATTCCAGACAGCCCAGCACATGAGGTATATCCCCTGTGTCGATGCCTTGAAAAAGGGTGGTCCGGGAAGTGATCTCAATATATTTTTGATCCATTTTTCTCCTCCGTATCTCCGGATACGGGATATATTATGATCGATGTTCTATAATCACCATGCTCTGCGGACCGCTTTAAAAAGTTGTGAAGGGATCCATAAGCAAAACCGTCGAACGACAGGTTCGAGGGATAAGAAATTATTAAATAAAAGAAAAGATATGTCAAGGAAAAGCACGAAGACAGGTGCCGCTCTGACAAAGGAGATTGCAGATGAGTCAAAAAATCGTCGTCATTGGGGCGGGCTACGCCGGGGTGCTCGCAACCAAGAAGCTGGATCGGCGTCTGAAAAAAGAAGACGTGGAAATCACGATCATCGATAGAAATTCCTATCACACCATGCTCACAGAGCTCCACGAGGTGGCCGCCAACCGGGTGCCCGAGGATCACGTGCGCATCAGCATCAAAAAGATTTTCGCGGAGCGGCGGGTCAAGGTGGTGCTGGACAACATCCAGACCGTGGATTATGACAAAAAAACCGTGGTCGGCGAAGTGGGGAACTACGAATATGACTACCTGGTGGTGGCCTGCGGATCCAAACCCACTTTTTTCGGCACCCCGGGCGCCGAGGAAAACGCCTATTATCTGTGGTCCTACGACGACGCTGTGTGGCTGAAACACCACATCGTGGAAGTCTTTAAGGACGCCGCCTCGGAAACCAATCAAGAACTGCGGAAGCAGCTGCTGACTTTCTATGTGGTCGGCGCGGGCTTTACCGGCGCGGAAATGGTCGGAGAACTGGCCGAATGGATACCGGCCCTTTGCGCGGAGCACGAAATCGACCGCAAGGATGTGCGGGTCGTCAACGTGGACATGCTGGACCGGGTGGTCCCCACATTCCCGGAGCGTCTGTCGGTCAAAGTGGAAAAGCGCCTGCGCAAAATGGGCGTGGAAGTGCGGCTCAAAACCGGCGTGGCGGCAGTGGCCAAAGACCACATCGAACTGAAGCAGGGCGACACGATCATCAGCGACCCCACCTCCACGGTCATTTGGACCGCCGGCGTCGAAGGCGCGGAAGTGGTTTCCCGGCTGAAGGATCTTAAGCAAATGGGTCGCAAGCGGCTCCAGACCGACGAGTATCTCCGTGCTGAAGGCCGCAGCGACATTTACGTGGCCGGCGACAACATCTTCCACCTGCCGGAAAACCAGGCGATGCCGGTCCCCCAGATGGTGGAAAACGCCGAGCAGAGCGCCGAGGTCGTGGCCCACAACTTGGTGGCGGCCATCACAGGAAAGGGAGAACCCGAAAAATATATGCCCCAATTCCATGGCGCCATGCTCTCTGTGGGCGGACGTTACGGCACCGCTTACGTGGGAACAGACAAGAAGAAAATCGCGCTTCCCTCCTTCCCTGCCATGTTTGTAAAGCATCTGATCAACCTGGTCTATTTTGTCCAGGTGGCCGGATGGAACAAAGTGATCCACTATCTGAGAAATGAATTCTTTGCCATCCGCCACTGCAGAAGCTTTGTGGGCGGCCATTTCTCCAACCGGACCCCCAGCTTTATGCTGGTGGCGTTCAGAGTCTGGCTGGGGGCTGTGTGGGCCTTCGAAGGCGTTATGAAAGTCGTGGAGGGATGGCTGCGGGAGCCCAAGCTGGAAGGCTTTTTCGGCGGCGCCAGCAGCTGGTTCGACGGGATCCTGAAAAGCGGCGGCGGGTACGAAGTGTCCGAAGCCGTGGATGCGGTCTCTTCCGCGACCGCAGTCGGGGGCGGCGAAGCCGGCTCATCCGCAGGGACGGTTCTCCTGAACTTTGATTTCCTGGGCCTCTTCAAAGCGATTTTTGTCAGCGGCAAACCCCTGGCCGAATCCACCATTTCCGACCTGGCCTTCAAAATGGATATTCCCCTGGTCAACGCCTTTGTGTCCAACATCGTTCTGGGCTACCCGTCCATTACACTGGGGATGCAGACTGTGATCGTGATCGCGGAGATCCTGATCGGCTTGTCCCTGATGGCCGGCCTGTTCACCACGCTCTCTGCCCTGGCCTCCATCGCGCTGCTGTTCATGTTCATGTCCACCACAGGACTTTTCCTGTCCAGCTTCTGGATGCTCTTCGGCGCCATTGCCATGCTCTTCGGAGCCGGCAAGATCTTCGGATTGGATTACTATGTTTCACCGCTCCTCAAAAAGAGCTGGGCAAAGATCCCCTGGGTAAGGCGGTCGTATCTCTATCATGACTGATTTGTTTGCGGGGGCGCTGGCCCCTGAAAAATTGAATTACGAAGAGGCCGTCGCGGAAACTTCCAAACAGATCGCCCATCTGCTGAAAAGCGCCCCCATCGCCATCCGCAAGATGACGACGCACCTGTCCGGGGCTCAGGGAAAGATGATCCGGGCAAGATCTCTGCTGGCCTGCGCCCTCGGAGAAGCGGACCGCATCCCCGCGGACGCGGTCAAAGCCGCGGCTTCGGTGGAGCTGATCCACCTGGCCACCCTGGTCCACGACGATGTGATCGACCAGGCCGACAAGCGGCGGGGGATCAAAGCCCTGCACCAAAAATTCGGCCAGAAGTACGCCGTGCTCTGCGGGGACTGGCTGCTCTGCGCCGCGCTGGAATTGGTCTCCGGCATCGAGCCCGAGGACCCCATGGACAAAGACAGGAAGGATCTTCTTCGGATATTCCCCGGATATATGACAGAAGTCTGCCTCGGGGAACTGCGGCAGAACCAGAACATGCACAATTACGGCCTTTCGGAGCGCCAGTATTTTCAGACGATCCGGGGAAAGACGGCCGCCCTCTTCGAAGCCAGCTTTTACGGGGGACATCTGTTTTCCCGCGAGCCGGGGATGTGGAAAGAGATCTACAGGGAGATCGGCAACAACATCGGTCTGATCTTTCAGCTGGCCGACGACTGCGCAGACTACGAATCTGCGCAAAAAGCTTCCAATAAGCCTGTTTTGTGCGACTGCAGCTCCGGCGTCATCACCCTGCCGCTGATCTATGCCCTGAAAAAAGACAAGGGTCTGAAGGCAAAAATAGAGGCGGGAATGGATCCGTTTAGCCTCAAAACCGCAGTGGAAGCCTCCGGAGGCCTGGAATATACCCATGGAAAGATCCGGCGTCTATATAAAGACACCCTCAACCTGCTCAGGGTCCTGGATATTTCGTCTGCGAAATGCGCGCTGCTGGAGCAGCTTCTGGACCGGGCCACCGGCAAAGCGCGAGGCTAGAATGATATCGATGCAGGCCGATGCAAAGAGGAGCGGACTTCTCGAATATGTGGAGATCCGGACGAAGATCACCAGCGTTTTTTCATTTATCATCACGCTGGCCTATCTCGCGTTCCAGCACCGCCCCCTGGACCCCTTGCGTTCCGGGCTGTTCTTTGCCGGTATGCTGCTGTTCGATCTGACGGCCACGGCGATCAACAATTATGTGGATCTGGAGAGCAACCCCCAGGGTCTTTCCCTTTCACCCGGAAAGGCTCGGGGCGTCATGCTGGCGCTTCTGGCGCTGAGCCTGGCCTGCGGTCTTGGGCTTGCAGCCCTGACCGATATCGTGGTGCTGCTGGCCGGCGCTCTGTGCTTCTGCTTCGGCATCCTCTACTCCTGGGGTCCCTTGCCCTTGTCCCACAGTCCCCTGGGGGAAGCGGTGTCCGGTTTTTTTTACGGCGTGATGATCCCCTTCATCCTGTTCCAGATCAACGATCCGGGCTACCTGTTGACCTACGGGTTTTCGGCGGCTCAGATTTCGGTGAGCCTGAATGTGATCCCTCTTGCGGGCTTTGCGCTCCTTGCGATCCTGCCTTTTTGTCTGACAGCCGCAATCATGCTGGCCAACAATCTGTGCGATGTGGACCGCGACATACGGGCGGGGCGCCATACTCTGGCCTTTTACCTGAAGGACCGGGCCTTGCTCCTGTTTGACGGCTTGTACTATGCGGCCTATCTGTCGGTAGCGGTCATGGTGCTGCTCCGCTTTCTCCCGGTCCTGAGTCTGGCGCTGCTGTTGACGCTGGTCCCGGTCCGGCGGAACTTGAAGCTTTTCCGTCAGAAGCAGGCGAAAGAGGAGACTTTTTCCGTTTCCATCCGGAATTTTATCCTGATCAGTTCTGCCCATGCGGTCCTGATTTTCCTGGGTAGTCTGCTGCAGGCCCGGAGCATCCCATGAAATATGCCCGGAAGGCCGACATCCTGGTCATCGCAGTGCTGGTCCTGGCTGCTGTGCTCTCCTGGGCGCTGTACGCCAAGGTCCTTGGAAAGAAGGGCACCTACGCCCAGATCTACTACCGCTCGGAGCTGGTAAAGACTGTGAATCTTGCTTCCGGCAGCGCAGACACCTTTTCCATCCCCCAGGAGCCGGATGTGACATTTCAGCTCTACGAAGACGGCAGCATCGCATTTTTGCGCTCCGACTGTCCGGACAAGGTCTGCGTCAACTCCGGAAAACTGCGCCTGGCGGGCCAGCAGGCCGCCTGCCTTCCGAATCTTGTATACATCAAGATCGTTTCGGAGGACGAAGACGCCGGCACACCCGATTTATATATCTGACAAGCACAAAACAAGCAGAGGATAAACATCGATGGAAAAAACCATTTCAAACAGCGGCCACACGGCAGCCAAAACCAGGCGCATCACCCTTTTAGGGCTTTTGTTTGCCCTGGCTATGGTCCTGTCCGTGCTGGAAAGCCTCTTCCCGCTGCCCATCCCCGTTCCCGGGGTCCGGCTGGGGCTGGCCAATATCGTGGTGATGTTTGCATTGTTCTATCTTAGAAAAAGAGACGCGCTGACCCTGGTGGTCCTGAAAGCGGTGTTCATCGCCGCGACCCGGGGACTGGTGGCCGGCGCCCTGAGCCTTTCCGGAGGCCTGTGCGCTCTTGGCGTAATGGTGCTCGTTCTGCTGCTCATGAAGGGAAAAACCACGATCCTTCTGATCAGCATACTGGGCGCCGTCTTTCACAATCTGGGGCAGATCGCGGCGGCCTCCGCCATCATGGAGACGGTCCTTTGGATCTATCTGCCCACATTGATTGTGTCCGGTATTGTGACAGGTTTTGCGACTTCTGTGTTGCTGAGGATGGCTTCCCCGGCATTTCAGGCGCTGCACCTAAATAAATTCTAAAATTTCTCAGGAGGAAAAAATGAAAAAAACAGTAGCACTTATGATGGTCGCCCTGATGGCGATCGCAATGCTGGCAGGCTGCGGCTCGCCGGCGCCCACAGCAGAACCCGTCATGACCGGTTATGCCGTGCTCAACTCTGTGGCAAAGTCGAAAGACGCCACTGCCGAAGCCGACGGACTGGCCCAGGCGGACTCTCTCATCGTTGCCGTCACGGTTGACGCCGCCGGCATCATCACGGACTGCGTCATCGACCAGGCCCAGTCAAAGGTCAACTTCAGCGCGGCCGGCGAGCTGGTGACCCCCATGGACACAACGTTCAAGACCAAGAACGAGCTCGGCACAGACTATGGCATGAACAAGGCATCCACCATCGGCAAGGAATGGAACGAGCAGGCTGAGGCGTTTGCCCAGTATGTCATCGGCAAGACCGCCGCAGAAGTTGCCGGGATCGCCGTAAGCGAAGGCTATGCAGCCGACGCGGACTTGTTTGCTTCCGTCACCGTCCACATCACCGACTTTATGGCCGGCGTGGAAAAGGCTGTTGCCAACGCCGCTGAGCTTGGCGCATCCAAGGGCGACTCCCTGAGCATCGCCACGACCACCAACATTTCCAAATCCAAGAACGCTGCCGGAGCGGACGCCGGTCTGGCCCAGGTGTATTCCACCTATGTGGTCCTGACCCAGAATGCCGACGGCATGATCACCAGCTGTATTTTCGACGGCTCCCAGTCCAACGTCAACTTCGACGCGACAGGGCTGATCACCACGGACCTCGCGGTGGCCCCCAGGACCAAGAACGAGCTGAAGGAAGAATACGGCATGAAAAAAGCTTCCACCATCGGCAAAGAATGGTATGAGCAGGCTGCGGCATTTGCAGCCTACGTGACCGGCAAGACCCCTGAAGAAGTGGCCGGGATCGCCATCAGCGAAGGCTACGCGGCCGATGCGGACGTGCTGGCCTCCACCACCGTCCACGTCACCGATTTCATCGCGCTGGTAGGAAAAGCGGCCCAGTAAAGCCCTTAGAGAAGCACAGGTGACGCCCTATGAAAAAGATCCTTTGCATTGCGCTGGCGCTGACTGTCTTGACGGTCTCCGCTTGCGGCAGGCCCACGGCAAGCCGTTATCAGGCCCAATTTCTGCAGCTGTTTGACACCGTCACCACCATCGTGGGCTATGCGGACAGCGAAGCGCAGTTCAAGGAGATTTCGGAGCAGGTATACGTACAGTTGGAGGAATACCACCAGCTGTACGATATCTACAACGATTACGAGGGCGTCGCCAATCTGAAGACCATCAACGACAAGGCCGGCATTGCGCCGGTGAAAGTGGACCCAAGGATCATCGACCTGCTCTTGCTGGCCCGTGAAATTTACGGGCTGACCGAAGGCAAGGTGAACGTGGCCATGGGCTCCGTGCTCAGCATCTGGCACGACTACCGGGAAGCGGGCACCCAAGACCCCGACGCGGCAAAGCTGCCGCCGATGGAACTGTTGAAAGAAGCGAAAATGCACACGGATATGGACGCTGTCCTGATCGATCGGGAAGCCAACACCGTCTATCTGCCGGATGCAAAAATGAAGCTGGATGTGGGCGCTATCGCCAAAGGCTACGCCGTGGAAAGAATCGCCCAGAACCTGGAGAGCCGGGGGATCCGCTCTTTGCTCCTGAGCGTGGGCGGCAACGTCCGCGCCATCGGAGGGAAGATGGCCGACGAGAAGAACAAAGAGTCCTACTGGACCATCGGGATCCAAAACCCGGACAAGTCCAGCGAACAGCCGGATCTGTTTTCCGTGATGATCGACGGTCTATCCGTGGTCTCCAGCGGCGTCTACGAACGATATTATACCGTTGACGGCGTCCGCTACCACCACATCATCGACCCGGATACCCTGATGCCTTTGAACAACTTTGCCCAGGTGACATTGATCTGCCCGGATTCGGGCATGGCCGACGCCCTGTCCACCTACGTGTTCAACCTTAGCCTGGAGGAAGGCAAAGCCTTCATCGAGTCGCTGGAGGGCGTGGAAGCCTGCTGGGTGACCCCGGAGGGCGAGCTGATCACTTCCGACGGCTTTGGAGCCTACGTCAAGAATCGTCCATAGGGACGGTTCTTCTGCGCATCGTTCATAGGGACGGTTCTTCTGCGCAATCGTCCGCAAGGACGATTTTTTTTGTTTTATTCGCAATCCGCGTCAAGAAATCATCTCTGTGCTATGATAAAACTGTTTCCGGAGGTGGACAGATGCAGAACAGCGAAAGAGCCGAAGCCGTCCAGCGGATGCAGGACTATATCGAGGAGAATATCCACAAGCCGATCACGCTGTATGCGCTTTCGGGGTGCGCGGGCTATTCGCCCTTCCACTGCGTGCGGATATTCAAAGAACTCACGGGCAAAACGCCGTTTGACTACATTCGCGCCCGCAGGTTGTCCCAGGCAGCAGTGGCTTTGAGGGATGAATGCCCCAAAATTGTGGATGTGGCGCTGGATTTCGTCTTTGACACCCACGAGGGTTTTACGAGGGCTTTTTCCAGGGAGTTCGGCGTCACGCCCAGCCGATACCGGAAAAATCCTTCTCCGATCCGGCTCTTCATGCCATACTCCAGCCGGGCGCGTTATCAGTATCAACAGAGAGGAGAGCAGAACATGGAAAACAAAGCGAAGGTCAACACCGTTTTTGTCCAGGTCATCGAACGTCCGGAGCGGAAAGTGATCCTGAAAAGAGGGAAGAAAGCCGAAGACTACTATGCTTATTGCGAAGAAGTCGGCTGCGACATCTGGGGATTGTTGTGCAGCGTCAAGGAGGCGCTCTGCGAGCCGATCGGCATGTGGCTGCCGGATCGCTTCCGGACACCGGGGACATCCTACTATGCCCAGGGCGTGGAAGTGCCCGTGAATTATAAGGGGGAATTGCCCCAGGGTTTGGAGATCATGGATCTTCCGGCCTGCAAGATGATGGTCTTCCAGGGAGCGCCTTTCAAAGACGAAGACTTCGAAGAAGCCATCACAGAGCTGTGGGAGGTGATGAAGACCTTCGACCCGGCCCTCTACGGTTTTGAATGGGCAGACGAGGAGGGTCCCCGATTCCAGATGTCTCCCGAAGGCTACCGGGGCTATATCGAAGCCCGCCCGGTCCGGCTTATCGGATCTCCAAAGTTTTAATTTGCTCGTATAAAAACCGGTTCACCGGCGTGTCGATGCCGTGTTTTTCCCCAAGAGCGATCACGGTGCCGGCGAACAGTTCCACTTCCGTGGGACGCCCGCAGTCCAGATCCTGAGCCAGGGAGGGTTTGCCCTCCGGCCGCAGCGTGTCCAGCACCCCCAGCCAATAAGTTACGTCTTGTTCGGTCAAGTGCACGCCTTCTTGGACGGCCAGGGGGATCACTTCCCTCATGGCGGCGATCATGGTGCTGCGAGCTTCCCCCGGCTTTTGGATCGTACCGTAGGTTCCCCGGAAGACCGCCACCGCCTGGTTGACGCCCACATTGAGCATAAACTTTCCCCAAAGCCGAAGGTTCATGTCGTTGTCCACCTGGTGGGGGAGCCCAGTCCGGATGAAGAAATCCTCCAGGGCCCGGACCCGGGGCGTTATGATCCCTTTTTCTTTTTCTCCAAAACAGATCAGCCCCATATTCTGATAGACCAGATCATTGCCGGTGCGGATGCCGTCCATGCCCTGAGCTACGGCATAGAGGACCTTCTCCGGACCATAGCGCTCTGCGATGATCTCCTCGCTCACGATGCCGTTCAGCAGGGAGAGGATCAGGGTGCCCGGCCCGATCTGGTTTTCCGCATCGCGAAGGGCTTGTTCCAGACCGTCAAATTTGACCGTAAAGAGCAGCAAGTCCGCCGGTCCGGTCTGTTCTTCCGGCGCCACGAAACGGAAGCGGCAGGTTTCTCCGTTGCAGCGCAGAGGCTGCTGCCGGTAGCGCTCTTGCCGCTGGGCGCGGGCCAGGACGCGCAGGTCCTCGAAGGGCATCCTTTGGCTCAGGTGGTGGGCATACATGATGCCCAGGGAGCCCAGTCCGATCAGGGATACGGTTTGTATGCTTTGCATGGCAGACCTCTCAACAGGTGTGCACAGGGACGGTTCTCGTGCGCAATTAGTGTGCACAAGAACCGTCCCTGTGCGCTATTAGGGGAATTGTACCACAGGGAATGAGGATTGTGTGGTATGATATACACAAATTCAGCGCAAATCGAGGGGGAAACATGACAACATTAGCGTCTTCCGCGGAAGCGATCATTCTGCTGCTGGGCATCGGCGCCGTGGGCTACTTTATGTTGGCCCGGGGCGTGGTGAAGCCCGATATCCTGCCTTTTCTTTCCACGCTGGCTCTGGAAGTTTCCCTGCCGCTCTACGTGTTTGCCACGCTGCTGCGGCAGTTCGATCCGGCCGAAAATCCGGACTGGTGGACTTTCCCCCTGTGGTGGGTCTTGTTTGCAGCCGTCACACTGGTTCTGGCTCTGGTGTTGGGCCGATTGTTTCCCCGGGACATCCGCCGGGAGGCGACGACAGCCCTGTACCTGTATAATGCCCTCTTTGTTCCTCTGGGTGTGATCGTAGGCCTTTACGGCACCGCCTCGGTCCACGTGGCCGAGCTCTTCCTCTTCACCATGTTTTCGGTGACCTTCTATTTCAACTTCTACCCGGTGCTTTTTCGCCGCAAATCCGAGTCCCCAGAACCGAAATCCGTCTCCATGGACTGGAAAAAGCTCTTCAATCCCTTGATCCGCACCACCTTGTTCACCCTGCTCATCGTCTTTTTGGGTTGGGACGCCTGGATCCCTCCGGTGGTGGTCTCCATCGCCCAAAAGGTGGGGGACCTGGCCTTTACCCTGGTGATGCTCACCCTGGGCGGCTACATCTATCTGGACATGAGCCGGGCCGGGAAGATCCGCTGGGGCCAGGTGCTCCGCTTCGTGGCGCTGAAAAATCTTCTCTTCCCCCTGGTCTTTCTGGGGATCGTCTACGCCCTGAAGCCGGGGGACAACATAGGGCTCATCCTGGTCCTTTCCGCCGCGGCGCCCCCCTTGAGCACCATTCCCATCCTGACGGAGCGTCAGAAGGGCGATGTGGCCATCAGCAATCAGTTTCTGGTGGGCAGCTTCCTGTTTTCCATCCTGAGCATCCCGGCTGTGATCACCTTGTTCGACTGGGTCAAAAATTTCTATTGACGAAGGTCCCGTGAGCAAGGCCCTGCCCTTATGGTGACCAGGTCACTGTGCTTCCCGAGCCATCGTGAGATACTGTTTTTGCATCATACAAGATGCACGGGCTGGATGATGAGTGCCCTGGAACCATTTGCTCAAAGGAGGCAGCGTCATGATGAAAGTATCGGATCGTGCGGCGCAGAAATTTAAGGAAGTCGCCGCGACTCGGGAAGATCCGGAAAAATTGAGGATACGGATCTATATGGGGAGCGCCGGCTGAGCAGGCCCGCGCCTGGCGGCCGCTCTGGATGAGCGGGAATACAAGAGCGACATTGTGGTGGAACACAACGGCGCCAAGGTGGCTTACATCAAGAGCCTGGAAATGATCGCGAAAGACAAACATATCGACTATATGAACCGCTTTTATTTCAAAGGCTTCATACTTTACTGAAGAAAGGAAACGGAGAGACATGATTCAAGTGAGCGACGCGGCTGCAGCCAAATTCCGGGAAATAGCCGCAGACACGGAAAAGCCCGGGGACCAGATGCTGCGCATCAGCTACGGAGGGGTAGGCTGAGGCGGCCCCCAGTGGGGACTGGCTCTGGAAGAGCTGACAAACGAAGAGGATATGATTGTGGAGTCCAACGGCATGAAAGTCGTTTACGCAAAGGACTTGGACGAGTACATCCACAAGTTGTCCCTGGATTATTTTGACAAGTGGTACAACAAAGGCTTTCGGCTGACCAGCGCCGCCAAATAGGCGATGACCGGCGGCAACGGCTCACAGATAGCGGCACTGGGGGAAATCCGTGTCGAACAGGCAGATGCTCCGGTAATCGCAATAGGTGCAGGCGGTCTTGTCCTTGCCCAGCCTTCGGGGCTGGATATCCGTGGAGCCCTCGGTCAGACGGCGGCAGACCTGCTGCAGCTCCTGTAAAAATTCTCTGCGAAAAACATCAAAATCTTCTTTGGAAACGGCCCGGCTGGAATCGTAGCCCGGGCCTTTTCTTTTAACAGGGATCACGGTGGATTTTTCGCCCTCCGACAAGGAACCGTCGATGCTTTCCACGATGGACAGCTCGTCGACGAACAGCCCGTCCATCTGGTACTTCGCCCGCAGGGCCTGAAGGATCTCTTCGGGAAGTTCCCCGGCGGCCAGGTCCTGCGTCCGGGCAGCCGTCCTGGCGTCTTCGATGCGGCAGTAGAAAATACCTGCGGGTTGGGCCTCTTCCTCCAAGCCCAGGGCGCTTTCCAGATAGACCATCAGCTGCAGGTGGAGCCCTTTGCGTATCAGGTCCCGGTCGAAGTCCGCCTGTCCCGATTTATAATCGATGATTTTGACGCAGGTTTGCCCTTCCTCCGTTTGCAGCAGGTCGATCCGGTCGATTTTTCCTTCCACCAGGACCGTTTGATCGCCCAGGGCGACGCGCAAGGGAGGGATGGCCCGATGACGGCCGAAGCCCGCTTCCGAGTAGATTGTACGGATGCGGCCTTTGCGGATGTGGCCGATCATTTCCCAGATGAAGGTCCTGGCTACGGCAGACATCCGCTCGGTCTGGTACTCCTCCGTCTTGCCGGCCTGCAACAGACCCTCGAAGACTTCCTGCCGGATGGACTCCAGGATCTTCATCACCCGCCGGTCGCATTCCTCCCGGCTGATCCGCATAAAGGGCGAAGCCGGATCCGTCACCCCAAGGCCTGCGCTTTCGGCTTCCAGAAGCAGCTCCCGGGTAAGGCGCATCAGGCATTCGTGATACACGTCCCCGATCTCCCGGTTTGTGATCTCAAAGCTTTCCCGGGGCATGGGGTAAAGCCCGTAGGAAACAAAGTGCATAAAGGGACATTTGGCGAATTGCTCCAGCCGGGATGGACTGAAGGCGTAGAGCTTGTCCCCCGGGTCGTAGCGGAACAGTTCCCGGGTCGTCGCCTGGGGCAAGGGCTGCGCTTCGCCGGAAAAGAAAAGTCCCCGCCGGATGAGCGCCGCCGTTTCCGGGCTGTGAGCCAAAAGGAAATCATAGACCTGCCTGACCGTGTCGGACAGTTCCTTGTCCTCTCCGGACAGATACCGCTGCAGGGCGGAGGTCAGGTGCAGGACGGCGGGGACCGGCGCCTTGTAAAGGTCGGCCTCCCGGGACGGATGACGGATATCCGCGGTAAGCGGCAGCTCGGGAAACAGCAGGCGAAGCTGGGCGATCAGGGGAGAGGGACGGATCTGGCCGCCTTCGATGTCGGCGGTGGACCAGCTGACGAACAATTTTTCCGAAGGTCTGGTAAAGGCCTGATAGATGACCAGCTGCTCCTCTTCGCGGGCGGTCTGGCGGGTTTTGGAAAGAGGGCAGCCCAAGTCTTCCAGAGTCTCCAGTTCCCGGTCCGTCAGTATGCCTTCCCCGCTGTCCTCGGCGGGCAGAACGCCGTCGTTGGCCCCGGCGATAAACAGCGCTTTGACCCGGGACAGCCGGGTCCTGCCCACGGTCCCGATCAGAACACTGTGGGGTTCCTGGGGAAGCAGACCCGCCTTCAGATCTTGGAACGAGGCGGTGAGGATGTCCCGAAATTCTCCCGTGTCCGCCTTGTCCCCGCCCACCAGTTCCACGATCTGATCCAGCAGACCCGCGAACAGATTCCACATTTGACGGGTCTCCTGGGCGCTGTCGGACAGGCCGATCTGCTCCAGACGCAGCGCGTGGGCCTGGAGAGGTTCTTCCAGCCTCAGGTCTTCCCACAGGAAACGGTAAAGCGCCGCGCATTTTTCCCGGATCGTGGGGGCGGCCTCCAGCGTTTCCCGGAAGGGCGTCAGGAGGGAATCCAGCCGGGCCCGGGTGTTTTCCAGCCTTCGCAAGCCTTGTTCTCCGAAGGTGCCGGCGCCGTAGGTAAAAGGCCTGGAGAAGCGCTGTCCCCGGATGTGGTAGCGGAGAAGGTAATTCTCGAACTCCTCGATATCCGCGTACTGCGACCGGTCTTCTCCGCTTGCCAGCCGCACCAGACCGGGTTTTAAAAATCCCAGCACATCGCTCATCAGCCGATCGTCGGCGCTCAGGTCCAGCAAGGAGGAGATGGTCTGAATGAGGGGGTTGTGGAGGACAGCTCGCTTTTCGTCCAGGAAGCAGGGGATGCCGTGCAAGGCGAACATTCTGCGCAGGAGGACCCCCAGACCGGGGATGTCGTTGGTGAGCACGGCGATCTCTTCCGGCGCGCAAGCGCCCTCCCGGAGCAAACGCAGGATCTCCACGGCGATGGTTTGGGCTTCCCCGTAGGGATTGCCCGCCTGGATCAGGCAGAGGGAAGTGTCCCCAAGCTCCGGAGAGGCCGGCTGGCCGGGGAAGGCGTACAGCTGTTTTTCAAGATAGGAAAGGCAGCCGGGCCGGTCTTTTCGCTCATACTCCACAGGGATGGCTTCCAAGGCGCAGGGAACACGCCGCTCCCGGGCTTTTTTCTGCATCGCGTCGATCACCCTGCGGGTGGGCCGGAAAAGGTCCGCATCCGGGTCCCCGGGCGCCCCTTCGGTCAGGACCAGGGACAGATTCGGAGCCCGGGCCATCAGCTCGCCCAAAAATTCCGCTTCCGTGGCGGTAAAGGAATAGAAATCGTAGTACCAGATCTCAGAAGTGCGGATCAACTCGGATCCGGCGACTTTGCGGCTGACTGCGGGAAGCAGGTCCTCGGAGTCTATCCACTTCCCCTCCAGGGCCGCCTGATAATCCCTGTATATCCGGTGCATATCCCTGAGCTTTCCGCGAAGGATGCTTTGGGGGTCGGTCTTCCGGATCATGGCTTCCAGATCTTCCGGCGCCAGCTTGTTCTGCTTCAGTTTTCCGATCAGGTCGCCGGCCATGGACAGGAAGTCCGCCGAAGCGGCCACCTTGCGGAAGGTCTCCAGCTCCGGCAGGGAGCGGCGGAGTTGAGTTCGAAGCAGCAAACTCCTGCCCAAAGCGTTCACGGCCACCCGGTCCGGCTTTCCGGTCTCGTGCAGGATCCGCTGTCGAAGCCGGTTCCCCGAGAGGATCTGCAGGTCCAGGAACCCGTCCTCCTTCAGGTGGAAAAAAGCCGCTTCCTCGGCTTTTAAAGTGTATTGGGCCGGCACCACAAGAAGCACCCGCCTGGCTGCGGAAGCGTCTTGCCGCAGGGCGGCCAGGCGCTTGCCGATCCGGTCAAACACAAAAGCTTCCCGATCCCGGGACTCTCTGCCGCAGTAGATATTCAGCATGGATGTTACCTCCGGATCCTATTATATCATAAGCTGGAAAGCCCGTGCATCGGGGCTTGACATCCATTGTGTTTTGGCCCTATTATTAGCATAATTATCTGCACGTAAAGGAGAAAGAACATGGACATTCAGAAGGATATCGCTGCGCTGCAAGAGGAACTGATCGCGCTGAGACGGGATTTCCACCGCCACCCTGAAATCGGGAAGAGCGAATTCCGCACCGCCCAGATCATCGAAGACTATTTAACGGCCTTGGGGATGGAAGTCAGGCGCTGCCTGGAGACCGGGGTCATCGGCGTTCTGAAAGGCGGCAAGCCGGGGAAGACCCTGATGCTCCGCTCGGATATCGACGCGCTCCCCGTCCAGGAAATGACCGCATTGCCTTTTTGCTCCGAAGTGCCCGGCATGATGCACGCCTGCGGCCACGACGGCCACATGTCCGCCATGCTCATCGCCGCGAAGATCCTGGCGGCCCACCGGGCGGAGATCTCCGGGACCATCGTATTCCTGTTCCAGACCAACGAAGAGGACGCCGGCGCGGAAGACATGATCCTGGACGGCGCCCTGGAAAATCCCAGGCCCGATGCGATCATGGGCATGCACCTGTGGTCCTATCTGCCCTCGGGCAGCATCGGCATCATCCCGGGACCCATCATGGCTTCCAGCTACTACTTTAAGCTGACCATCACCGGGCAGGGCGGCCACGGCGGCGCGCCCCACACCTGCGTCAACCCCATCGACTGCGCGGTCCACGTCTGGGAAGCCTTCCAGGCTTATCACACCCTGGAGAACAATTCACTGCATCCCACCACCATCACCGTGGGCAAGTTCCAGGCCGGCCAGTTTAACATCGTGATCCCGGACACCTGTCTTCTGGAGGGCTCGGTCCGCTGCCTGCACACCGACGACGAAAAGGTGCGCGTGCGCCTGCGGGAGATGATCGAGGGCGTCTGCAAGACCTACCGCTGCACTTTCGAGCTGGAGTTCAAGTGCGGCAACACCCTGCTGGACAACGATGAGCAGCTGGCCGAAATGATCCGGGAGACCGGAGCCCAGGTCCTTGGAAAAGACAAGGTGATCACCAAGGAAGTGGGCGTGATGATCGGCGAGGACTTCGCCGAGTTTACCCGCAGAGTGCCCGGAGCCTTCTATTTCCTGGGGGTGGCGGACGAAAAGAAGGGCACCCACTACGAGCACCACAATGCCCGCTTCAACATCGACGAGGACGTGCTGCCCAAGGCGGTGGAAATGCACGTGACATTGGCGAAAAAATATCTGGGATTCTAAAACAAGATTCTTGGGAATAAAAAACGCCCGGGTCGAAACCCGGGCGTTTTTTGTGTCATCGACGGACTTTGACCAGCAGCAGGCGCCCTTCGTCAAGGGATACCGAGGCGCTGCGGCCGGGAAGGACTTCGTTGCTGACGCCGTACTGGTAATCGCAGGAGATCTCCGCGTTTTCCAGGGGATACTTTGCGTTCCGGACCCGGATGCCCCGGGCTGTGCCGCTGATGTTCAGCAGGGAAAAAAAGGCGAAGGTGTCGGGGATCAGAGCGCTGCGGCCGCCGGACACGATCTCCATCTCCGAGCAGTCGTCCGCAATTTTGCCTGTTTTGCCCAGGGTGTCCAGCCGAAGCAGCATAGACAGATTTCCCAGGGTATGGTCCAGGCGGCCTCCGGTGACGCCCAGGAGCAGAAAATCCTCAAAGCCCCGAAGGAGCGCCAGCTTGAGGGCGCTCACCGTGTCGGTGTCGTCCTTGACCGTGGGCAGGGTGATGGTTTCCACGGGCAGGTCCGGGTAGGGATGGGAGTCGAAATCCCCGATGATCAGGTCCGGCGCAGCGCCCAGGCGGTCCCGGTGATACAGACCGCTGTCACAGTAATAATACACATCCCCGGGTCTCAAAAATCGGCGGATGACTTCGTAGTCCCCGATCGTGGCGCCGCCGATGATCACGCAGCGCCTTTTGACTCCCCCTTTGCCGGCTCGATCCCTCGCTTCCATGGTTCTTGTCCCTGATTTACTGGCAGGCCTGGATAAACGCTTCGAAGATCCGATGGTTGATCTGGCAGCTGTAGGTCATTTCCGGATGCCACTGGACGCCCAGAACGAAGCGGCTTCCATCCTTTTCCACCGCTTCCACGATGCCGTCGGCGGCTGTGGCCGTGGCGCGGAAGCCCGGGGCCACTTCCTTGACCGCCTGATGGTGGTAGGAGTTGGTCAGGAGGCTGTCGCTGCCGATGATCTTCTCCAATTTGGAGCCTTTTTCGATGCGCACCCGGTGAGCGAAGGAATTCCTGGGGGCGGTAAGCATCACGTGGTATTTGCCAAGAGAGGTAATGTCCTGGTACAGCGTGCCGCCTGCGGCGGCGTTCAGCACCTGGCAGCCCCTGCAGATGCCCAGGACGGGAACCGAGGAGTGGTTCAGCAGTTTGTCCAAAAGCAGGGTCTCCTGTCTGTCGCGGGTGGGCTCCATTCGGCCGCTCAAGCGGGAAACATCCTCGCCGTACATTATGGGGGACACGTCGTCGCCTCCGGTGATCAGGATGCCGTCGCAGCGCTCCACCAGTTCAAAAAGGGTCTGGATGTCGTCGGGAAAAGGCAGCAGCATGGGGATGCCGCCGGCTTTTTCGATGGCCCGGACGTAGTCGTTGGCCAGCAGTGTCCAGTGCTGGCCGGGAACGCCGATCCCTGCAGAGCTGCCCAGGTCCTGTTGAGAGTAATTGCAGGTGATGCCTATAAGTGGTTTCATG
>CAZCTS010000019.1:0-22678 GCA_964501635.1 uncultured Oscillospiraceae bacterium | reverse complement strand
GTGAACTCCTCGATTGGCGTAGCGGAGGAACCATAGATGGCGCCGCTGTCGCCCTCAAAGATGATACCGCTCCACTCGCCCGATGTCTTACCGCTCTGGTCGGCAATGGAGCTTGCAAATATCACGGCATTGCCGTTATCGGTCCGGAAGGTGCAGCTGCCGTCGGTGCCGTCATACCGGGTGGTGCCGCCGCCGATGCCCAACAGTCCGGCGGTGAACCCCATCGGCAACCCCACCAACAACACCTTCCAGCCGGGGACCTTTCGGTCCGGCTCGAACTCGGCCGTCAGATCGCATTTGCCCAGGGCACGGGCGACGTTGTAGACCGCCACGGCAAGGACTTTCTTGGCCGTATCCTGATCGATCACATAGTCGGACAGGATGCGGTTGATCTCCTTGGGCTTGGGCAGTTTGCCGTCCGTGGCCAGCTTGGCGGATTCGGTGAGCGTCTGAAACTCCTCGTCGATGATCTCCGCGCAAAGGCGGATGCATTCGTCGCAGATGTACACGTCGGGTCCTGCGATCAACCGCCGGACCTGACTCTGCGGTTTGGCGCAAAAGGAGCAGGTGAGTTCTTTTTTGTTGTCGTATTTTCCCATTTCTACCTCTTTGATATGACTTTGTCGATGAGCCCGTAGGCCATGGCTTCCTCGGCGTCCAGGAAATTGTCCCGGTCGGTGTCTGCGGCGATCTGCGCCAGGGACTGCCCGGTCCGCTCCGCAAGGATGCGGTTGAGCTTCTCCCGGGTCTTGAGGATGTGCTCCGTGTGAATGCGCATGTCTTCGGCCTGTCCCCTCATGCCGCCCAAAGGCTGATGGATCATCACCTCCGCATTGGGCAGGGCAAAGCGTTTCCCCTTCTCCCCCGCCGCCAGCAGGAACGCCGCCATGGAGGCGGCCATGCCGACGCAGATGGTGGACACGTCCGGCTGGATGTACTGCATCGTGTCGTAGATGGCCATCCCTGCCGTGATGACGCCGCCGGGGCTGTTGATATACAGGCTGATGTCTTTTTCCGGATCCTCGGATGCCAGGAACAGCAGCTGCGCCACCACCAGGCTGGCCGTGTCATCGGTGATCTCTTCGCCGATAAAAACGATCCGGTCCTTGAGCAATCTGGAATAGATGTCGTAGGATCGTTCGCCTCTGGAAGTCTGTTCCACCACTATTGGTACTAAGTTCATGGTTCCCCCTGTTTGACGGGCAGCGTCCGGGCTGCCCCCTTGCTGGTCTTATTCGTTTTCCTTGGCCGAAGGCGCCGGATCCTTCAGATCCGCCTGGCTGTAAATGAAATCGATCGCCTTGCGCATGCGGATGTCCTGGATCAGGAATTTCCTGTTTTCGTCGTGGAAAAGACTCTTCAGCTTGTCCACTTCCATATTGTACTGCTTGGCCATGGCGTTCATTTCTTCTTCGATGTCTTCTTCGGAGGCCTGGATGTCTTCCGCATCGGCCACGGCCTCGATGATCAGGCGGGACTTGACCCGCTTTTCCGCATCGGGCAGCAGCTCCTTGCGAATATCCTCCTGGGTCTTCTGCAGGTATTGGCAGTACATTTCCAGGTTCATGCCCTGATGGGACAGCTGCTGGGAAAACTCCTGGAGCATCTGGTCCGCCTGGTCCTGGATCATGATGCCGGGAAGCTGGAAGTCGTTGGCTGCGTAAACCTTTTCCATGACCGCATTCTTGGTCTCGAACTCCGAAGCTTCCGCCGCGTGTTTCTCCAGTTTGACGCGGAGATCTTCCTTGAAGGCCTGCAGGGTGTCGAACTCGCTCACGTCTTTGGCGAACTCGTCGTCCAGCTCGGGCATTTGCCGCTCTTTGACGTCGTGGATCCTGCATTTGAAAACAGCTTCTTTGCCGGCCAGATTCTCGGAATGATAGTCTTCCGGGAAGGTGACGCGCACTTCCACTTCGTCTCCGGCGCCGGCGCCGACGAGCTGCTCCTCGAAGCCGGGGATAAAGTTGCCGGATCCCAGAACCAGGGTCTGGTTTTCCGCCGTGCCGCCTTCGAACTGTTCTTCTCCCGCGAACCCAGCGTAATCCAGGCTGACCGTGTCGCCCTCTTTGGCTTTGCGCTCCGCCACGACCAGGCGGGCGTTTCTTTTCTGAAGGGCCTCCACTTCCCTGTCGACCTCTTCGTCCGTCACCCGATGCTCTATTCTTTCGGACTGTACGCCCTTGTAATCTTTGACTTCCACTTCCGGGGAGACCGTGACGGTGACCGTGACGGTGATATCTTTTCCTTTTTCCAGCTTTTCGCCGCCGAAGTCCAGACTGGGTCTGTCCACCGGTTTCAGCTTCAGGGTGTCCACGGATTCAGGATAGCCCATGCTGAACAGCTGGTCCAGGCCTTCTTCGAAGAAGACGTCTTCCCCGTATTTGGCCTCGATGATCTTCTTTGGGGCCTTGCCCTTGCGAAAACCATCCACGGTAAACTTGCCGCGCTGGGCCTTGTAGGCCTTCTGCAGGGCTTCCTCGAAATCTTCGGGGCTAAAGGTCATGGTAAATACAGCTTCGTTGTTCTCTTTGCGAACCAAAACGGGTTTCATGTATATTTCCTCCTAAAATTGGCAAATGTGAGTTTTTAGTGTACCACAGAAAAGCATTTCTGACAAGCGGATCCTGTCCGGTTTACAGGACGATCCGATGAAAAACCCGCTCTTCCAGGCCGTCCAGGTGCTCGCTGTTGGGGTAGACCTTGATGTCGATGGGCTGGGGCTCCCCCAGATAAGCGATCTTGCCATCTTTGAAGGTAAAAGGCCGCCCGTGGCCGGGTACGATCCTGTCCGCCAGGGCGGGTATTTTTTCGTAGCTGGCCAGTCCGGCCTTGCCGTCGTAGATCGCGTAGGGCGGAATGCCGTGGGTGTAATCGTAGGCATTCTTTACGGCGTCGCCGGTGAAAATGACCCTTTCGTCGCTCAAAACCAGACCGGAGACCCCCGGCGTATGACCCGGCAGGGCGATCGCGACCATCCCCGGCGCCAATACCTGGCCTTCTTCGAAGGTCTTGAATCGATCCTGATAATATTTGATCATTCCATAGGGAATGTAGGGATCGTTGTACTTCCTGAACTCGCCGGAAAGCACATAGTCCAGCTCCCTTGCCGACACGAAGATCTTGGCGCGCTCAAAGACTTCGATATTGCAGCAGTGATCGTAGTGCAGATGGGAAAGGAAGACGGTGTCGATCTCGTCGGGGCTTATCCCCATGCGGTCAAGTTCGGCCAGGAGCTCCGCCCTGTCGTCGTTGGAGCCGGTGTCAAACAAGATTTTCCGGCTGCCGGAGCGGATCAGGCTGATGTTGCACCAGCCCATGGCGCCCCGGTTGGAGCTGGCTCCAAGGGCGGGCAATAGGATTTGAAATGTGTTTTCTGTCATGGGATCCTCCTGATCGATTCAATCGTATCACATTGTTGCGGCTTGCTCGGTGAAAATATCACAAAGCGGCATGGGTGGCCAGAAGCTGGTCGATGGCGCCAAGGATCGCTTGCTTCTGCTCCGGCAGGCGCCCTTGCAAGGTGTATCGGTCCAGGACCGTTGTGTCCTCGAACACGCAGCCGGTGACGCTGAGGTTCTGCAGAAGAAGCTTCAGCTCCTCCAGCACCTCCGGCGGGCTCATGGCATCGAAGGCGCCGGCTTTCCAGGCGCTGTGCAGGGGCGTCCCCTCGAAGAGGACCAGCTTGAGACACCAGATGCTCAGCGGTTTGGTCTTGTTCAGCAGCCGGGCGGTCTCCACGGCGTGAAGCCTGGAATAGGTCCTGCCGCCCAGCCCCAAAACCAGGGTCAGGTGGTAGCCGATCCCGGCGATCTCCAGCATGCGAAAGGCTTCCAGCATCTGCTGGGCCGTGAGGCCCTTTTGCCGCTCGGCCAGTATGGAGTCGGAACCGGACTCCACGCCGATGTGCAGCGCTGTAAGCCCGGCGGCCCGGAGGGCCGCCAGCTCCTGTCCGGACTTGGACAGGACATCGTCGGCCCGGGCGTACAGACCAAAGGTTTCCACCCGGGGCATCTTCTCCCGGACCCGGGCGAAGAGGTCCAGCAATGCGGACGCTTTGAGCACAAAGGCATTTTCGCCCAGCAAAAATACCCTGTCCTTTTCGGGGAACAATGCAGCCAGTCCCTCTATGTTTTCCAGGATTTTTTTTTCGGGAAGGATTCGAAAGGGGTCCCGGGCAAAGTCGCAGAAGGTGCAGCGTCCCCAGCTGCAGCCCAGGGCTACTTCCAGGGCCGCGCTCTGCTCTTCCCGGGTGGGCATGTAGATCGTGTCGTGGGTGTAGATGCTTTGGGACAAGGCAGGCCTCCTTTTTCTAGTCCGAAGCCAGGGCGTTCACCGCCTCTTCCAGCCGTCTCATAGCCTCCTGCACCAGGGCGTGGGGGCAGGCCAGGTTCATGCGCATGTGGGTGCGGTTTCCCGGATCGAACTCGGAGCCCTCGGAAAGGTCCAGCCGCGCTTTGCGAACCAGGAATTCCCGCAGCGCCTCTCCCCGCAGCCCCGTGGCGGTAAAATCCAGCCACAGCAGATACGTCCCCTCAGGCTGGCGGGTCCGCACGCCTTTGATCCGGGTGTTCACGTACTGGGTCGCGTAAGCCACATTGTTCCCAAGGTATTCCACCACCGCGTCCAGCCAGGCTTCGCAGTCCGGGTGGCTGTAGAGGGTCTCCACGGCGATGGTCCCGAAGGTGGTGTCCAGATTCATGGCAAAGGTGCCCAGCACCTTCCGGTAGCGGGCCATCAGCTCGGCATTGGGGATGATCACAGAGGCGGTCATCAGCCCGCCCACATTGAAGGACTTGTTGGGGGACATGAGCGTGACGCTGTTTTGCTCCATGCTTTTGATCTTCCCCAGAGGGGTGTGCACATGGGGCCTGTAGACCAGGTCGCAGTGGACTTCGTCGGAAATGACGGTGACGCCGTACCGGGCGCACAGCTCCCCCACCCGCTCCAGCTCTTCCCGGGTCCAGACCCGGCCGGTGGGATTGTGGGGCGAGCAGAACACCATCACCCGGATCTTGTATTCCTGAAGGAGCTTCTCAAAAAGCTCAAAGTCCATGCGGAAGCCCGCTTCTTCTTCAATGAGGGGGCAAGAGATCAAAGAGCGTCCCATATCCTTGACCGCCCCGTACAGGGCATCGTAGTTGGGCATGTGCATCAGCACCGGATCGCCGGGCTTGCTGAGCAGGTCCAGCAGGATGGTGACGGCCGGAATGACGCCGGGCGGGCAATAGCAGAGCCAGCCGGGCTCCACGTTCCAGTCGAAGCGCCGGCGCAGCCAGTCCTGCATGATCTGGTAATAGCCCTCGCCTCGCTTCGTATACCCGAGCACGCCGTGGCGAATGCGCTCTTCCAGGGCGTCCAGCATGGGTTGAGGGCATCGGAAATCCATGTCGGCCACCCACATGGGCAGCACGCCGCTTTCGCCCATCGCCCTTGCCGGGCTGTCCCATTTGTAGGAGAGGGTCCCCCGTCTGTTCACCGGAGTGTCAAAATCAAACCTTGTCATGTGTTCTCCTTTCTCTGCTTCTTCCGAATGTTCGGGTGATCGATGCGATTTCCGAGGCCAGCCCGAAGCGCTGCCAGCCGGGCGTAAGCCGCCACCGCCAGTTGGGCCCCACGGTCCCCGGGGTGTTCATCCGCGCCCGGGCGTCCAGCCCAAGCCAATCCTGCATGGGGACCATGCAAAGCGCCGAAGGGCAAGCCATGGCGCCGCGGATCATCCCCCGGACCCGGCCTTCCGCTTCATTGAGGCCGAAATAGCGGCACGCCAGCGCCACATCCGCCGCGGGTCCTTCGCTGAACCAGCCTTCCAGCGTGGTGTTGTCGTGCGTGCCCGTGTAGCACACGCTGCGCTCCGGGAAGGTATGGGGGGCGCCCCGGCCGGGCCGGGAGGCGTCGAAGGCGAACTGAAGCACTTTCATGCCCGGGTAGCCGCTGAGGCGGACGAATTCCGCTGCGCCCCGGGACAAGAGCCCAAGATCCTCCGCGATGAGCGGCAGATCCGGATAGGCCTTCCGCAAGGCTTCGATAAAAGCCAGGCCCGGACCGGAGACCCACTTCCCCTTTCGAGCCGTGGCGGCGCCGGCGGGAACGCTCCAGTAATCCCAGAAGCCCCTGAAATGATCGATCCGGATCACATCCGCCGCCTTGCCCAGGGCGCCGATGCGCCGTAGCCACCAGCGGTAGGAATCCGCCTCGTGGGCAGGCCACAAATAGAGGGGATTTCCCCAGAGTTGACCGTCAAGCGAAAAATAATCCGGGGGAACGCCTGCCATGCGGGCAGGCTGCAAGTCGGCGTCCAGTTGGAACAGGCCCGGAGCGGACCACACATCGGCGGAATCTTGGGGCACATAAATGGGCACATCGCCGATGATCCGGATGCCCAGACTGTTCACATAGGATTTAAGGGCGCTCCACTGCTTGAAAAACAGATACTGGACGAAGTGCTGAAATTCGATCTCTTCCCTCAATTCGGCACGGGCGCGGTCCAGCGCTTCGGGGTCCCGCAGGCGGACCGGGCGGGGCCATTCCTGCCAGGAAGCGCCGCCGTAGCGGCGCCGAAGAGCCATAAAAAGACCGTAGTCCGCAAGCCAATCCGCGTTCTCCTGACAGAAGAGCGCCTGGGCTGCCAGATGTGCAGGCCGGCGGCGGCGGAAGGCTTTCCGAAGCAGGCGGTCCCAGTCCTTTTGGACCTTGTCGTAGTCCACCCGGGACGGATCCGGGCCGGCGGAGATCGTCGACAGATCCCGGGCGGTCAGCAGCCCATCCTCGGCCAGCAGATCCAGATCGATCAGCCGGGGATTGCCCGCGAAGGAAGAAAAAGACTGATAGGGTGAATCCCCGTAGCCCGTCGGCCCAAGAGGCAGCACCTGCCAGCAGCTCTGTCCGGCCCGACGGAGAAAATCGGCGAAGGAATAGGCGCAGCGCCCCAAAGTGCCGATCCCGTAGGGGGATTCCAGGGATGTAATGTGCAGGATGATCCCGCTGCCGCGCTCCATGCTGTCCTCCTTTCTCCGATCCGCCCTTTGCCCGGGCGTCCGGGATTATTATACAATATATCGCTTGCAAAAACTATACTCGGATGGTAGTATTATGCCTGCATCTGAAGAAAGAGGACAAAATGGAATCAGAATTGAAATATCGGATCAGGGACAGGGAGATGGCCGACGCCCTTTGGGATGATGAATATCTCCTGTCTGTCGCGGATCCTTCTTCCAGAGAAAAGCTGGTCATGAAAGCGGTCTATTTCGATACGGAAGACCATATCCTTTCCCGCAACAATATGGCTTTCCGGATCCGTCTGGAAGGCGAGAGCATCTTTGCCACCCTTAAGTGGGGCGGGCACAGCTCCAACGGCTTCCACGAACGGGAAGAGATCAACGTGCTCGTCACCGGGGAGCAGTATTTTATCAAACCCCCCACGGATCTGTTTGCGGAAAGCGAGGATGGAAGAGCCTTGATCCGTCTGATCGGCGAAAAGCCCCTGACGAACCTGCTGGAGACCCGCTACCTTCGCCGCAGAATGCGGGTGGATATGGATGACAGCATCCTGGAGATCGCCATCGACACGGGCAGCATCGTGACGGACGCCGGAGAGGAGCCCATCCTGGAACTGGAGATCGAGTTGTTTGCAGGAGAATTGAAGGGCATGCGAGAAGTCGGGAAGAAACTGGCCGACAAGTACGGCTTGGAGCCGGAAAACCAGTCAAAGCTGGCCAGAGGCTTGAATCTCCTTCAAGGGTCCTTCGCGGAATACACAGTCACAACGCCATAGTACAGTTCAAAAATCAGCAAACCGGCTGCGGACGCAGCCGGTTTTTTATGTTTCAGCGAAGAGCCTGCCGCTGGATCCAGAGGGCTTGCCGGTGCTCTGTGCGGCTGCGGGTGATCAGTTCGAAGACCAGATACTCCGGATCGATGCGCCCGATCAATTCGTCCACTCCGCTGCAGGCATAGGGTTTGTGCGTGTCCACTTGCATGACATATTCCAGCAGTTGCCACTGACGCTCCTGGTAGGTATCCTTGAATACCGGCGGACGGGCCTGCGCGCGGCGCATATAGGCGCCGGTGATGGATTGGTTCAGGTGGACGCCCCGTATCCACTTCGTCAGATCGCCGTGGGCGTCCAGCAGGCGGCGGATGTAGGCCAGTCCCTCCTGCTGGCTTCGGATATGGGGATCCGTGTGGAGCAGGTGCCCGGTGTCCAGCATGATCCCTTTGTTGGGATAGCGGATCCCCTCCAGCAGGAGGGCGGTCATGTCGGGCTCTGTAAAGTCCAGCCCCGGATACCAGAGGTTTTCCAGCAGGAGCGCGGGACCGGTGTTCCGCCCTTCGAACAGGAGGTTCAACACTTCGCAGGCGCCCCGGATCACTTCCCGATGGCTGTGCCTGAATTTTCTGGTGAACACTTCCCGCATGCCGCAGTCCGCCACATGGAAGACCACATACTCGGCGCCGTAGGCCTGGGCCTGGTCCAGATCCTCCTGAAATCTTCGCAGGATCGCCAGAGGGTCCGTTCCGCCAAAACAGTTGCGGACATTCTCCTCGTTGTCGAATTCCTTCAGGACCGCCGCCCGGTCGCCGTTCCAGAAGTCCAGCCAGGATCCGAAGAGGCTCATGTGGAGCCCGGTCACAAAGGGCGCTTGCACGATGCCTCGGGTATCCGGGCCGCAGTGCATCAGCTCCAGTCCGTCGAAGCCCTGCAAAGCCGTTTCCAGATCCGCGCTGTCCCGATACCGGAGCAGATCCTCCGGGTCGGTGGTCAGGTTAAAGAGTGTTTTCATAGATCTTATTAAAACACCTTAGAATGAACATTGCAACCTCCGCCCGGCTGCTTTGGCCCAGAGGATCCAGCTGATCCTGCGAACGTCCCGCGATGAGCCCTTCCTTCACCGCCCAGCCAAGGGCTTCCGACGCCCAGGAGGAGACGCGGTCCGCATCCCGGAAGCCTTCCAATTGAAAGGCTTCATCGGTTTTAATGAGATTTTGGGCCAGGAAATACCGGTAGACGAAAACCACCATCTGTTCACGGGTGACCAAGGCGCCTACGCCGAAACGATCGGGGGCCAGGCCCTGGACGATATCGTTTTGAGCGGCCCAGGCCACATAGCGGCCGTAGTAGGCTTCCGAAGCGGCGTCGCGGAAAGCGGCCGGATCTCCGGCGGCGCTTGCGCCGCCCGCCTCGTGGAGGCGGCCCAGGACCGTCACAAACATTTCCCGGGTCATGGGCAGATCCGGCCCGAAGCTCTGCCCGCTCATGCCTTTAAAGAGACCCAGCCGGACCGCGTTCTGGGCCGCGTCCCGATACCAGGCCCCCTCCGGGATATCGGAAAACATCTGTCCGCCTTCCTGCTCGCCGGGCGGGACGCCCTCCGCAGGCAGTCCCTGGGGCAGATCCTCCAGAGAAGACTGGACATTGCGGTCGGCGGTGTAGTCGCTGGTGTAGTACCAGACCACGCTGTCGTCGGCTTCCAGGCGATAGGCGTCCGCCGCGATGGAACCGGAGAGCTCTCCGTTCACCATGTACAGCCATCCGGATCCCGGACCGTGGTCGAACTCGGCCAGCCCGTTGATGGCGCTCACGTAATTGCCGCTGCCGCTGATGGCCAGCTTCGATTCATTCAGGATCTCCCGGGCCGTCATGCCCACGAGATAGGTGTGTTCCGCTTTGGAATACAGCGTGGCGCCCCGAAGTCCCTTGACCGTCAGAAATACCACTGCCGAGGTCTGGGTGCTTCCGGAGCCGCCCCCCTGGGAGGTGCCTCCCTGGGCGCTGAGCGTGACAGTGGTCCCCGCCGGCAGACGGACCACCAGGGGAACGCCATGCTCATCGGCTTTGGCGATCTGAACGGTATAGGTGCCCGTTGCCACGCCGGATAGGCGAAGGACTCCCTGGGCATCGGTGAGGCCGGGCTGCAAGGCGCCGTTCCACATCACCGAGACCCCTTCCACCGGCGTGTCGCCCTTACGCACACGAAGCGTCACTTCGCTGCCCGAGGCTTCCGAGGCAAGCCGGACCAGATCCGTCCCCCAACCGGGATAATATCCGTAATACACGATGATCTCGTCGCCATCGGCGATCGTCTGCCCGCCGAGACCGCTGCCCGGCTGTCCGTTCATGTAATAGACCCAGCCATCGTAGAAATTCGGATCCAAGGAACCGGCAAAAACGCCATCCACTTCGCTCAGGTAGCCGGCGTTGTACGTATAGGACTTCCCTGCCGCTGTCAATGCCTGGGTGACCGCGTCGCCGGCGGTGAGGCGAGCCTGGCCGCTGCCGGTCGCGTCGAAGGCGGAATAAAACAGGATGTTTTCCGCCGGTCCTTCGATCCGCACAGAGACGGTTTTGCTCTGGACGCCGCCGGAGGCCATATCGATGTAGGCCGGCAAAAGCGCCACGGTTTCGCTGATATCCCGTATTGGCGCATAGGTCACAGGATCGCTGTGGGCCGCCAAGGCATCCAGCCGTGTGACGGCGCCCACCGGCGTCCAGGAGAGGGCGCCCGCAGTGGTCGTGGTCGAGTCGCTGTATCCGTCGCCGTTGACATCCACCCCGATGGATCCCAGCGCCGCATCGGTGTTGTCGGCCAACGTCAGTTGCCTGAGCGTAAAGGAGGCTGTTCCGCCGAAGGGGATCGGGGCGCGAGGCACACCCAAAGCGCTGCCGTTCAGGGAAAAGTAAGCGATTCCGTCGTAAGCGTCCGCCACCGCCAGCAGGGTGTCGCCATCCGAGACAGCGGCTGGGGGAAAACCGTCCATATAATAATTATACCCGCCGGCGCCCGAGGAACCGATCGTCAAGCCGACGATCTCATCCAAGGTGGCCTCTTCCGGCGCTGTGATCTGCTTTTCGGTATAAGTTCCGCCGGGTTCGATGACCTGGACCTTCAGGCTCATGTGAGAAATCGCATTAAGCTGCACGTTGGCATAAAAAGATCTTGCGGTTTCGACCTCCGCCAGCGCGAGGGCGGCCTGCTTTGTAGAGAAAGCGTCCCAGGGACCGGACCAGGCTGAAAACCATCCATCTGCTTCAGTATATAGCGCGCTGCTTACAAGTCCTATTGCAGGGCTTGTGGTCCAGGTGCTCAAATCTTCCTTGGCCGCCGAGAGGCCAAAAAGTACACACGCTGTCGAGTTGGCGCTGTCAGCGCCGAAGGCCGAAAACGCGCCGCTTGCAGACTGGCCGGACCGGATCCATGCAGCCAGAGCGCTTCGCTTCGCAGCGATGTCCGGATATGTATCAAATGCGGGCAGGGACAACGCGGCCAGAGCCATCCCTGCATTGTCGTAGGAAGGAATGCCCCAGTCCAGATAACCGCCGTCCGGTTCCTGGGCATTCAGCATATGATCTGCTGCAGCTTCTGTATCATAGGCTACGGGTGTGATGCCGGCGCTTCGATTGAACGCCTCCAGGGCCAGCACCTGCAGCGCGTAGGTGTACACGCTGCCCGGATCCGTCACAAGACCGCCGGAGACCAGACTGCCGGCCAGCAGGGCAGCGCTGTCGGCATCGCCTTTCATCAGCGCTTGAAAAAGCCCACCCGCGCCCGTTCCGGCGGCGGGTAGCCCATAAGCGCTCAGGTCCACCCCCGTATTGTAGGTTCCACCGCTGCGCCAGGCATAGACGGCCGCCAGTTCCTCCCAGTCGTCCAGGATCTTTTCCCGGGCGCCGCCGTAATAATTGTTCATCGCGTTGGCCAGCTGGGTTTCGTAGGCGCCGGCAAAGGCTTCCTGCGGCGATAGCGCGCCTGCGGAGCCCAGGCAGAGGCACAGAGATAGAAGAAAGGCCAGGGGCTTTTGGAATCGGTTCTTTTTCATGTCATCCTCCCAGGAGATTACGGATGGAAAGCAAAAACTGTGGATCGCTCCACAGTCCGTTTTTACTGTTTGATATCAAACAAGCTTTTCCGATTTCCGCGTCGGTTGCTTTGGCCGGATGCAGGTCTCCTGGCTTGCGGATCGTCGCTTCGATATCCTTCCCGGTTGCCCAGTGGACGCTTTCGCGCTATCGTCGCTCCTCGCTTACAGTGGCGGGACCGCGCGGGATTTACACCCGCTTCCCTCTTCGCCGGCTTGCGCCGGAACATCTGGTCCTATTAAGTTATATTAATTATTATATCATAGCCGAAGCGTTGCCGCAAGGAACGATGCCCTACAATCCGTATTTTTTCCGTATCCGCTCCAGGCGCCGGCCCACGGGGATCTTGAGAAAGACAAGAAAGGCCGCATTGGACACCCCGTAGATGAGCGTAAAGGGAGCGGCAGTGACCAGAAGCGCCACATAGCGGGACCACAGGAAACCCTCCCCCAGCGCCAGCACCGACCACACATCCATCACCAGGGAAAAGGCGATGCCGGAGCAGAATCCGAAGACCGCCAGCTGCCAGGGCCTGTTCAGAAGACCGGTCCGGCCCAGAGCCCCCGCGGCGTAGCCTGTCAATCCCCAGGCCATCATCTGGAAGGGCGTCCAGGGCCCCTGGCCGAACAGCACATTGGACACCACGGCGCTCAGGGACCCCACCAGAAAGCCGGCCGCGGGGCCGAAGGAGAGGGCCGTCAGGGAAGCCACCGCCGCCACCGGGCTCATGCCGGGCAGGGGGGCGAAAATCAGCCGGCCAAGGACGGCCAGGGCGATCATCACGGCGATCAGGACCAGCTCCGCCGTCTGGTTCTTCTTTTTTTCAAATGAAAAATAGAAGGGAAGGCAGGACAAAAATGCCAGCAGCAGGATGATCACATCGTAGCGCTTGTCCCGAAGGAACAGCGCGCCGATCCAGGCCGCCAGGGGAATGGCAAGCAACAGGATGAGGGGGGTCAGCCAGCTGGACCGGGATGGCGCACTCATGGGGTCAGCTCTCCGTTTTCCCGGCACAGCCGCACCACATCCTCCCAGGAGACCGCGTTGTCATAGCGGTGTCGGGAGATCCGGCTGGCCGCCGTCGTATAGAAGGTGTTGGTGGAGAAGAAGGAGTTGGGGGTGCCCACAGAGACCAGCTGGCCGTCGAAAAACATGGCGCAGCGGTCCGAAGTCATGGCCGCAAACTCCACATCGTGACTGACCATGACGATGGTGACCCCTTCGGTCTTCAGCTCGTTGAGGATACGCCGCAGAACTTCCTTTGAATAGGCGTCGATCCCTTTGGTGGGCTCGTCCAGCAGCAGGATGGACGGCCGCAACAGCAGCACCTTGGCCAGGGCGGCTTTCTGCTGTTCGCCTCCGGAAAGGTCGTAGGGATGACGCTCCATCAGGTGGTGGATCTGCAGTTTTTGGGTCATTTCCTCCGTCCGTCTGGCGGAGGTCTCCGGATCGTAAGCCATCCTTTCGCAGATCTCTTCCAGCTCTTCCCGCAGGGTGAATTTGACAAAGGCGTTCTGGGGATTCTGGGGCAGAAGACCCACAGAGGCAGGACTGCCGGGCTTGGGTCCCTGTTCATTTTGGGGAATGGAGCAAGAGCCCTTGTACAGACGATTCTGGCCGGCCAGGATGGTCAGGGCCGTGGTCTTGCCCGTGCCGTTTCCGCCCAGGATGCTGAAGGTTTCCCCCCGGTGGACCCGCATGGAAAGGCCCCGCAGAATATCCGGGCCTTCCCGCTCGTAGCGAAACCAGCCGTCCTTCACCTCCAGGGCGATGGGGGTGGTCAGCTCTTTTTCGTGGACCGGGATCCGGCGGACTGCGTTTCCGTAGTGTTCGCTCAGGAAGGCCCGGCCTTCCCGGACCGTCAGGGGGCAGGGGCCCCGGGCGCCCAGCGCGTGGTAGATCTTGACCGCGCTGGGGAGGCCCGCCAGCATGGGATGGTCCGGATGAATCGCGCGCAGGGCCTCTCCGGCTTCCGCCGGCGCCCGGTCCACCACGATGCGCCCTTCGTCCATCACCACCACTTTGTCCACGATGGGGAAAAGACCCTCCAGCCGATGTTCCGCCAGCAGGATGGTGGTGCCCAGTTCCCGGTTGATCTTCTGCAGCGTGGCGATAAAATCCGCAGCGGCGATGGGATCCAGCTGAGAGGTGGGCTCGTCCAGGATCAGGAGCCGGGGGTTCATCACCATCACCGAGGCCAGGTTCAGCAGCTGCTTCTGGCCGCCGGACAAGTCGGCGGTATTGTGCCGAAACCAGGTCTGGATCCCAAAGAAGCTGGCCATCTCGGCCACCCGGCGGCGGATCTCCTCCGTGGGCAGCCCCAGATTTTCCAGTCCGAAGGACAGCTCGTGCCAAACTTTGTCCGTCACCACCTGGCCCTCGGGCCGCTGCATCACAAAACCGATCTCCGCCGCTGTCCGTTCAGGGCTCAGCTTTGAAAGATCTTCTCCGCCGTAGAAAATCTCGCCCGGCCGGTCCCCGGCAGACGCCAGCTCCGGCTTTAACAGTCGAAGCAGCGTGGTCTTGCCGCAGCCGGAGCGGCCGCAGAACAGAATGAACTCCCCCTGCTTTACAGACAGGGAGACGCGGGCCAGTGCCCGGGCCCCTTCCCCGTTGTAGGTAAAGCTCAAATCTTTGATCTGTATGAGTTCCATAACATCCTATCTGCCACTTCGATCATCGCGGGCAACAACATCATCAGGCCGATCAGCGTCCAGACCGCCAGGTCTATCGGCGCCGTTTCGGGCATCCGGACAGCCGGATAATAGGTAAACTCCAAGGTGCCCCTCCAGGCGCCGAAGACTGCGGCAGCGGCCAGTAAAGCAATGGCGGCCAGGGCCCGCCGATCCGTCTTTCCAAAGGAGAACAGGGAAAACGAAGTCCGGCCGGGCAGTCCGTAGCCCCTGGCCCGCATGGAGTGGGCCGTATCGATGGCGTTTTCCAGGGCCCAGGTCAGGACAGCGGAAAAAACCCGGGCGCCCCCCAGAAAGCGGTCGCTCAGGGCCCCGCTGTCGTAGAGCCCCAGGGTCTTCTGCGCCTGGTAGACTGCGCGGATCTGCCGGACAAAGAGTGGGATGAACCGGAGAGCCATGGACAGCACCAGGCTCAGTTTGGGAAAGATCCGCCCGAATAAATATAAGAACTTATCCGAGGTCATCACCGCGCCGTAGCCTTTGAACCAGAGGATGACCGCTGCCATCATGGCGCCGGAGACCCCGCCGTACAAAAGGGATTCCAGGGTGGCCACCTTGCCGAAGATCACAAAGAGGGGTGTGGCGCCCCGATGCATAAACAAAGGATTCGTCAGGGTCACCAGCAGGATGAGCAACAGGGAGATCCCCAGGACTTTCTTCGAAGACTGCAGTCCTTCCGAGGCCAGCAGAAACAGCACCGCGCCCCCGAGAGCCAGGCCGATGACCAGGGGATGTCTGGTGAACATCACCAGGCCCATTACCGTTGCGATATAGGCCAGCAGCACGGCCGGATGCAGGTTGGTCAGAAATCTCAAGGCGTCTCCTCGGGATCCAAAATGTCGGTGTAGCGCCCAAGATCGCAGGTGTAGAGCCACTCCACCCGGTCGCCGGCGGACAGCGGGAAGGCGCTGCTGCCTTTGTCCGGGAATTCGCCGTTCACCGAATAGGTCCAGCCCGACAGAGGCCCGCAGGAAAATTCGTAGAGGTGCTGGATGCCCCGGATGTAGGCGGTGCCATAGAGAGTGGAATCGGCGCCCTGGTAATCCACCTGGAGGTCCTCGAGGGCGGCCGCCCGCAGCAGCACGTCAAAGGCAGTCTCTCCTTCCGCAAAGGAAACGGCGGTCTCCTCCAGAAAGATCCCGTCTTCCGGAATATATCCGCCCTCTTTCAGCGCCGGATCCAGAGCCTCCTCGTTGTCCCACACCGTAGAGCAGTCGATGCGCACGGTCACCGTATCCCCGGTCGAGTCCCCCAGCCGGCTTTTCTGGAATTGCTCCAGGCTTTGAGGATCGGCCAGCAAATACAAGGAAGCCCCGGCCAGCAGGACCGCCGCCAGCAGCCAGGCATCCTTTTTCCGGCCGCTCGCTTTCTTGAGCCCGAGCCAAAAGCACAGGACGCTGCCCAGAAGCCCTGCAAGAATACCGAGGGTCCGCCCGTATCCCCTTCCCTGATCAACAGGGCCCTGGGTCGTCGGATCCTGCGGATCTTCCGCGCCCGCTCCGCCGGAAACATCTTCCGGATCCGCACCGCCGGAAATATCTTCCGGATCCGATGCGCCTTCTATCAAGGCCGGCAGATCCGAAGCCCCTTCTTCGTCCGGCGCCGGGGCCGGCTCGCCCGGGTTGGTCTGGCTCACAGCTTCTTGGCCTCCATCGGAAGCCTCCCCTTCGCCCGGGATCTGGGCGTCTTTGGGCTCCTCCGTCGCCGCTTCCAAGGCGGGCGCCCCGCCGCCGAAGCGGTACAGGCTCCCCTTGCCGTCCATCTGCCGGATCAGGGCGGAGATGGCGCACAGCGCCTGTTGGGAAGCCATCCAGTCCGGGGAACCGCCTTCGGTGTGGCAAAATCCTCCCTCGGAAAGCGCCATGGACATCAGCCGGCTGACCGGCGTGCTGCCATTTTTGATAAAACGGCCGTCGGTTTGGGGATCGATGCCCAGGGCCGTCAGCGCCAGGATCACCTGGGCGGCGCTTTCGGTGTTTTCCGCGCCCCGGCTGGAAAAGCCGCCCTTGGCGCCTTGCTGTGACGACAGGAAGGACAGGGCCCGGTCGATCTCTTCTCCGCAGACTTCCTTGTAGGGCGCCAGGGCCATCAGGGCCATGGCCGTCACGTCCACATCGCCGCTGCTGCCCAGCTGGGCGAATCCGCCTCCGGGAAGCTGGGCGTCCAGGATCTTTTGCAGGATCGCTTCTCTGTTTTCAAAAGCATCCGGTGGGACCGCATAATTCTTTGAATCCAAGGCGATCAGGGCAAAGATCGTGCCGTTGTTTCCCTGGTTGTCCAAGGGCTTGACCAGGCCTCTGTTGTAGACACCGTCGGCGATCAGGTCCGCTCCGCCGATATTGGCGGGATCCCCGCCGCAGGCGAGGGCCGCCAGGGCGATGCGGTGCCATTCGGTGGCCTTGGACGGGCTCAGCTGGCCCTCTTGGACGTATCGGGCCTTGACGGCCTTGGACAGCGCCGACAGATATCCGGCGTAATCGCCGGGCAGGCCCATCTGGCTCATGGCGATCACAAACCAGTCCGAATCCGTGGTGCCCGCATTTTTTGCAAACATCCCGCCCACCGGATCCTGACCCGCGTCCTGGCCGGCTGTCTGCTTGCACCAGCTCAAGATCCCGCCGGCCGCGTCGGCCAGCTCCTGCCGCCCGAAGGGCGCATTTTCGCCGGCGAACACCGACTGGGGTGCAGCGATGGGGTTCAGGAAAGAAGCAAAAAATGCCCCTATCAATAAAACGGACGCTGCTTTTCGAATCCGGCTGCGATTTCTTTTCAATCTGTTCATTCCTTTATCCTGCCGCTCCCCTGGGAGCGGCTGTGCGAGAAAACGGGCCGGAGCGATGGATCGCCCCGGCCCGTTTTTGCCGTACTGCTCGCGCCGCCTTTTCCGATCACCCGTCGGGGCAGCTGTCCATCCATGCAGGTCTTCCGGCTCTCGGATCAAGGTGCTGGCTCGTCTTCCCAATTTCTCAGTGACCGGCAACAGCCATGAGACAGCACTCCCCGATTACGGCGGCGGGACCGCGCGGGCTTTTGACCCGCTTCCCTATCAGCCGGCTGGGCCGGCACATGGATTTTTTATATAGTTGCTTGTGTTGAGCCGGCCGGACTATTCGGCCATTTTCTTGTAGCCCTCGACCCGCTCCCTGGCGTTTTGTTCGGCCAGGCGGAAGAGATCCTCCGCGTCGTCGGGGAACTCCATGGCCAGGGACGAATAGCGCGTCTGGTCCATGATGAAGTCCCGGAAGGAGCCGGTGGGCTCTTTGGAATCCAGTATAAAGGGATTCTTTCCCTCTGCCTTGAGCTGCGGATTGTAGCGGAACAGACTCCAGTAGCCGCTCTCCACCGCCAGTTTTTCGTTCTCCTGGGTCTTGCCCATGCCCTGCTTGATCCCGTGGTTGATGCAGGGGGCGTAGCAGATGATCAGCGAGGGACCCGCAAAGGCCTCCGCCTCCCGGACTGCTTTGAGGAACTGGTTTTTGTCCGCGCCCATGGCGACCTGAGCCACGTAGATGTAGCCATAGGTGGCGGCCAGCATGCCCAGATCCTTTTTCTTGATCTTCTTGCCCGAGGCGGCAAATTTGGCGATGGCCGCCGTCGGCGTGGCTTTGGAGGACTGGCCGCCGGTGTTGGAGTAGACTTCGGTGTCGAAGACCAGCACGTTGATGTCTTCCCCGGACGCCAGGACGTGGTCCAGGCCACCGTAGCCGATGTCGTAGGCCCAGCCGTCGCCGCCCAGGCACCACATGGACTTTTTGACCAGGAAGTCGCTCTTTTCTTCCAGCTGCTTGCCCAGATCTGCGGCTTCGCCGGCCAGAGAGGCGCCTTTCAAGGCAGCCATCAGCGCGTCGCTGACTTCCTGTGTCTTCGCGCCGTCTTCCATAAAGGTCAGCCAGTCTTCGCAGGCCGCGTTCAGCGCCGCGTCGGCGGATTTTTCCTTCAGCGCGGTCACGATGTCCTTCGTCTTTTCTCTCATCTGCTTGATCGCCATGGCCATGCCCAGGCCGTATTCCGCATTGTCCTCGAACAGGGAGTTGGCCCAGGAAGGACCCTTGCCTGCCTTGTCGGTGGTGTAGGGCATGGAGGGAGCGGACGCGCCCCAGATGGAGGAGCAGCCCGTGGCGTTGGCGATCATCATGCGGTCGCCGTAGAGCTGGGTGATGACCTTGATATAGGGGGTCTCGCCGCAGCCCGCGCAAGCGCCGGAAAACTCAAAGTAGGGAGAGGTAAACTGGCTGCCCTTGACCGTGGTCCTGGCCATCAGATCGTTCTTGTCCGTTAAGCCCACGGCAAATTCCCAGTTGGAGGCTTCGTCCATCTGGGTCCCCAGAGGCTCCATGGTGAGCGCTTTCACTTTGGCCGGGCAGACGTCGGCGCAGTTGCCGCAGCCCATGCAGTCCAGAGGCGATACCTGGATCTTGTACTGCAGGCCCGCCAGTTCCTTGCCTGTGGCCTTGATCGTGGTGAAGCCTTCCGGCGCCGCCGCGGCGTCCGCTTCGTCCAGCAGGAAGGGCCGGATGGAGGCGTGGGGGCAGACGAAGGAACACTGGTTGCACTGGATGCAGTTTTCCGAATGCCACATGGGCACGTTCACGGCGACGCCTCTCTTTTCGTAGGCGGAGGTGCCGGAGGGGAAGGTCCCGTCGGGACGGTCCTTGAACGCGCTGACGGGCAGATCGTCGCCCTCCTGGCGGCTCATGGGCGCCAGCACTTCCTCGATGAACTGGGGAACGTCCTTCTTCGCTTCCTTTTCGTCCGCTGCGTCTTTCCATGCGGCCGGGACGGCTACCTTGTGGAGACCGTTTTCGCCCGCATCCACCGCAGCCCGGTTCATCTGGACGATCTTTTCGCCCTTCTTGCCGTAGGCGTGCTCGATGGATTCCTTCAGATAGCCAACCGCCTCCTCCATGGGGATGACCTTGGCCAGTTTGAAGAATGCGGACTGCATGATCATGTTGATCCGGTTGCCAAGGCCAAGCCCTTCGGCCAGGGCCGTGGCATCGATGGTGTAGAACTGAATGTCGTTTTCCGCCATGTAGCGCTTCATGGAGGCCGGGAGATTGGCTTCCAGCTCTTCGTCGTTCCAGATGCAGTTCAGCACGAAGTTGCCGCCCTTTTTAAGGCCGCGGAGCAGGTCGTACTGATGCACGTAGGCCTGGTTGTGGCAGGCCACGAAATCCGCTTCCGTGATCAGGTAAGTGGACTGGATCCGGTTCTTTCCAAAGCGGAGATGGGAAATGGTGACCCCGCCGGATTTTTTGGAGTCGTAGGAAAAATAGCCCTGGGCGTAGAGGTCGGTGTTGTCGCCGATGATCTTGATGGCCTGCTTGTTGGCGCCGACGGTCCCGTCGGAACCCAGACCCCAGAACTTGCAGCGGACGGTCCCTTCCGGTTCCGTGGTGATTTTGACCGTGGGCAGGGAGCTGTGGTACACGTCGTCCTCGATGCCGATGGTGAATTGATTCTTGGGCTGCGCTTCCTTCAGATTGTTGAACACGGCCACGATCTGTCCGGGGGTGGTGTCTTTGGAGCCCAGTCCGTAGCGGCCGCCCACGATCAGCGGGGCGTTGGCGTCGTCGTAGTACATCGTCTTGAGGTCCATGTAGAGGGGGTCGCCGATGGCGCCGGGCTCCTTGGTCCGGTCCAGAACGGTGATCCGCTTGACGCTCTTGGGCATGACAGCCCGGAGATGTTCGGGGGACCAGGGCCTGTAGAGGCGGACTTTGACCAGCCCGACTTTTTCTCCTCTGGCGAGCAGCACGTCCATGGTCTCTTCGATGGTCTCGCACACGGAGCCCATGGCCACGATCACCCGGTCTGCGTCCGGCGCGCCCACGTAGTCGAAGAGTTTATACTGACGGCCGGTCTCCTTGCCCATCTTGACCATGTAATCTTCCACGATGGCCGGCAGTTTCTCGTAGTAGCTGTTGGCCGCTTCTCTTGCCTGGAAGAAGATGTCCGGATTCTGGGCGGTGCCCCGGATGACCGGATGTTCGGGATTCAAGGCGTTCTTGCGGAAAGCCTGGACCGCGTCCCGGTCGATGAGCTTGTCGAACACGTCGTAGTCGATCACTTCCACTTTCTGCACTTCGTGGGAGGTCCGGAATCCGTCGAAGAAGTGGAGGAAGGGGACCTTGCCGCTGATGGCCGAAAGGTGGGCGATGCCCGCCATATCCATCACTTCCTGGACCGAGTTGGCGCAGAGAAGGGCAAATCCGGTCTGCCGGGTGGCCATCACGTCGGAATGGTCGCCGAAAATACAAAGCGCATGGGCGGCCAGGGTCCTGGCTGTCACGTGGAAAACGCCCGGCAGCAGTTCGCCGGCGATTTTATACATGTTGGGGATCATCAGGAGCAGCCCCTGAGAGGCTGTATAGGTCGTGGTCAGGGCGCCGGCCGCCAGGGATCCGTGAACGGTTCCCGCTGCTCCGCCTTCGGACTGCATCTCCACCACTTTGACCTTTTGTCCGAAAAGGTTTTTCTCTCCATGAGCGGCCATCTCGTCTACGATTTCGGCCATGGGCGAGGAAGGGGTGATCGGAAAGATCGCGGCGACGTCGGTAAACGCGTAAGACACGTACGCGGCGGCGCTGTTTCCATCCATGGTTTTCATTTGCTTCGCCATCTTTTGTTCTCCTTTTGGGTTCATTTCGTTTCGATTATTTGGCTGTCTGATCGATTGAGTTACGGTTTTTATATTATAGTACAGTTTCGCTGTTCGTGCAACTTGAAACCCGCCCGTTTCAGAGCTTCTTCGATGCGGATCCGGTGGGCGGCGTCCCGGGTCTCCAGCACCAGCTGCAGCGTGACCGCGTTCAGCCGCGTGCCCGGGTCGTTCCGGTCGTGATAGACCGATACCACGTTGGCGCCTTCGTCGGCCACGATCTTGACCACGCCCTCCAGCTGTCCGGGACGGTCGGCCAGTTCCACCGTGATCTCCGAGGAGCGGCCCAAAGCGGACAAGCCCCGGTTGATCATCCGGGACAGGATGGTCACATCGATGTTTCCGCCGGAGATCACGCAGACCACCTTTTTCCCCGCCAGGGGCAGATCGCTGTACAGCACGGCCGCGGCGGAAGAGGCTCCGGCGCCTTCGGCAACCACTTTTTGGCGCTCCAGCAGCGTCAGGGCGGCGGCGCTGATCTGCTCGTCGGTGACCGTCACGATACGATCCACGTACTTCTGACAGATTTCGAAGGGAAGCTTCCCGGGCAGTTTGACCGCGATGCCGTCGGCGATGGTGGAAACGGCGCTCAGCGCCTCCAAACGCTTATTTTTCAGGGCCTCGAACATGCCCGGGGCGCCCGCCGCCTGCACGCCGTACACCTTGCAGCGGGGCTTGAGGCTCTTGACCGCCACGGCGATGCCCGAGATCAGTCCGCCTCCGCCCACGGGCACGATCACCGCATCCACGTCCGGGAGCTGCTCCAGGATCTCCAGGCCGATGGTGCCCTGGCCGGCGATCACATCCGGGTCGTCGAAGGGATGGATGAACACGTAGCCTTTTTCTTCTTTTAACTGGAGGGCTCGGGCAAAGGCATCGTCGTAGACGCCGCTCACCAGCTCCACCCGGGCGCCGTAGTGCTTCGTGGCCTCGATCTTGGAGATGGGCGCCCCGTCGGGCAGGCAGATCAGCGAGAAGATGCCGTTTTCCGACGCGCCCAGCGCCACGCCCTGGGCGTGGTTCCCCGCCGAGCAGGCGATGACGCCTCTGGCTTTCTCTTCCGCCGAGAGCCGCGATATTTTATTGTAGGCCCCCCGGATCTTGAACGAGCCGGTGCGCTGCAGGTTTTCCGCCTTGATGTGGACTTCGCAGTCCGGGCTGAAACCCGTGGCCTCGATCAGGTCGGTCTTGCGGATGACACCCTCCAATACTTTCCGGGCGTCCTGGATATCTTTCACTGTGATCATGGCTTGCGCCTCCCATCCGTCCCGATTATATCACAGCCCCGATCCCCTCGCCACCGTTGACAAGAGATAATCATTATCCTATAATCAATTTAGAGATACTACCCTATTTCATTTCTGAAGGAGAAGCGGATGCGTTACGAAGTGTATGCGAAAAAACTGGCCGAAGACTACCTGAAAAACGGCATCATCGACGGCAAAAACTTCCCGGACATCGAGCTGTACA
>CAZCTS010000018.1:5597-23369 GCA_964501635.1 uncultured Oscillospiraceae bacterium | reverse complement strand
ACTGCCTACCTCTTCCTTACCAAGGAAGTGCTCTACCGACTGAGCTACAACAGCATGCTTGGATATACACCGTTTCATATTATACTGTGCAAGGATCGGCCGTGTCAACCGTTTTGTGCCTTTTTGAGCAGAAGAAAGCTTCTTTGCGGCCGGGGACGCCGCGGGGTTTCAGCGAGCATTCTCGTCAAAAAAAAGCAGGAGTTTCCGTCGGATCCGCTGGATGGCGTTGTCCACGGATTTATCCGTCTTGCCCTGCTCCATCGCGATGCTCCGGTAGGTTTTGCCTTGGAGCAGTTCGCCCAGCACCAGGCGCTCAAAAGGGCTCAGAAAGCTGTCTTTGCGGGAAAAGAGCAGCTGAGCCATTTCGCCCATCAGGAAGAGGGCCTCCGGATCCGTGTCGGTGCCGGCGGCCAGGGTCTCGCCCAGCGTATGAGGAAACTCCTGGTCCGCAAGGGGACGATCCAGGGAAAGGGATTGGTTCAGGGGGGAGTGCTTCTGTCTCCCGGCGGCTTTGATGGCGGTGATGATCTGCCGGCTGACGCACAGGTCCGCAAAGGTCCGAAAGGAAGCTCCTTTGGAGGGATCGTAGTGCTTGATGGCTTTAAAGATGCCGATCATGCCCTCCTGGACGATGTCCTCCCGGTCCCCGCCCAGCATAAAATACAGGTGGGCCTTGGATTTGACCATTTCTTTGTAATCCCGGATCAGATGCTCCGCCGCCGTTTCATCGCCTTTCGAGGCCAGGGCCGACAGGGCTTCGTCGCTCATCCGGTCATAGGATCGGCTCATGGCTTTTTTCCTCTGCTGCGGCCAGGCGCTGGCGCTGCACTTCGAACAACAGGACCGCCGCCGCGTTGGACGCGTTCAGGGAATTGATCTTGCCCTTCATGGGAATCGACACCACCTGGTCGCACTTTTCCCGGATCAGCCGGGACAGTCCGCCGCCTTCGCCGCCCACCACAAGCGCCACAGGCCCTTTCAGAGAGGCTTGGCTGTAAGGGATCCCTTCCATGTCCAGACCCGTCACCCACAGGCCCTTCTCCTTGAGTTCTTCGATGGTCCGCGCCAGGTTGCCCGCCTTGGCCACCGGCACATATTCGATGGCGCCGGCCGAAGCTTTGGCCACAGTTTCCGTAAGGCCCACAGCCCGGCGGGAAGGGATCACCACGGCGTGGGCGCCGGCGCCTTCGGCGCTGCGAAGGATGGCCCCCAGGTTGTGGGGGTCTTCCAGACCGTCCAACAGGATCACAAAGGGGTCCTCTCCCAGGCTGCCGGCCCGCTCCAGGACCCGGGACAGATCGGCGTAGTCGTGGACGGCGGCCATGGCGGCCACGCCTTGATGGGGACGGCCGGGACAGAGCCGGTCCAGGGCGATCTTTTCCACGTACTGGATCTGAAGGCCCCGCTCCCGGGCCATGGAAGCGATCTTCTTGATGGAGCCTTCCCCGTCGCGCTGCATCAGGATCTTGTCGATGGTCCGGCCGCTCTTGACGGCTTCGGCCACCGGGTTCCTGCCGATGATCAGGTTGGGGTTTTCTTCTCGCTCCCGATCGAACTCGCGTACGGACTCCCTGGGGCGGCTGTCCCTGCCCCGCTCGCCGGTCCACTGCTTGGCGGGGGCCGGTCGTCCTTCGGGAGATGCCTTGGGGCGGCCTGCGGCCGGCTTCGAAGCGGGTTTCTCTTTGAATGATTCCCTGGGCCGTCCGGCACCGGGCTTCGGCGAAACTTTAGGCTTTGGGCTTCCGCTCTTTGGGGCCTCCCGCTCCTTTAAGCGGGGCTTGTCTCTCTTGACCATGGCGTTCCTTTCGCCGGCAATGCCGGCAGTGGTTTGGATCAGGCTTTCCGGTAGCGATTGATGCGGTATCGGATGCCGTTTTCTTCTTGCAGAGGTCCTTCTTCGGCCAGCAGAAACCGGTCCCGGAACTCCGGAAACCAGGCGTCGGCGTCAGGGAAGGCGCAGTCCAGCTCGGTCAGGATCAGTTCGTCGCAGCGGTCCAGGAACAGTCGGTAGATCTGCTCTCCGCCCGCCAGAAACACCTCGTCCTCCAGGCGTTCGTTCTCGATGTAGGACAGCACATCCTCCGGGGAGGACAGGAAAAACCCGCTGAAGCCGCCGTCTTCGTAAAAAGTGCCCAGCCTGGCGTTCCGGGAGAGAACCACGGTGTTTCGACCCGGCAGGGGTTTTCCGCCGGGCAGAGAGTCCAGGGTCTTTCGCCCCACTATGACGGTTTTGCCCAGGGTGGTCTCTTTAAAATGGGCCAGATCGCCCGGCAGCCGGCAGAGGAGGCTTCCCGCTCTGCCGATGGCCAGGTTCCGGTCGATGACAGCGATCGCTTTCATGTCGGACACCTTCCTTCGCTGTGCTTAAACGGCCACAGGGATGCCGGTCACCTGGGGGCCGGTCTGATAGTTTTCGAACACAAAGTCTTCTAATTTAAAATCGTAAAAATCCTTGATCTCCGGATTCATGCGAAACACGGGGGCCGGATAGGCGGGTCGGGCGATCAACTCCTCCACGATGGCCTCGTGGCGGTCGTAGATGTGGGCGTCGGCGATCACGTGGACCAGTTCACCCGGTTTCAGATCCGACACCTGAGCCATCATGTGGACCAGCACGGCGTATTGGGCCACGTTCCAGTTGTTGGCCACCAGCACGTCCTGGGAGCGCTGGTTCAGAATGGCGTTGAGCCGGTCTCCCGTGACATTGAAGGTGACGCTGTAGGCGCAGGGCTCCAGACCCATTTCGTGGAGATCCTCAAAATTGAACAGATTGGTGAGGATCCTGCGGCTGGCGGGCTGATGCTTCAGCTGCCACAGCACGTTGTCCACCTGGTCCATTTCCCCCTGGGCAAAGCGGTATTTCCGTCCCATCTGATACCCGTAAGCTTTTCCTATCGTACCGTCTTCGCCGGCCCAGGCATCCCAGATGTGGCTGCGCAGGTCCGCCACCCGGTTGGACTTTTTCTGCCAGATCCAGAGGATCTCGTCGATGGCGTTCTTGAAGGGCGTGGGGCGCAGGGTGAGCGCGGGGAACTCCAGGGAGAGGTCGTAGCGGTTCACCACGCCGAAGCGTTTTTTTGTATAGGCAGGGGATTGATCGTCGGCCCATTTGGCCCGGACCTGCTGTCCCCGGGAGGAATAGCCCTTGTCCAGGATGTCCCGGCACATGCCCACAAAGAGTTCGTCAGCTCTGCTCATCAGTCGATTTTCCTTTCGCAAAAATGTTCCGGTAGGTGCGGTACAGCGCCGCGCTCACCAGCAAACAAGCCCCTGCCGTCAGCAGCCAGGCCTGTCGGTAGCTCAAGCCGTACAGTAGCAGCCCGAAGACCGGCGGACCGAAAGCTTTCCCCGTGGAGCGGGCGATTTCGTACAGTCCCTGAAACCGGGCGATGTGGGTGAGCGGGGAATGCCGGGCGATGAAAGCGCCGGCGCCGGTGGTGATCAGGATCTCTCCCGCCGTCCACAGGACGACAGCGGCAAAGTACAGGGGCACGGAGCGGATCCAGGCATAGGCGCCGAAACCCGCGGCGTAGAGGACCCCGGCCACAGCGGTGTTTTTCAATTGGTTTCCGCGTTTAGCATACCCCAGAATCAGGGGCGTTGCAAGCACCACGGCCCCGGCGTTGACCGTCCAGATCAGCCCGTTGTATCGGGAAGCCGCCCGGGGGCCGAAATCCGCGGAAAGCTGCAGAGGGAGCATATAGGAAACCATTTGGTAGCACATGGTCAGGAACACCATGCCGGCTATAAATACGAAGATGGGCGGCGTCGCCCGGAGCAGGACCCAGGTGCTCTTCCGGACTGTCTTCAAGCCGCTCAGCAGATCGGTCCGCTCCGGCCCGGAGACCTCTCCGGGGGCGGCGGGCACGTAGACCTCTTCGACAGCGATCCAAAGCACCGCCGCCGACGCCGCAAAGACCAGTCCCTGGAACCAGAACACCCAGGGCAGGTGATCGTAGAACAGCAGTCCGCCGATGGCCGGCCCCAGGGCGTATCCCAGGTTCTGAGCCATGAACAGCAAGGAAAAACTTTCGTATTTATTCCCTTCGTCGCACACATCGGCCACCATGGCCGCCAGGGACGGATAGATGAACCCGTTGGCAAAGAGCCCCGCCATCATCAGCGGGATCACCCAAAGAGTGGCGGCCCGGAAACCTGCCACACCGTAGAGGGCGAAGATCAAAGCGCAGGAGAGCGCGAAGGCCTTCTTCCGGCCTATTTGGTCGGCCAGTCTGCCCCCCATGGCGGTGCCCAGAGCGTTGGCCGCGGCGATGGCAAAGAGCAGCACCGCCGTGGCCATCTGGCCAAAGCCCAGCACATCGGAAAACAAGAGGGCGGCAAAAGCGCCCACGCAGCTGCCCAGGTTGATCAGGAAGCGTACAAAGGAGAGCACATAGACCTGCCTGGGCAGCCCTTTGAATTGAAGAAAGTAATTCATCTCAGCTTCTCTTTCCCCTTATGTCCCATCGATAGACTCCGTACAGGCAGGCCCCGATCACCAGGCAGGCCAGCGCGTCCACCAGCCAGGCCTGCCGGTAGTTAAGCCCCGTCAGCAGAAGCCCGAAGATCGGCGGACCGAAGCCCCTTCCCAGGGAGCGGGCCATGTCGTAGAGGGATTGGAAGCGGGCCCGGTGAGTGGCCGGAGCGGCTTCTGCGATATAGACGCCGGCGCCGGTGGAGATCATGATCTCGCCGGCGGTCCAGATGACCACGGCGGCGTAGAACAGCGGCAGGGCGCTCACGAAGGCGTAGAGGCCGAAACCCACGCAGTACAGCACCGTGGCCAGCGCAGTGGTCCGCAGTTGATGGTGCTTTTTTGTATACCCGATAATGAGCGGGGTGCCCAGCACCACGCACAAGGCGTTGGTGGTCCAGATCAGACCTGAATAGCGGGAGCCGGCCTCCATGCCGAAGGTGTCCGACAGCTGCAGCGGCAGCATAAAGCCCAGCATCTGGTAGCACATGGTCAGAAAGATCAGAGAAAAGATGAAAGCGAAGAGAGGCTTTCGCTCAAAAAGCATTCGGAAGGTGTTCTCCCTTGGCGTTTTTCCCCGGCGGGTGACATCCACCGTCTGGCTCGCCAGGCCGAATTCCTTGGCGACCCCCAGGGAATAGACATCCGTGGTGGTGAACTGGAGAAAGAGACCGCCGGTCATAAAGATGGCGGCCTGGATCAGAAAAAGCCGGTCCATATGGCTGTAGAACAGCAGGCCGCCGATGGAGGGGCCGAAGGCGAAGCCCAGGTTCTGGGCCAGATACAACAGGGAAAAGCATTCCGTGCGCTGGCTCTCCGGGGCGCTGTCGGCCACCATGGCCGATAAAATCGGATAGGAGGCGCTGCCGATAAAGGAAGCCAGATAAAGAAACGGCAGCATGCCCCGGGTCCCTGCCACAAAAGAAGTAAGGGCGTACACCGTGGAGGAAAGGGTGATGCAGATCATGTAGACCCGCTTGCGGCCGAAATGGTCGGCCAGCTTCCCGCCCAGGATCGCGCCCAGCACGCTGATCAAAGCCATGAGTAAAAACGCCAAACCGGCCTGGAACTCCGTAAAGCCCAGGACCCGGGTCATGAGCAAAGAAAAAAACATGAAAATCATGCTTCCGATGCCGATGATCATGCGGGCCAGACAGATGCAGTACACCTGACGGGGCAGGCCGCGAAACTGCTTGATAAAATGCAAGGGATCCTACCGCTCCTTCTGTTGACGCGCCGGCTCTTCCGCAGCCCGGGCGGCCTGCTCCAGGACTTCGGCCAGGCGTTCCGTTTGACCGTCCAGGTAGAGAAAGCCGATCAGCGCCTCAAAGGCCGTGGCCCATTTGTACGTGACCGCGTCGGCGTGGCGGGGCCTGGCGGCGGACCTGCGGTTTCGGGCTCTCCGGACTAAGGCTTCTTCTTCTTCGGTGAGAGAGGGAAGCATGTGGCGGATCGCCCGGGCCTGGCCCTCGGCGCAAACATAGGTCACGGCTTCCCGATGGAGACGGTCCGCGTGGGCGATGCCCCGGCGGACTACACGCTCCCGCACGAAAACCTCGTAGAGCGCGTCGCCCAGATAGGCCAGGGCCGTGGTGTTCATTTTCCCCGCTTCGCTCATCATTCCTCCTAGGCTCGGTCCGACTGGTTCAGCAGGTCGTAGAGCTTCCCGCCCCGGATGGGCGGCGCGGGCTCCCAGAAAAGGATCTCTGCCCGGAACAGGTTCTCTTCCAATGTGAGCAAGGCGTAGCTGGGTCTGCCCTTCGCCGCGGGGCGGCTGAGGCTGCCCGGATTGACCAGATGGACCCCTTGGGCATACTCCATGCAGGGGATATGGGTGTGGCCGAAGAGGGCCGCCCGGCACTCCAGTTCCAGCGTGCGGTACAGCAGCTTGGACAAACCGTTTTTGACATTCTGAAGATGGCCGTGGGTAAGCAGGATGGGCCCGTACGGGGTATCCCAGATCCGGTGGTCCGGCTGGGCCCCGAGTCCGTCCATGTTTCCCTTCACCCCGGTCACCGGCACGCCCAGCCGCAAAGAAATGCGGGAAGCGTCGTCCGCCAGGTCTCCCAGGTGGAGGATGCCGTCCAATGCGGCTTCCCTGTTGTGCTTTTCCCAGATCTGCACCGCGGTCTCCACACGGCCGTGGGTGTCGCTGAGCACCAGATATTTCACCTTAACTCCTTAGAATCTGAACGCCCTGGGGCGTGTCCTTGAGGGTGATCCCCCGGGCTGCCAGTTCGTCGCGAATGGCGTCGGACCGGGCAAAATCCTTCTGCCTGCGAGCTTCCTGCCTCTCTTCGATCAGCTTCTGGACGTCGTCCTCCAGTGGGCTTTTTTCTTGTTTCCAGAGAAGGCCCAGCACGCCGGTCAGCTCGTTGAGCAGGTCCAACGCCCCCTGGGCGAAAGCTTTCGAGGGGCCGTTCTGGGTGTCCGTGTTCACATCCCGGATCAGCTCGAATATGGCGCTGATGGCGTCGGCGGTGTTCAGGTCGTCCTCCATGGCTTCGATGAACTTCTCCCTGTAGGACTCGTATCCCTTCAACTTCTTGCCTTCTTCTTCCGTCAGGCTGCCCGACCCGGTCTCGATCAGGTGGAGCAGGCTGGCCTTGGCGTTTTTCATTCTTTCCAGGGCGTTGCGGGATTGTTCCATCAACTCTCTGCTGAAATTGATGGGCCCCCGGTATTGGCCGGAGAGGAGAAAATAGCGCAGGACCTCGCCGTCGTATTCCTTTAGGATGTCCCGGACCGTAAAAAAGTTGCCCAGGGATTTGGACATCTTTTCGTTGTCCACGGTGATGTAGCCGTTGTGCATCCAGTAGCGGGCAAAGGGCTTGCCGGAAAAACCCTCGGACTGGGCGATTTCGTTTTCGTGGTGGGGGAACTGCAGATCCTGGCCGCCGGCGTGGATGTCGATGGTCTCGCCCAGAAACTTCCTGGACATGGCCGAGCACTCGATGTGCCAGCCGGGGCGGCCCATGCCCCAGGGGGATTCCCAGGCCATTTCGTCCGCTGCTTTCTGGGCTTTCCACAGGGCGAAGTCCAGGGGGTCCTCCTTGCGCTCGTCCACGTTCACCCGGGAGCCGGCCTCCAGTTCCTCGATGTTCTGCTTGGAGAGCTTGCCGTAGTCGGGAAACTTCCGGGCGCTGTAGTACACGTCTCCGTCGATTTCGTAAGCCAGACCCTTGTCGATCAGTCCCTGGACGAACTGGATGATCTCGGGGATGGTTTCGGTCACCCTGGGATGGATGGTGGCCGGCGTCACGTTCAGCGCCTGCACGTCTTCGAAATAGGCTTTGATGTATTTCTCCCCCACCTCGAAGGGGCTGATGCCCTCTTCTCTGGCGCGGTTGATGATCTTGTCGTCCACGTCCGTGAAGTTTTGGACGAAGCGGACCTTGTTGCCCCGGTATTCCAGGTACTTGCGCAGGGTGTCGAATATGACAAAAGGCCGGGCGTTTCCGATGTGGATGTAGTTGTACACGGTGGGGCCGCACACATACATCCGGATCTCGTTTTGATCCAGCGGAACGAACTCTTCCTTTTTTCGCGTCAGGGTGTTGTAAACTCTCATCGATTTTCTCCTTTCGGGGTTTTCCCCGGAAACCGTCCTAAAGCAGGTACTCCATGGGGTCCAGGGGGACGCCGTTCAGCCGCAGCTCCAGATGCAGATGGGTCCCTGTGGTGCGGCCCGTGTCTCCCACGGTGCCGATCGGATCGCCGGCTTCCAGGCTCTGGCCCGGGGACACGTTGACCGAGCGGCAGTGGGCATAATAGGTTTGAACGCCGCCGCCGTGGTCCAGGATGACCAGCTTTCCGTAGGAGTCTCCGTCGCTGACTTGGGATACCGTTCCGGCGGCGGCCGCTGCGATGGGCGTTCCGCCCGGATTGTAGAGGTCGACGCCCAGATGGTAGCCGGTTTCGGCCCGGGCTGCGCCGTAGGCGCAGGTGACGTTCAGGGGCACCGGCGGCAGCAGTTCCAGTTCGAAGCGCGGCGCGTCCTCTTCGGTAAAGGAAAGTTCCTTGGATCCGGCTGGTTCCCTGGCCGTCAGGACCAGCCTCTTGGCGGAGATCTCCCGGGCGATCACCCGGTCGTTCTCCAAGGTCAGCAGGATGTCGTATTCCCGCCTTGCGGCAAAGCCTTCTGCAATCTCCCGGGTCTGTATAAATATTTGTTTGGAGATCACGGAGAGCAGGGGTTTTTCCCGCTCCAGCACGTAGGCCAGTCCTTCTTCCACATTCATGGCTTCCTGCAGAACGATGGAATCAGCCTTCACGATCACCTGGCCGCTGAAATCCATTTCCAGCACCCGGGCGTCCTCCAGGCGGTAGCGGCTGCGGACCCCTTCCAGAATATCCTCCGCTTCCTGGGCGGTCAGAGTGGAAAGGACGGGCCGGCCGTTTTGAAGGATGGTGTATCCTTCGCCCCGGTAGGCCGCTTCCGCCGGCGTCCACATCTGGATGGTGATCAAAAAGGCCAGGGTCAGGACCAGAAACAGATTCAGAACAAAAGAACCGGGGGACCGGGGACATGGGGCTTTGACGGATCCTTTAGACAGCCCTTTCCCCTCAGGGAAGCTCATCGATCGTGACCTGTCTGATCTTCTGATCCTGAATGGGCTTGTCCTGCCGGTTCCGCGGCGCGGCCACGATCTTTGCGGCCACATCCATTCCCTCGATCAGACAGCCGAAGGCCGCATACTGGCCATCCAGATACGGCGCGTCCGCCACCATGATAAAAAACTGGGATCCGGCGGAATCCGGATTGGCGGATCTGGCCATGGAAAGCACGCCGGCCTTGTGGGCCAGTTCGTTGGGACAGCCGTTGGCGGCGAACTCGCCCTTGATGCAGTAGCCCGGCCCGCCCATTCCCGTGCCTGTGGGGTCGCCGCCCTGGATCATGAATCCGGGGATGACCCGGTGAAAGATCAGGCCGTCGTAGAACTTTTCCACCACCAGCTTCTCGAAGTTTGCCGCCGTGACCGGCGCGATCTGGGGATACAGCTCGGCTTTCATGATGCCGCCGTTTTCCATTTCGATCGTGACGATTTTCCTTGCCATCTCTATCCTCTTTCTCCGGCCCGCACCAGCTGGACGGCCCGGTCCACGGCCTCCTGGGCCCTTAATTCCGTATGTTCCTTTTCGCTCCGGAGCTTGAACTCCACCAGCTCTTCACCCGCCTTCTTGCCCACCGTGATGCGGATGGGGAAGCCCAGCAGGTCTGCGTCCTTGAACTTGACGCCGGGCCGCTCTTCCCGGTCGTCCAGGCAGACCTCCACGCCCGCCCTGGTCAAGGCTTCGTACAGGCTCCCCGCCAGGGCGGTCTGGGCCTCGTCCTTCATGTTCACCTGCACCAGCATCACGTGGTAGGGAGCCAGGGCCATGGGCCAAAGGATGCCGTCCTCGTCGTGGTGCTGCTCCACCACGGCCGCCAGGGTCCTGGTGACGCCGATGCCGTAACAGCCCATCACGATGGGATGCTCCTGCATGTTTTCGTCTTTATAGTACGCGTGCATGGATTCGGAATATTTCGTTCCCAGCTTGAAGACCTGCCCCACCTCGATGCCCCGGGCCACCTTGACCGGCATGCCGCACACAGGACAGGGATCGCCTTCCTGCAGGAGCTTCAGATCCACGATCAGATCGGCTTGATAGTCCCTTCCGTAGTTGACGTTGATCAGGTGGTAATTTTCTTTGCAGGCGCCGGCGCACATGTTTCGGGCCTCGATCAGCTCGCTGTCTACGACGATGGTGCAGTCGTGCAGACCCGTAGGTCCGGTAAATCCACCCACGCAGCCCGTGGATTCCTGCATAGCCGCCTCGTCGGCGAACTCCAGCGCGAACTCCGGGATGTTCAGGGCGTTGACCAGCTTGGTCTTGTTCAGCTGGCGGTCACCGCGGATGAACACGGCCGCATAGTCGGCCGGGGCGTCCTCTCCCCGGTAGACCGAGAACAGCAGCGCCTTGATGGTGCGGTCCTTGGGAAGGCCCAGGTACTCCGCCACGGCGTCGATGGTCTTAGTGCCCGGCGTCTCCACTTCCATGAGCGGCTGGGCTTCTTCTTTGGGCATCGGCGCGTCCCGGAAGGCCGCCCGCTCGGATGTGGCCGCCATGTCGCAGCTTTCGCAGTAGACGATCTCGCTCTCGCCCACCTCGGACAAGGCGCAAAACTCGTGGGAATTGCTGCCTCCGATGGCGCCGGTGTCGGCTTCCACGGCCCGGTAGACAAGTCCGCAGCGGTCGAAGACCTTTTCGTAAGCCTCGTACATGTCCTGATAGCTCTTGGCCAGACCCGCCTCGTCCCGGTCAAAGGAATACGCGTCCTTCATGATGAATTCCCGGCTGCGGATCAAACCGAAGCGAGGCCTGGCCTCGTCCCGGTACTTCGTCTGGATCTGGTACAGATTAAAGGGAAGCTGGCGGTAGGAGCTGACGTTCTGCCGGACGGTGTCTGTGAAGACTTCCTCGTGAGTGGGCCCCAGACAAAAGTCCCGCTCGTTCCGGTCCTTGAGCCGCCAGAGCTCCGGTCCGTAGGCATACCAGCGGCCGGATTCCTGCCAGAGCTCCGCCGGCTGCACCGCCGACATCAGGATCTCCTGGGCCCCCGCAGCGTCCATCTCCTGGCGGACGATTTGCTCGATCTTGCGCAGGCTTCGCATGCCCAGGGGGAGAAACCCGTAGACGCCGGATACCAGTTTGCGGATCATGCCCGTGCGCAGCAGGAGCACGTGGCTGGAGATCTCCGCTTCCGCGGGTACTTCCCGCAGGGTGTGCAGATACATGTTGGATGCTTTCATCGGATCAATCTTCCTTGCTTGTTGAATCAAAAAGGGAGGAACCATATCCCCCGCCGGCGGTTTCGCTCAGGGTGGCCACAGCCAGGGCGGCCATGCCTTCTTCCCGGCCGGAAAAACCAAGGCCTTCCTGAGTGGTGGCTTTGATGCTCACATCCCGGACCGGGATGCCCAGGGCCAGGGCTGTCTGGCTTCGCATCTGAAGAACGAAGGGAGCGATTTTGGGTTGTTCGCAGGAAAGTGTAGCATCTACGGAGCAAATTGTAAAGCCGGCATTGCGCAGCAGACGGGCGGTCGCTTCCAACAGGCTGCTGCCGGACATGTTGTGATACCTTTGATCCGTGTCCGGGAAATGCTGCCCGATATCCCCCAGAGCCGCCGCACCCAGCAGGGCGTCGGCCAGGGCGTGGGCCACCACATCGGCGTCGCTGTGCCCCAGAAGACCCCTGTCCCAGGGGATCTCCACACAGCCAAGCCAAAGAGTTCTTCCGGGCACGATCCGATGCACGTCGTAGCCGATTCCGCTGCGGGTCCGCATGGGCAGGTCCTCCTGTGTCGTCACTTTGATATTGCCGTAGCTGCCCTCCGTGAGAGCGACTTTTGCGCCGATGGCCTCCATCAGGGAGGCCTCGTCGGTGACGGTCAGGCCCTCCGCCCGGGCTTTGGCGAAGCCCTGCTCCAGAAGAGAGCGCCGGAAGCCCTGAGGCGTCTGGACCTCGTAGAGCGACGCGCGGTCCAGGGTGCGTGTCCGGGTTCGGATCGTGGCCACGGGCGCCACGCAGGGGATGGCCGCGCCGGATTCCAGAACGCCGGCCAGGACCCGCCGGATCACTTCGGGCGTCACAAAGGGCCGGGCCCCGTCGTGGACCAGCACGATATCCGTATCCCCGGGAAGGCTTTCAAGCCCCCTGGCCACGGAGTCCTGGCGGCGCGCGCCGCCCTGGGCGAAGAGGACAGGCTTTTCCGTGGCGCCGAAAAGCGCCGGCGAAACCGGGGCGTTTTCCTCGCCCACGTAGACCAGGCAGTCCACTTCGCCGCACTGCAAAAACACCTTGGCAGCCTTGACGGCCATCGGTGTCCCTTCGATCTGGATATGCTGTTTTAAAATGCCGCCGCCCATCCGGGTGCCCGAACCGGCGGCGGCAATGATCACTCCGACCTTTTGCTTGCCGATCATGGCAAACCTCCCTTATTGCTGGGGCTTGGGCTTTGCGAAGATCATTCTGCCCGCCGAGGTCTGCAGCACGCTGGTGACGGTGGCCTCGATGGTCTTGCCGATGTGCCGCTTGCCGTCCTCCACCACGATCATGGTGCCGTCGTCCAGATAGGCCACGCCCTGATCGTTCTCTTTGCCTTCCTTGACCAGAAAGATCTGCATATCTTCGCCGGGCAGGACCACCGGCTTGACGGAATTGGACAGTTCGTTGATGTTCAGGACCCCCACGCCTTTGATGGCGGCCACCTTGTTCAGGTTGAAGTCGTTGGTGACGACCATGCCTTTCATGATCTGGGCCAGTTTCAAGAGTTTGACGTCCACTTCCGGGATGTCTTCCAGGGCTTTTTCCGTATCCGTGTTGTAGATCTCGATCCCGTATTCCGTCTGGATGCGCTTGAGCACGTCAAGACCCCGGCGTCCCCGGTTCCGTTTCAGGGAATCCGAAGAGTCGGCGATGTGGCGCAGCTCCACCAGCACAAACTCGGGGATCACGATATCCCCTTCCAGAAAGCCGGTCTTCAGGATGTCCGCGATACGGCCGTCGATGATCACGCTGGTATCCAGGATCTTGGGCGAAGCGGCGCTGCCTTTTCCTTTGCCTTTCGCGGTTGGGTCCTTCTGCGCCAGACTCATGAACCAGGGGGTACGCGTGTACTCGCCGCTCTTCTTCCGGGAAATGCTCACGCCCAGGGATCCAAAGAAAAAATAGAGCAAGGTGGACAGGATGGTGTTGATGTAGGCCGTCTGGAGCACTTCGATCCCGTTGATGATCTGGGAGAGCAAAAAGGCGACCACCAGACCGCAGATCAAACCGATGGCTGCCGGAAGCATTTCGTTGGCCGGTATTTTTAAAATATCCGACTCGATGTTCCGGGCGACCTTCTCCCCTCTGTTGCGTAGCGCCGCATAATAATAAAAGAAAACAAATCCGAAGGTCCCCACGAGAGAAGCCATCACCAGCGTTCGCTCGCCGGGGGTCATGGCCCATTTATCGCCCCATAGGGCTGCCAGATCCAGGCTCGCAAGGAAGATGGACACGCCGTAGCCGAACAGCATTCCACACAGAGTGAAAATGCCGCGGAACACTTTGTTTAACAAGCGCTTGTCCCCCTTCCCCTCATTTTTGCAGCCGGATCGATCAGGATGTCCTCCGGGCGTCCGGCTATCATACGATCTCCTCGAGCATTTCTTCCACTTCTCCCTCGCTGACCCCCCGGACCAGAACGATCTCGCTGATCAGGATCTGTCGGGCGTTGGTCAGCATTTTTTTCTCTCCGGTCGAAAGCTTCTTGACCCGGTCCACCCGCATCAGATTTCGGACGACCTCGGCCACTTCTTTGATATCGCCGGTCTTGAGCTTGTCCATATTTTCCCGAAACCGCCGGTTCCAGTTTTCGTCCATCTGCGAGGATTCCCTCCCCAGCAGCGCGTACACATTTTCCACTTCCTCTTGGGATACGATGCCGCGAATGCCGGCCTGCTCCCCGTGGACCACCGGAACCATCACCTGCATGTTTCCGTAAGGAATATGAAGAATAAAGTAAGCTCTGGTCTGTCCCAGAACTTCCTTTTCCTCGATGCTTTCGATGATCCCTGCGCCGTGCATGGGATAAACGACCTTGTCTCCGACAGCAAACATATAAACCCTCCGGATTTTATTATATATGCCGGAGGGTGAATAGTCAACCAAGCAAAAATAAATGATAGTCTATCATACGGGTTTAGCCGTGTCAACCCTATTTTCCCGCTCCAGCGTGAACCAGAAACGGCTGCCCCGGCCCTCGTCGCTTTCCACGCCAAACGAGGCGCCGTGGAGCTGTAAAATCTCCTTGGTGATGGCCAGCCCCAGGCCGGAACCCCCCGAGGAAGGCCGGGTTCCTTGCCGGCTGGCCCGGTGATAGCGGTCCCAGATGCTCTCCAATTCTTCGGCGGGGATCCCTATCCCCCTGTCCTCCACCGTCACCCGAAGGAGGGGGCCTTCTTCCTCGAGGGTCACCCGGACCATCTTCTCCTGGCCGCTGTATTGGATCGCATTCGCCACCAGGTTGTGGAGCACCTGGGAGAGCCGCCGGGCGTCCCCCCGGGCCCGGAGCGGTCTGTCGGGCGCTTCCAGCTCGAAGCGGTATTCGTCCAATTCTTCCAGAACTCGAAAGGTGGCCAGGGTGTTTTCCGCGAGCTGGACCAGATCCACGGGCGCCATCTTAATGGTTTCCACGCCGGATTGGATCTTGGACAGGGTGAGGATGTCGCCCACCAGAGCGTCCAGCCGGTCGGCCTCCTCGATGATGACCCCCAGATGGGTGTTCCGCTTGACCGGATCGTCTCCCGAAATATCCCGGATCAGCTCCGCGTAGGACTTGACCATGGTCAGAGGGGTGCGAAGGTCGTGGGACACATTGGCCATCAGATCCTTCTGGAGGCCGTCCGCCTTGGATAATTCCTGGGCAGCATGGGTCAGCGTCGAGGCCAGCTCGTCGATCTCCGTGTAGCTCCCTCCCTGAAAAGACAGGTCGTATTCCCCCCGGGCCAATCGCTCTGCGCTGCTTTTGATCTGGATCAGGGGTCTGGAAAGCCGCCCGGACAGCCAAAGGGCCAGCAGCACCGCCAGCATCAGGGAGGCGGCGGTGACCAGGAGAAGCTGGCGGGTCAGGATGTGGACGGTGGTGTCCACAGGATAGAGCGGAGCAAAAGCGTAGATGAGCAGGTCTTCCCGCAGGGCGCTTTCGGCCAGGGCCGCATACACCAGGGTGCGGCTGCCGCTGCGGCTCCCTTCCACATAAAAGAACACGGTCTTTTCGGGGCTGTCCAGAAGGAGTTCCCTGGCCTTTTGCAGCTCCCGCTTGCTGCCCATGAACATGCGGCCCGGCATGTCCGAATCCGAGGAGGAGGTGATGCGCAGGAGGCCATCGGCGGTCTCCAGATAAAAGTACGTGTCGCTTTCGTAGGACATTTCCCAGATATCCGCGCAGAGCCTGTCCACGTCCAATTCAGGGCTTTCGGCGTAGGTGCTGGAAACCGAATCCACCATCCGGCGGACCTGCCGTTTCATGGAGGATTCATAATAGGTCCCCATAAAGGCGGTCTGAAGGAGCCACAGCACCGCCATCAGGGCCACGGCGAACAGCAGAAAATACAAAGTGAGCTTAAACTTTAAGCCCTTCGTATCGATTTTATTTCTTTTGCCCGGCTCAGGACCGGTCTTCTCCGTCTTCAAATTTATACCCGATCCCTCTGACTGTCATGATCTTGTCCCGATAAGGACCCAGGCGCCCCCGGAGGTTTTTGACGTGGGTGTCGATGGTCCGGTCGTCTCCGAAGTAATCGTAACCCCAGATATCCTGGAGGAGTTTGTCCCTGGACATGGCGATATTGCGGTTGCGGATCAGATAGGACAGCAGTTCGTATTCCTTGAGGGTCAGATCGACGCGCGCATCGTCCAGTGTGACGGTTCTGGCGGCCGTGTTCACCACCAGCCCCCCGGAACGGAATTCGAAGGTGCCGGTGTTTTCCGCCGCCCGCTTCCTGCGGGCCAGGACCGCCGCGACGCGAGCCATCAATTCCTTGGGGCTGAAAGGTTTCACCACATAGTCGTCGATGCCCAGCTCAAAACCGAAGAGCTTGTCGTATTCCTCTCCCCTGGCCGACAGCATGATCACCGGAACATCCTTTTCCCTGCGGATCTCCTTGCAGGCCATAAAGCCATCCAGCCTGGGCATCATGATGTCCAGGATGACCAGATCGAAGTCTTCGCCCAGGGCCATGCTCACCGCCTCCATGCCGTCGGCGGCCTCCCGGACCTGGTGGTGGTTGAATTCCGCATACTCCCGGATCACCTCCCGGATCTTTGCCTCGTCGTCTGCGATAAGGATCTTAGCCATCTCGCGCTCCTTTCGTTCCAGGGCTCATTGTATGACTGCCCCGTGTGGAATCGGTGAACTCCGCCTGAAAACGGCATGAAGAGGAGTGGATGGCGCCGGGAAGCTCACTTTTCCCGGATCCGGATCCCGTCGCTCACTTCCGAGGGCGGCGAGGCCAGCACCCGGTCTCCGGGCTGCAGCCCCTGAACGATCTCCGTGTATTCCTCCCCTTCCAGGCCGACGGTCACTTTGGTCAGGACCGCTTTTCCGCCCACCGCCCCGTAGACCCAGGAGTCCTCTTCCATGGTGAACACCGCCCCGGAGGGCACCGAGAGGACCTGGCTCTTTTCCCGGACCGCAATGCTCACTTCCACGCTGCTGCCCAGGCGCGGCGCGGCTTCCGGCGGCAGGGCCACTTCCACACGGACTCTTTTCTGGACGATGCCCAGAGAGGACACATAATCCGTGGCCTTGATACCGATCTTGTCCACCGTGGCCTGATCCGTAATCTGAACGCCCTCTGCGGACACCGTCGCACGCATGCCCGGAGTCAACTGATCCGCATCGGAGGAGATCATGTGCAGCAGCACGATCCGGTCCGCAAGACCGCCCACTTCCGCCAGGGGCGTCCCGGGCGCCGGGGATTCCCCCTCCCGCACGTACACCGCAGTGACCATGCCCGACAAGGGGGACTGTATCCCGCCGGCGCCCGTGGCGGTGATCACGCTTTCAGCGGTGTAGCCCAGAGCGGCCAGCTGGGCCGACAACTGCTGGGTGACCGCAAGAGACTGGGTGTACTCCAGCTGACTGAGGGCTCCCTGCTCGTAGAGGACCTTGTAGTTGTCCGACAGCGCTTTGGCGGCCTTATACTGGGCGTAGACCCCCTGGGCCTGGGCCCGGATGCCCGCCACGTCCGCGTCCGGGGCAAAGTCTTTGAAGGTCAGCAGCACCTCCCCCGCCTCCACGGTCTGGCCTTCTTCCACAAGGATGCGGTCCACCGTGCCCGAGCCTTTGGCCACCACGGTCACGGCGCTTTGGGATTCCACCTGGCCCGTCTCCTCCACGATCTCCCGGACATCCCTGGGGATCGCCTCGGTCAGGACCACTTCCACGCCGCTGGTCAGATAATAGGCGATGGAAGCCAGGGCGGTCCCGGTCAGGACCGCGCTCAGCAGGATCCATTGCTTTTTCGAGAGGTTTTTCATTTTTTTCATGATGCTGCCCTTCTTTTTGTATTAAGAGGCGCGATTTTTCAGCGCCTGCAGGAAATCCAGCCTGCGGATTTTTTCGTAGGTGGCAAACTGGGCCACCAGCAGGAACAGGAATGTAAAAAACAGAGCCCGGAAGCCCGCGGCCAGCGTGGGCGTCATGTACAGCGTGTACAGATCCGTGCTGAACACCATGGAGCTGTAGGCGGCCATGCCGTAGCCGATG
>CAZCTS010000018.1:0-5587 GCA_964501635.1 uncultured Oscillospiraceae bacterium | reverse complement strand
ATGCCCAGAAGAACGCCGGCGATGGAGATGATGATGTTCTCCGAAAGGATCATCCGGAATATTTCCTCTTTGTAGAAACCCATCACGCGGAGAGAAGAAAATTCCATCTTCCGCTCTCCGATGGAAACGATGGTGGCGTTGTACACCACGGAAAAGCCCAGGATGCCGGACAGGAAGACCAGGGCGCTGAGCATGATGGCGATCAGGCCAGTAAACTCGGTGAAGAGGTCTTTCATATCCTGGGAGGAGAGGATGGTGGACACGTTTTCCATCTCCCGGAGCTTGGGCACCACCCGGGGGTCTTCCGTGTTCAGGTACACGCCGTTGATGGCCCCGTGCTCCAGCAGCCGGTCCCCCATGTCCTCCAGATCCATGTAGGCGTTGATGCCCATGGTCTGCTTGACGATATCCTGTACCACCAGCACCGAGTCCTTGTCATCTTCCATAAAGGATTCGGCCAGGATGCGGTCTCCCGCCGTCACCCCCAGGGCTCTGGCCAGGTTTTCCGTCAGGAGCACCTGGCCGGGCCGGGGACTGATCCTGGCGTCCCAGCGGTTGCGCAGGTTCATCACACGGCTGTCCGGTTCCACGCCGATCACCACCACGGTCTTCTTCCGGTTGCCGACGGAAAGTTCGTAGGGATACTCGATGCGCCCCTCCACGTAGGAATCCGCTGAAAGCTCGTAGCTCAGATCCCGTCGGGCGGTTTTCAGGACCGGGCGGACAAAGCTCACATTGTAGTCCATGGTCTGGTACTCGTCGTACTGCTTGACCATCATCTCGTCGATGACGCCGGGCATGGTCATGGTGAACATCAGGGTGCCGAAGGTAAGCGCCACGCCCGCCAGGACGAAGAGGGAGCGCCGCTTGTTCCGGAGCACATTTTTCATCACCAGCTTCTGGCTGAAGCGCAGGCGTCTCCAGAGGAAGGGCAGGGATTCCAGCAGGATGCGCCTGCCTTCCCGGGGAGCTTCGGACTGCATGGATTCCGCCGGGACGATCTTCAGGGAGCCCAGGGCGCCGTAGGCGCCGAAGGCCATGCAGAAAGCGCAGGACAGCAGCAGACCGCCGGCCACAAAGCTCCAGTAGACCTTCATGCCGTAGTTGGGGATCTCAAAAAAGTCCGCATACAGGGCCGTCATGTAGCCGGCCACCTGGTAGCCCAGGAAGATGCCCGCAAGGCCCCCGGCTATGCCGGCGGCCAGCGCGTACTTGACATAGTGGAGCATCACCGTCCGGTCGGAGTAGCCGGTGGCCTTCAGGACGCCGATCTTGATCCGGTCTCTTTTGACCATGCGGGAGACCATCATGGCGATCACGGAGGCGGCGACCAGCAGGAAGAGGACCGGCAGCGCCACGCCGGATTTTTTCAGTCCGTTGATCTCCTCGCCGATCAAGGCGTTGGACAGCTGGTCCTTTCGGGGCGTGGACATCCGGAAGCCGTAGGGCTCCACCTTTTTTTCGATCGCGTCGATCAGGTCCTCCTCGGCCAGCGGACCCCTCAAGTTCCCCCGGGGATCCCGGTCGTAGAGGAAAAACACCTCGTTATAGGCGCCGTTCATATCCAGCAGCTGCATGGCCAGGGTCTCGTCCACATAGACCACCCCGTAGCCCTCCTCGGAGGGCATCATGGATTGGGCGCTTTCCACCAGATAGATGAACTCCGGGCTGTAGGCGATGCCCGCCACCTTCAGGGTGCAGCGCAGGCCGTTCACCTGGATGACGATGTCATCCCCCAGGCCGATCTTCCGGCCGTCGGCGAACTGGGAGAGCAGCACCGCCTCGCTGGCCGGGTCCCGGATCTGCCGCCCCTCCCTCATCAGGAGTTTGTTCACCTGGAAGCCGCCGGCCGGCATGCTCAGGAGCTTGACGTTGACCCTGGACCCGTCTTCGGCCACGAAGGGGACCTCCGCGGTGACGCGGCCCTGGGCCCGCAGGATCCCCGGCATGGACTCCAGATCCTGGATGAAGGAGGCGGGGATCCTGTCCGCGGAGATGCCCAGGTCCAAAAAAGCGTTCTCCCGGTAGTAGCGGTCCTTGGAGTCGCTCAGATTGATGCCGGCCAGAGAGATCGCCGTAAAAATGGCGATGCCCACGGCGATGACCACCAGCACGGCGATGAATTGGGTCTTGGAATGTTTGATCATGCGCCACAGCATGAGATCCAGCTTGTTCACGGCGATCACCAGGTGATGTCTTCCGGAGAAAGGGGGGCGGCGTTGATCCGGTCTTCCACGATCTCACCGCTGCGCATGCGGATCACCCGGTCGGCCATGTCGGCGATGGCGGCGTTGTGGGTGATCACGATGACGGTCTTGTTCATCGACCGGTTGATCCTGGACAGAAGGGCCAGGATCGTGACGCCGGTCTGAAAATCCAAAGCGCCGGTGGGCTCGTCGCAGAGCAGGATGTCGGGATTCTTGGCGATGGCCCGGGCGATGGACACCCGCTGCTGCTCTCCCCCGCTCATCTGGGAGGGGAAGTGGTCCGCCCGGTCCTCCAGACCCACGGCCCGGATGATCTGGTCGATGTCCAGGGGGTCCTTGACGATTTCCGTCGCCAGTTCCACATTCTCCCGGGCCGTCAGGCTGGCCATGATATTGTAGAATTGAAAGACGAAGCCCACCTTGGCCCGCCGGTATTGGGTCAGCTCCTTTTCGTTCAGGCTGGTGATGGTCTGTCCGGATACGATCACCTCTCCGGAATCCGGCACGTCCATGCCGCCCAGGATGTTGAGCAGCGTGCTCTTGCCGGAGCCGGAAGGCCCCAGGATCACCGTGAAAGACCCCTCTTCCACGGCGAAATCCGCCCCCCGGAGGGCGCGGACTTCCACTTCGCCCATCTGGTAGCTTTTCTTGAGGTTTTTGGCTTCGAGTATGATACCCATTTATCTCTCCCGGCAGGGCCCGCCGGGTCCTGCAATCGATGGGGCTCCGCCCCTATTTCCTGCTGAGCAGCGACAGGGCTTCGGATACCGTGGTGACGCCTTCCAGCGCGGCCTGGCCTGGACCCTTCGGCAGTTTTTCCAGGCTGCGGCGAGGCAGCAGGATGCGCCGGAATCCCATGCGGACGGCTTCGCCGATCAGCTTTTCCGTCTGCTGCACGGGGCGCAGATCTCCGGTGAGCCCGATCTCCCCCAGGGCGAGAAGGTCCGGCGGCACCGGAATGCCTTTTTCGTTGGACCAGATCGCCAGGGCCACGGCCAGGTCCGTGGAGGTGCCTTCGGGCCTAAGGCCGCCCACCACGTTCACATACACGTCCCGGTTGATCAGGGAAAGTCCGGCTTTCCGTTCCAGCACGGCGATGATCATATTGAGCCGGGAGTTTTCGATGCCGATGGCGCTGCGGCGGGCGAAGCCGATGTTGGTGGGCGCCGTGAGCCCCTGGATCTCCAGCAGGAGCGGCCGGGTCCCCTCGTAGACCGCAGTGGCCACGGCGCCGTCGCTGCTGTCCGTCAGCCCTTCCAGAAAGATCCCGGACAGGTTGTCGATCTCCACCAGCCCTTCCTGGCGCATCTGGAAAGCGCCGATCTCCTGGGTGGTGCCGAAGCGGTTTTTCTGAGCCCGGAGGATCCGCAGATCCTGGTGGCGCTCCCCGTTGAACTGCAGCACCGCGTCCACCATGTGCTCCACGATCTTGGGACCTGCCAGGTCTCCGCTCTTGGTCACGTGGGCCACGATAAAGATCGGCAGGTCGCCGGTCTTGCCCACGTTCATCAGAACACTGCCGCAGAGGCGGACCTGGGACACGCTGCCCGGGGCGGAATCCAGCTCTTCGGAATACATGGTCTGGATCGAATCGATCACCAGAAAGACCGGATCCACTTCCCGGATCACCGGCAATATGCTCTCCAGGCAGGTCTCCGACAAGAGGAAGAGATCCTCCGGAGCCCCCGGACACACCCGGTCGGCCCTCATGCGGATCTGTTCCCTGGATTCCTCGCCCGACACGTAGAGGACTTTTCCGTAGCGGCGGGAGATGTGGGCGGCCGCCTGGAGGATCATCGTGGACTTGCCGATGCCCGGCTCCCCGGAGATCAGGGTGAGAGAGCCCTTCACCAGGCCGCCCCCCAGCACCCGGTTCAGCTCTCCGATCCCGGTATCCATGCGGCTGTTGCCTTCGGGACGCACTTCGCTGATGCGGATGGCGGCGGCCGGCTTCCGTCCTTTTTCGCCCGGGGAGGAAGAAAGGCCTCGGCGCCGGATGTCTTCCTGCTCCGGATCCCGGATCCGTTCTTCCACGAAGGTGTTCCAGGCGCCGCAGATGCACTGCCCCATCCATTTGGAGCTTTCGTAGCCGCATTCCTGACAGACGAACACCGTCTGGGGCTTCTTCGCCATGCTGTTCCTTTCCGGACCATCCCTGTCCACAGGGAGTCCTACAGGTTGCCTTCCAGCTTTTCTTTGAGGAGGGCAGCCGCTTCCCGAAGGAAATAGTGGGGCTCCAGGTAGGCCATCGAAGGGCAGCCCTTTCCGCTCACTGCGGTGTAGCCGATCCCGGCCGCCAGCTTTTGAGCCCGGTACAGATGAAACCCGGAGGACACGATGACCACCGGGTCCCGGCGGGAACCTCCCGCCTTTTCGATGAGCGCCAGGCCGAAGAGCAGATTCTCCCGGGTGGTGGAGCTGTCGGGTTCCACAAGGATGCGCTCCCTTGGAATGCCCAGCGTTTCCAGGGAGGCAGCGATGGCCGCCGCTTCGGGCAGGGCCTCGCCCGGGCCCTGTCCGCCGGTAGCGACCGCTACCGAGTCCGGGTTCGCCGACAGGTACTCCGCGGCGCCCCGGATGCGGCGGCTCAGGGTGAGCGAAGGGACTGTGCCCTGGACTTTGGCGCCCAGAACGATCACATAGTCGGCCCCCGGAGAGGGCTTCTGCAGCGCGGCCCTTAGGATGGCTCCTTCCGCCAGTGAAAAACCGGCCAGAGCCAGGATCAGGACCAGAGAGGCGATGAGCGGGATCGGCTTTCGCAGGGAAAGGATACGGGGCCCCAGAAGCGCCAGCAGGAGCAAGCCGGCGCCCGCGAGAACACCCGCTGCGTCAAACCAGTGGGAAAACCCGATGATCGTCAGGACGCCCAGGCCGTAGAGCCCAAAGATCCCGCCGGCTGCCGCCAGCGCTCTCTGCCAGCCCTTCACAGCCTCAGGCCTGCTTTTCCGGCAGGGGCGGGTTCTCCATGTAGCCGCCGGCGTAGATCTGCATCGGCTCTCTGCGGACACCTTTGTTCTTTGTGCCCAGGGCGTAGGGGCAGACGACCCTGCAGCGGAAGCACTTGACTCTCCAGTCTCCCCCGTCCACGGACCCGAAGGCGTAGTTCCTGCAATCGAACTGCCGCAGCGTGGGCTGCCCCTCTTCGCTCAAGGCGCCGGTGGCCTTGACCGGACAGATGTCGATGCACTTGGTGCAACTGCCGCAGTAGTTCTTTTCCACCACAGCGTCCGGCTCCAGCTCCAGTTCCGTGAGCACCACCACCAGCCACATCATGTTGCCGTACTCCTCGTTGATGAGCAGGGTGTTCTTGCCGATCACCCCAAGGCCCGCCGCCTGGGCGCAGTGCTTGGCCGATACCGCCTGGCGCATCCGTCCCGTGG
>CAZCTS010000017.1:20281-24467 GCA_964501635.1 uncultured Oscillospiraceae bacterium | reverse complement strand
ATTTCACCGCCGGAAACGGTGATGCCGCCCCCGGTGTGGTCGTAAAAGCCTTTGTCCTTCTCCGCTTCCGCCACGATCTCCCGGGCGCTCATCTCTTGGGCCACTTCTTTGAGCGCGCCGGAAAAGCAGGCTTTTGTGCAGAGCATGCAGGCATCGCAGGCGTCCCAGTCGATCTCCATTTTCCCGTCCAGAGGCCGGATGGCGCCCTTCGGGCAGGCTTCGATGCAGTAGCCGCAGCCGATGCAGCGGTTCTTAAGATAAATCAGCTGGGACGAAAAGGCTATCATTTCCGGGTTGTGGCACCACTTGCAGCGGAGAGGGCAACCCTTCAGAAAGACGGTGGTGCGGATGCCCGGCCCGTCTTCCACGGAAAATTTTTGGATGCTGCCCACGGGGGCAGTGGCTGGTTTCTGATTCAATGCTTCCCCCTTAGGCCAGGTGCGCGGTCCGGTCGATGATCGTGTCCTGGGCGGCCTTGTCCAGCTCGGTAAAGTAGGCCATATAACCGGCCACCCGAACCATCAGGCCCCTGTACTTCTCGGGATCCTTCTGGGCTTCCCGCAGGGTTTCGTTGTCCACCACGTTGATCTGGATGTGCTCGCCGCCGTTGTCGAAGTAGGTCTTGATGACCCCTTCCACGATCTCCAGGCCCTTTTCTCCCTGGATCCCCTTGGGATCAAAGCGCAGGTTGAACAGCGCCCCGTCGTGGAAGGCCGCCTGGTTGATGGCGCCCACAGATTTGACGGTGGCGGTGGGTCCGCTGGTGTCCCGGCCCATGACGGGCGAGGAGTTGTCGCTGAAGGGTTCGCCGGCCTTCCTGCCGTCGGGGGTGGCTCCGGTCACTTCGCCGTGGGAGATGTTGACCGTCTGGGACAGGTTGCAGAAGGAGTACTTGCCGCCCCGGGCGTCATCGAAGGTCTGGACGGTCTCCGCAACATAGGTCAGGTAATCCCGGACCAGCGCGTCCACCCTGGGCTCGTCGTTGCCGAACTTGGCGGGCTTGTTGACGAGCAGCTGGCGGATCCGCTCCTCCCCTTCGAAGTTCTTGTCCAGAACCTCCACAAGCTTTTCCAGCGTAAGGGTCTTGTCCTTGAACACCACCTGGTCGATGGCCTCCAGGGAGTCGCCCAGGTTGGCCGGGCCGGTGACGAACATGCCGGAGGTGGTGTACTTGGCGCCGCCCTCCTGGACAGACCTGCCGGTATCGATGCAGCCGTCCACGGCCATGGAGGCCATCATGACGGGAAAGCGCTGGGCGTGGATGGGGATGATCAGGTTGTAGCCGTCCCGGATCATTTCGTAGAAGTGGATGGACTGCTTTTTGACGGCCTCCATCAGATCCTCCACGCTGTGGAAATCCGAGAGCTCGCCGGTCCGAAGGCCAACAAGTTCTCCGCTGACCGGATCGACCCCGTTGTGGAGGACCAGCTCCAGCATCTTGGGCGCGTTCACGTAGCCTGCGTCGGGGCTTCCGTCGGTGGTGCCGCCGCCGGGAGCGGGCTGGATGCAGCCCACGATGCACCAGTCTCTGGCTTCCTCGATGGTGCAGCCCTTGCCCTGAACCATTTTCATGGCTGTTTTGTCGCTGAAGAAGCCCGGGTTGGCCATCCCCTTCTGGACCATTTGGGCGCCCTTGCGAAGCAGATCCGCCGGCGTGCCGTCGTGGACGCGCAATGCCAGAACGGGCTGGGTGGTCTGCAGGTCCGCGCCGGCATCCAGGCAAAGGTAGGACAGCGCATTGGTGGCGTCCTTGCCCTGGCGGTCCACGCCGCCCACCATCAGGATCTCCCACATGGGATATCCGGCAAAGGATTTCGAATACCACTTGTCGCGGACTTCGTAGACTTCACAGCACTTCAGGTAGAAGCACTCCAGCAGCTCCAAGACATCCTGGTCCTCCGTCAACCTGACCTGGGCCCGGTCCATTTCCAGATAGGGCATCATGTACTGGTCGAAGCGGCCGAAGCCGCAGGCGGTGGTGGGCGCTTCCACGTGGAAGGACACCTGGATGAGCCAGACGAACTGAAGGGCCTCGTGGAAATTCCGCGGCGGATTAGCCGGCACATTGCGGCAGTTTTCCGCGATGGTCAGGAGCTCCCGCTTTCTTTTGGGATCCGTCTCGGCGGCAGCCATTTCCCCGGCCTTCCCGGCGCAGCGTCCGGCGTAGGAGATGATGCCTTCCGCCATGATGATGCAGCCTGTCCAAAAATCGATTCTGGCCTGCCTGGAGACATGGCCGCCCTTGGCCCGTTCCTCCGCGATCAGATCCTTGCACATCTGGATGTGGCCGTTCAGGCCCAGAGACAGCAAGCGCCGGTAATTGGGCGTGGTTTCACCGGAAACGCCGTTGCGGCAGCCCACAGAGATCAGATCCCTCTGCCGGGCCAGTTCGATTTCCGGGGGCAGGATCTGGGGAGCCAGATCTTCCAGGGCTTTTCCCTCCCAGTATTCGAAAAGCTCCAGGAGCTTCGCTTTGTCTTCCGGCGTAATGCTGTACGGATCGGTCTTGCGGGTGGGGAACTCGTCCAGCTCGTCCCGCAGCCACTTCGTGGAAGTGTATTCCATAAACAGGTTCGCCCCTCTGTACGAGTTGGTGGGCGAGCCTATGATCAGCTCATCCGGATTGATGCAGACCGTCATATTCTCCAGCACGTAAGCGGCCACTCTGGCGCGGAATATGGGCGCCGCTTCGCCGGCAAACTTCTGATAGGCCCGGGTCGCCAGCTCCAAACGCTCCGCCGTGATGTTGGGCATCGTGTCAAAATACCGGGTCTTCATTCTGCTCAAGCGTTCGTTCAACATCTGTTTTCTCCTTGGATCTCTCTGCTTACGAAAAATTATGTTCTTATATTACAAAAACTTGCGGAACAGGGCAAAACTTAATTGCTTTAACTGTATATTTACTTGCTAATTTCGAAATTATTTGGTAAAATATGGCCATGAAAGGCAGGTGCCCCATGTTTCAGGCTGAATTGTCCCGGGAGGACCGCTCCCCCTTGAGCATCCGGATCGTATCCATCGAAGAATACCCCCTCCACTACCATGCGGATATCGAACTGATCTTCGTGCTGGAGGGCCAGATCCGGCTGCTTCTGGGCAGCAACGACTATTCGCTGAAAGCCGGAGATATTTTTGCCTGCAACGGCAAGGAAGTTCACGGCCTGTACGGAAAGCCCGGCGAAAACGCCGTGGCGCTTGTTCGGGTGAACAACCGGATCTTTTCTAATTATTATCCGAACCTCTCCAGGAGCTGCTACCGCACCAACACGCCGGATCCCAAGGATGAGCGGCTTGCTTTTCTGCGAAGAGAGCTCATCGGCCTCCTGCTGAACTACGGCGAAAACCATCGCCATCAGGAGCAGGTCAACGTGGCCGTCATGAAAAAAATACTGGGCTACCTGGAAGCCAATTTCAACTACTTTACCATTCGGGACGGCGTGGTGCAAAACGAGCGGATCGAGAACAGCCAGACCGCGAAAAGGATCAGCCGGATCATTCTGCGGATGTACGAAAGCTATTTTCAGAAGCTGACACTGGACGAGCTGAGCCGTACGGAAGAATTGAGCAGCTTTTACCTCTCGCACCTGATCCGGGAGCACACCGGCCTTTCCTTTCGGGAGTTTCTGGCCTTTGCCCGGGTCGAATCCTCCCAGCTGCTGCTGCTGGACGAAAGCGTGGACCCAAACGACCTGCACGAGATGGTGGGCTTTTCGGCAAAGCGCTATTTCGAAGAGCATTTCGCCCAGTGGTTCGGCATGCTTCCCCAGGAGTATCGCCGTCAAAATATTTCCAAAATAAAATCCGCCGGCCATCCGGAGCGCTGCCGGGAGATCTCCAAGGCTGCCCTGCTGGATCTGTTGAGAAGCTTCGAGGAGCCCCAGCATCCCAAGGAATCCACGCCCCTCTGGGGAAAATCCACGGTCCATATCGCCGTGGACCACAAAAAGAGCCGATCCATCCCCTTTCAGCCACAGATGACGCTTTCTTTGGACCCCGCGGACCGGAAGGACCCGATTTTCCAGCAAAAACTGGCGCGCTTTTCCCATATCCAGACGCTGGAGGCTGCTCCGGAGCCCCAAGCTGTCCGCTGGGGCCTGGACACCATCGCAGGCGCAGTCTATCGGCTGACGAAGGCAAGGGAAGGATCCTTCCAGTTGCCGCTTGCCGACCCGCCCGGCGGAGCCGA
>CAZCTS010000017.1:0-20181 GCA_964501635.1 uncultured Oscillospiraceae bacterium | reverse complement strand
GCAGGTGGCGGACGCCATCGCCGCCTATCGGGAGGAGCTCAACCTGAAGCTGTCTCTGACAGGGCCTGCGGGGGCCTACAAGGTGGCCATGGTGCATCTGGACTCCTCCACGGATTACTTTCACTACCTGCATCGATACGGGACGCCCTCTCCCCAGGATCCCTTGGAGCAGCTGCTGGCGGAACAATACGCCGCTCCCTATGCAAACATCTACAACGCGGACTCCACCGGCGTGCTGGACATCTACACCCGCCTGGACGGCATGTGCGTCCAAATGATCTCCGTCACCCCGCTTTCTCTGTGACAGAGCCGGCAAGGCGCCCGCAGAATACCATCGAAGCTCTGCCGGGCAATAAAAAAAGGCCGCCGAAAAGGCGGCCTTTCGTGTCTTAAATGACTTGAAAATTGGTTTCCATAAACGATTCCAATGTTCTGGCCATGTCTTCACCGTATTCCTTCCTGAAATCCGAAAGCACGGTCTGGGCCACGGCCTTTCCCTGGTCGCCGAAAATCGATCCGGAGATCTCGGCAAAGGTTTTGTACACATGTCCGCAGTGGTAATCCAGGCCTCTCATGTTTTCCGCAGCCTTGGGGAAGGTCTGGTCTTCGGAAAAGCGGGCTTCCCGCATGATCTGGATGCAGCAGTCGTGGTCGTTGACGCTCTGGAGCACATCGAAAGTGATATAGGGGTTGAAGCCCCGGGCAAGGGCCCGGTCCAAATGGGTGCAGTATACCACGCCGCACTCCTGCAGGCCCATTTCCTTGAACTGCCAGGCCCAGGGGCAGCGGTCGATGTGTTCCACGTGATCGGGCGAAATGGAGAGGATGCGGCTTTCGAATCCGCCCATGATCTGGACGGCTGCCTGGCTGCTCTCCCACTCTCCGTAGCTGCGATAAGAATTGAAATCCAAGGGCTTTCCGTCCCGGATCGCCCGCTGGGCCATGCGGGAACCCCGCTGCTGGGCGTAGAGAATGGTCATGTGGACAAAGGCCCGGACCCCTCTTTCGCCGAAGGCGTTTTTCAATTCCCTGTAGTAAGACGCCACGATGAACGCGTGGTTCAATTCGGAAAATTCCCTCACGTCGATCTCCTTTCTATCTTGCCAGCCGATAGATCTGAGCCATGTCCGCTTTCTTTAATTTTTTGATCGCGCCGATGGTGATCGTGTCGCCGATGCTGCACTTTTGAGCCAATTCCTCGATCTGATCGTCTGTAAGGGTAATGCCCATCTCAGAAACGGACAGCGGCATGCCGATGGAGCTGAAAAAGGCTTCCATGGCCTGAATGCCGGCCAGAGCGGCCTCTTTGGGCGCCAGATCTTTCGACACATCCATCACATTCCAGGCAAAAGCGGAGAAGCGCTCCGGCCCTTCTTCGAGCACATAGCGCGCCCAGCTGCCCCAAACGGCCGCCAATCCGGCTCCGTGGGCCACGTCGAACAGACCCCCCAGCTCGTGCTCCAGGCGATGGGAAGCCCAGTCGCCACCGTCGTTGCCGCAGCCGGTCAGGTCGTTGTGGGACAGGCTCCCGGCCCACATGATCTCCGCGCGGGCTTCGTAGTTGAGCGGGTCCTTTTGCAGGATCTTCGCATATTTCATGACCACCTTCAGCAGGGCTTCGCTGATCCGGTCCGTCATTTCCATGCTGCCGCTCTTGTTGAAATAGCGCTCCATGGTGTGCATCAGGATATCGGTGCAGCCGCTCATGGTCTGATACGGCGGCAGCGTGCAGGTGAGCGACGGGTTCATGATCGCAAATCGCGGGCGGCACAGGTCGCTGCCGTAGCCTCGCTTGACCCAGCCCTCTTCCTTGGTGATCACCGAAGAATTGCTCATCTCGCTGCCGGCGGCGGCGATGGTCAGGACCACGCCGATGGGCAGGCAGGCCTTCGCCCGGCGCTTATAGTCGTATAATTCCCAGACATCCCCTGCTTCCGCCGCGCCGTAGCCGATGGCCTTGGCCGAGTCGATCACGCTGCCGCCGCCCACGGCCAGGATAAAGTCCACGCCCTCTTTGACGCAGAGATCGATCCCTTCGTAGACCTTCGACAGCCGCGGGTTGGGCACCACGCCGCCCAGCTCCACGTAATCGACGCCTGCTTTGGACAGGGAATCGAACACCCGGTCCAGCAGGCCGGACGCCCTGGCGCTCTGGCCGCCATAGTGGACCAGGACTTGTTTGCAGCCTTCGCATTGCACGAGCCGTCCGACCTCCAGGTCGGTATCCTTGCCGAACAGAACCTTGGTAGGGGTATAGTATTGAAAATTGAGCATCCTTGTCTCCCTGCCTCCGCTAATCTGCGATGAGCGATCCCATGTGGTTGAGCGTGCGGATCAGCTGGTTGGTGTAGCCCATTTCGTTGTCGTACCAGGCCACGACCCGGACTTCGTAAATGTGGGTCCCGCAGCGCTGGGCAAGAGTCTGGGTGGCGTCGAACAGGGAACCGTAGGAGGACCCGATGATGTCGCTGGACACGATCAGCTCTTCGGTGTATCCGAAAGATTCGTTTTCGTGTTCCTTCATGATCGCGTTGATCCCCTCCACAGACACCGTGTCGCTCATGTCTTTCAGCGTGGCGTCCAGGATCGTGATGGAACCGGAGGGCACAGGGACCCGCTGGGCAGAGCCGATCAGCTTTCCGGCCAGCTCCGGGATGACCAGACCGATGGCCTGGGCCGCGCCGGTGCTGTTGGGCACGATGTTTTCCGCGCCTGCCCTGGCCCGGCGGAAGTCGTTTTTCCTGTGGGGTCCGTCCAGGATCATCTGGTCGCCGGTGTAGGCGTGGATCGTGGTCATAAATCCGGTCCTCAGCTCCCGGTACTCGTTCAGGGCTTTGGCCATGGGCGCCAGGCAGTTGGTGGTGCAGGAAGCGCCGGAGACGATCAGATCCTCTTTTTTAAGAATCAGATGGTTGACATTATAAACGATGGTGGGCAGGTCGTTGCCAGCCGGGGCTGAAATCAGGACCCTTTTAGCGCCCGCCTCGATGTGGGCCATGGATTTTGCCTTGGAGGCAAAGAAACCCGTGCACTCCAGCACGATATCCACCCCCAGGTCTTTCCAGGGCAGCTTGCTGGGATCCGACTCCTTGTATATGCGGATCTTCTTGCCGTCCACATAGAGGGAATCCGCATCGCTCTCGACCTTGTGGCCGGCGTAGGCGCGCTGGACCGTGTCGTATTTCAACAAGTAAGCCAGCATATCCGGATTGACCAGATCGTTGATGGCCACCACTTCAAACCGGTGGTCCTCAAATATTTTGCGGAAGGACAGCCTTCCGATCCGTCCAAATCCGTTGATCGCAATTTTTAACATCTTTTTCTCCCTTCGGGTGCTCGCGCTGTATCAATGGCATTTGACGTTATTCTACCTTGTTTTTTGCCGCTTTACAAGTTGTGTGCTACAATATGAAAAAGCTATCTCAAAGCGCCGCTGCGCTATTTTTCGGCAAGGAGGATTCTATGGGTATTTACGAATTTACGATGCGGGATTCCTTCGGGGATGACATCCCGTTCTCCACCTACGAAGGCAAGGTCTTGCTCATCGTGAACACCGCCAGCAAGTGCGGGTTCACGCCTCAGTTCCAGGGACTGCAGGCGCTGTATGACGAGTATCAGGAAAAGGGTTTGGAGATCCTGGGCTTTCCCTGCAACCAGTTCGCGGGGCAGGACCCGGGGACCAACGAGGAGATCCGCAGCTTCTGTCAGATCAACTACGGCGTCACCTTTCCCATCTTCGAAAAAATCAAGGTCAACGGAAAGGATGCGGCGCCTTTGTATCAATATCTGAAGAAACAAAAAAGCGGCGCCCTGGGCAGCCGGATCTCCTGGAATTTTACGAAGTTTCTGGTGGACCGTCAAGGCAACGTGGTGGGCCGCTACGCCCCCGATGTAAAGCCGGAGGATCTGAAGGCGGACATCGAAAAGCTGCTGTAAGCAGGACAAAAAAGGAGTAAGGGCAAACGCGCGTTCTTTAGAACGGGTTTACCCTTACTCCGAGGTGTAGCACAAGGGCGTACTCCTCCTTTCCTAACTTCCCCTATTTCGTCCTTCGACACTGGGTAATCATACTCGATCTTGGACGGATGCTCCGACTTTTCTCCCGATACGCTTTCCGAATAATCCTATTCGTTTCCCGTCCGGAAGATTTGCGCTCCTGTTCTGATGAAACCCGTTAGGCAGGCTCGCCGTCCCATTCACTGTCGTCTTTCGGGGTGTACCCCCTTACTCAGGTTTCCCTTTTCTTTGGGTATGGTCAATCTAACACGAAATATTTTCCCTGTCAAGCCGTTTTTTAAAGTTTTTCAAGATATTTTTTTCACAATCGCCATTTTAGACGAATTATTGCGGAATCCAACCTGCAGTATTTCGTCTTTTTTCTTTGAATGTCATAATTATTTTGCATAGAGGAGGGATAGACGGCCGAGATTTCCCTCCTCCGTGAAAATCGACTAAATAGTTCGCTATTTTTTGCAGTTGCCCAAGGGCGGTCTCTAGGATTCCCGCAAGACCCGGATCAGGTCGATGAAGACGCCGTAGCCGGTCTGTGTGGTCTCCAATCCGTACTGCACCAGGGTGAGCCGCCCCATCAGATCCGTGGTCAGGGAGACGACGGCCACCACATCCGGGCCGGCGAAGGCGTCGCTTTCCGAGATTTCCTCGGGCCTGACCGTGCCCAGGACCTTTCCGTCCTCAATGGTGCCCCGGCAGATCAGCTTCAGCTTGTTGCCTCTGGCCACAGCCGCCATCACTTCCTCCGGGGTCACATCCTGGATGCCCTTGCGCTGGATCTGGTCGGGGGTGATGCCCGCGTCCATCAGGACGTTCAGCAGCGTGGTCAGCTTGGCCGCCGCGTCGTAGCCCTCCACGTCCATGGAGGGGTCCGCCTCCATAAAGCCGCCCTTGCGGCCGTTTTCGTATATTTTTTCCTTCGGGACTCCCAGTTCCATCTGCTCCAGGATGTAGTTGGTCGTGGCGTTCAAAATCCCTTTGACCTCCGAGATCTTGGCATATTCCAGGCAGTAGTCCCTCATGTTGAAAATCGGCATGCCCGCCATGACCGTGGTTTCGAAGAAGAAGCAGACCCCCTTTTCCGCCGCCAGATCCCGCAGTTCCCGGTAAGCCCAGGCAATGGGTCCCTTGTTGGCGCTGACCACGTGCCGGCCCCGGTTCAGGGCGCCTTTGATGTGGTCGATGGCCGGCTGTCCGGTAAAAATGTTGAGGGGCGTCAGCTCCAGCAATACATCGTATTCGGCCTTTTGCACCACGTCCATCGCCGTCCATTCGCAGTAGGCTTTGGATGTCCGGTCAAAATGCCCCTCTTCCTCCGCCTGGCGGATCGCCAGCGAAAGATCGAGCCCCTCCCCGTCCACGAGGGTGCCCCGGGTGGCGGTGGCGATAGCGGTGATCCGCACATCGTATCCTGTTTTCTTTTGGATATCCTGGTGGTTGTCCAGGAGGATGCGGGAGAAGGCTTTCCCTGCCACCCCGAATCCCAGGATCGCTACTTTGCACTGTTTCATCGTAATATCCTTTCTAAAAATCTCTGTAAATCTCTTTCCACTGTTCCTCAAAATCCTATATAATGATTATATCAAATAATCAGCGCTTTGACCTATCAAAGGGAGGAATTTGTATGGGTGTATTGATCCTGAACAGAGAAGAAGTAAAAAAAGTGATCGACCTGCGGGAAGTCATCGAAAAGGTCCGCAATGTCTATCAGCTGAAATCCAAGGGGATGAGCGTCATCTGGCCTCTGGTGAACTATGAGTTTGTGGATGAGCACGCCGCCATGGACATCCGCTCAGGTTATATAAAGGGAGAACAGCTCCACGGGCTCAAAATGCTGAACAACTTCCCGGAAAACAAAGCGAAAGGGCTGCCTCCCTTCAACGGGATCATGATGGTGTACGACTCCAATACCGGGATCCCCGTAGGCATCATGGACGCCTCCTATATCACCTGCGTCCGGACCGGCGCCGCCGGCGCCCTGGGCGTGGACAGCCTGGCCAGAAAAGATGCCAAAACCCTGATGCTGCTGGGCGCTGGCAAGCAATCCTCCTTCCAGATCGCCGCCACGCTGATCCTGCGGCCTTTGATCGACACGGTCTACATCGTGGATCCGATCAACTACCAGCAGGCCCAGGAACTGGCTGCGAACATCAAGGAACTGCTGAAGACCGACTTCAAAGTGGACGGGGACCATGTGACCTTCATTGCGGAAGAGTCCATCGAGACCGCAGCGCGCAACAGCGACGCCATTATCACCATCACCCCTTCCAGAAAGCCGCTCATCATGAAGGATTGGGTCCGGCCGGGGACGCACCTGAGCTGCATCGGCTCGGATATGGAGACCAAGCAGGAGATCGAAAGCACCATTTTCGCCGGGGCCCGCATCTTTGCCGACGACATCGCCCAGTGCATCCGGGTGGGCGAAATGGAGATCCCCCTGATCCAGGGGGTCATCAAGAAGGAAGACATCGCCGGAGAGATCGGAGACCTGCTGGCCGGCAATGTCCAGGGACGGCAGAACGATCAGCAGATCACCATTTTCGACGCCACAGGCCTGTACATCCTGGACCTGGTGGCCGCCAAGACCGCCATCACCAAAGCTAAAGAAGCGCACGTCGGCATGGAAGCCGATATGTAACAGGAGGTTACAATGGAATTAAAGGATTTTATCATCGAGCAATGGCTGAACCCCATGGATTCCAAGGCAAAGTACAACCTGGGCTCCAGCTGCGTCAAAGCCCTGACCATGGACGAGCTCTTCCGGGTGACCGGTCAGGACGAAGAAGCCTTCCTGAAGGAAATGAGCACCATGAGCCTTCACTATCACCACGGCGACTCCACCGGCTCCCCCAGGGTCAAAGCGGCGGTCTGCGGCTTGTACCCCAAGGGTGACGTCAAACCGGAACACGTGATGATGGTCCACGGCGGCACAGGAGCCAACGACATCGTCATCTGCGGCCTTCTGGAGAAAGGCGACAACATCGTGGTCGCCAAGCCCACCTACCAGCAACAGTATGACATCCCCAAATCCCTTGGCATGGAGACCCGGGAGCTGATGCTCAGGGAAGAGGAAGACTACATCCTGAACATGGACGAGCTCCGCAAAATGGTGGACAAGAACACCAAGATCATCGCCCTTTCCAACCCCAACAACCCCACGGGGCAGACTCTCTACGAAAAGGAGCTGCAGGAGCTGGTGGACATCGCCAAGTCCGTTGACGCTTACATCCTGTGCGACGAGATCTACCGGGGCATGGATGAGACCTACATGCCTTCCATCATGGACTTCGGTTACGACAAGGCCATCTCCGTCAGCAGCATGTCCAAGATGTTCTCTATGGCAGGCACAAGGATAGGCTGGATCGTGGTCAAAGACCACTACGCTTACAGAAACTTTGAAAACCGCCGCTCCTACAACACCATCTGCTGCGGCATCATGGACGAGAACGTGGCCTCCGTCGCCCTGGAAAACTACGAGAAGGTCTGGGCAAGGGCAAGAGGCATCCTGGCGCCCAACAAGAAGATCGTCTACGACTGGCTGAACGCCCATCCCCACCTCCATGTGCGGGGAGACGCCAAAGGCACCACCTGCCTGGTCCGCTACGACTACGACATCGAGTCCACGGCGCTGGCGGTGGACGCCATGGAGACGGCGAAGATCCTGTTCTGCCACGGCGCCTGCTTTGAAATGCCCGGCTACATCCGCATCGGCTACGGCGCCTTCGGAGATCAGGAAAAGCTGAAAGAAGCGTTGAAAGCCCTGGGCGAATACCTGAAGAAATACGATAAATAAACCCGGCCGGCATCCGGCTGACCGATGAGGATCCAACAAAGAGCCCCGGGCCTGCCGCAGGCAGGCCCGGGGCTCTTTCGTTTTCTGGCCTCTCTCTATTGTGGCATGAGTATGATCGTGATGCTGGATTTATAGCCCTCCAGTTCGACGCTCTCCCCCACATCAAAATTATAGGTGAAATCCCCAAGGGTCCCAAAGGAGGTGAATCCTTCTCCGGTCTCCGCCTCGCTGGTCACTGCGGCATCCTTCAAAACATCCCTGTAGAACGCCGCCACATCCTTCAAATCGTCCTTGGAAAAAGCGCTGATGGTATAGCTGCCCTCCACCGCCATGGCGCTGACCACATAGCTGCCCTCATAGATCGGAAACAGCTCCTGCGGATAGCCTTCCGGCAGGGCCACGCTTTCGCCCAGCTCTTCACTGAACTCCATATCGGGCTGAGCGTCGCCCTCCGGCTGGGCTTCGTCTTCCGCCGGGGTCTCCGATTCCGGCGGCGGCGCAGTCGCTGGCGCTTCCTGGCCGCCGCCGGAGCAAGCGGCCAAAACCATTGCAAATACTAAAAGAACAACTATTGACAATAATTTGTTTTTCGTAAACATAGCTTTCCTCCCTCTCTTTTTTGATCCTTATCACTCCACCGGCATCAGCGTGATCTGCACGAGCGTCGGCTGGCTGCCGCCCATCTGGTTGATCGTCACCATCACGCTCCACTCATAGTCCTCTTTCGTCCCCGAAGCGGTCCAGACGTCCCCCATGGAAAATTCCTCGTAGCCTGGCGTCTCAACCAGGGCGTCCCTGTAATATTGGATCGCATCCGCTCGTTCCATATCCGTTTTCAAGGTGAGCATCACGGCGCCCTCCTCGTCCTCCTCCGAGATCGCAAGGACCGCATTCTTGGGAAGAGGCACGATGTGCACCGGATAATCCGCCGGGATCGCCACCCCTCCTTCCGGATCGGCCAGGGGCGCTGCGCCGGGCAGGAACGCCCGGATCGCGGTTTCCCAGCCCTCGCATACCCCGGCCAACACAGAAAATTCCGCTTCGACGGGGCTTTCGGCTTTCGCCAGCCCCAAAAGGGCGCCGGAAAAGTCGGCGGCCAGGGGATCGATGCAAGCGCTGTACGCTTGTAATTCCCCGGCTTGGGTCCGGATGCTTTCCAGCAGCAGCAAGGCCTCCGGGCTCAGTTTTGTTTCCTTTGTCAGCGCGGATCGGAGCGCAAGGGTGCTGTCGTGGAGCTCGATCAACGCTTCCCTGTACCCGGCCAGATACGCCCGAAGCACCGGCAGCAGGCTCCCCATGGCGTCCGCAGCTTCCTGCCGGTCCCCCTCTCCTCCTTCGAGGCTGAAATCTTCCAGCTTCCGCAGCGCGCCGTCCCCGGCTTCGGCCTTGTCCAGGGCATCCTGGGCCCGGTACACTTCGCCCCGGAATTCCGGTCCGTTGACCAGCAGGTCCGCATCCTCGATCGATGGGGTCCCTCCCGTGGAAGAACCGTCGGCGATGCGATCCGCATAATTCTGGATCGCCTGGGACGCATCTCGAATGGTGTCGAGTTCTTGCTCCGCCGCAAACGCGTCTTTCCAGGCCTGATCCAAGCTATCAACAGCGGCTTCCAGCTCTTTGTCTTTCTGGGCTTCGGTCCGAAGCTCCGCCAGAAAATCCTTGATCTCGTCGTAGCTCATCTTCTGATAGTCGTAGGAGAAGGTGCCCTGGGGCGCCACGCTTCCGCCGCTGTACTCGTAAACCATGGTCTGATCCGAGTTGTAGGTTTTTTCGCCAAGCAGATGCGTCAAGCCGGGTATGAGCGCCACCTCCGCATCGGGAAGCTCCCCGGGGGTGAACACGCCGGTGGCTACCATATCTACGGATTCGGGTCCGATCACTTGGATCCAATAGGTGTTTTTGACAGGCGGATCCGTAAAAAGAATCTCCGAGCCGCAGTCCATGCGGACCGGGTTCCCGGAGAAGTCCAAATAGTATCCTGTATTGCCTTCCAACGCTTGATCGACAGTGAAAGCCCTCAACAGGCCGCTGCCGTAGTATTCCGTCAGAACGCCCCCCACTTTGACCGTGAGGGTGCCTTTGTAGATGTTGGGGATGTCGAAGGCTTTGACGCTGTCCCCCAGAAGCGCGATCCGGCGGGCCACCAGAACTCCTCGATCGCTGCGTTCGTCGTAGGCGATGATATCTTCCGAGATCATAGCCGCGCTGCCGATCACCGGGCTGTCCCCCGCCATGCCCGACACCGCCCGATAGGTCTCCTGAATGCTTGCGTTGCCCTGGTAGAACGCAAGCGATGCCAGCAGTCTTTCTTTTTCTTCGTCGTACTGGCGGATCTGTTCGCGGTACAGTTCCATCTCGCTGCGGGCGATCAGCGCCCCGCCCGGGTCCAGGGGGTCTGTGGCGCGCTCTCCGCCTCCCAGCAGGACACCGCCGGCGATGGCCGCCGCCACCACGCCTGCCGTTCCAAGGAGCATGGTTCTTCTATCCACATCCATTCCTCCCTTCTGTGATCACCTCGTCCAGCCGGACATCCCAGTCCGGGTCGGCTGCGATTTCGTCGACCCGCTGGACTTCGAAGGCCGCCCCGATGGCCAGGGCCTTGCGGCACCGGCGCAGATAGCGGTCGTAGTAGCCTGCGCCCCAGCCCAGGCGCATGCAACGCTTATCGAAAGCCAGGCAGGGCACGACGACGATATCGATGGATTCCGGCGCGATGAGCCTGTCCGGAGCCTCCTTTGGCGTAAGGATCCCATAGGCGCCGACGGTCCAGTCCTCTTCCCCTCCGGCACGATAGGCCTCCATGCAACCCTTGCCGAGGGTGACGGGAAAGGCCAGGACCTTTCCTCTTCGTGTCATTTCCTCATGGAATAGGGTCAAGTCCAGCTCCGGCCCAAAAGCCATATACGAAAGGATCACGGAGGCCCCGGCCACAGCCGGATGGGCGGCCAGCTTGTCCGACACAATGCGGCTGCTCACCTCTCTTTCAGATGCGCTCAAGGCCTCCCGGGCTTTCGTGGCGGCGATCCTCTGCCGCCGCTTTTCTGCTTGGACTTCTGCGTTCATATCCATTTCCATATTTTAGTGAAAACCTTCTGTTGAGGAAATTATAGTACGGAAAAGCGGGAATGACAACATTTGCGGCATATTTCATCAAAAGGGTGGCGCGGCATTAAATACGAAGTATAATATATCTCTAAACCAACGCCTTTTAAGCGCACGCAAGGAACCGAATGTTTATTTTTGAATTTCCCCAAAATCTGATCGGAGCCCTTTCGTTCCTTTTCTTCACAAAAATGAAAAAGCGCCCCTGGAAGAAATACAGGGACGCTTATGTGGTTCACGTGCCGGGGCATTGGGGCGCTGCCACTTTGAGCAAATTCATCTTTGCAGACGACTATTATTACGATTCTGAACTGATCCGCCACGAGTACGGGCACCGCCTCCAGTCCCGCCTGCTGAGCGTGCTGTATCTTCCGGTGGTGGGACTGCCCTCTCTGATATGGTCTCTGGCATTTAAGGGCTATCGTCTCCGCCGGCAAAAAAACTATTTTGGGTTCTACACGGAGTCCTGGGCCAACCGGCTGTCTAACAGAGATCTCGGATGAGATTTTCCATGGTATCGTCTTTGTAATCCGTTTCGGGCAGCATCCTCTTGCGGAACAGTTTATCCACGGTGTCGAAATATTCCTGTTTGGATCGGAACAAAGGGGTAAACGCCTTCAGCACCGCCTTGGCTTTTTCCGCGTCGTTCAGCAGGAGTTCCGCCGCCATGGAGGCCAGATACTTGGCGCCCAGGACATAGGCGATGTCAGGATCCGCGATCTTGTAATCCGCGCCGTGGGCCGTTCCGCTGATCCCCGCAATGGAGGTCTCCAGCACCGGCATCAGCGAGGACAGGTCCCCCCAGTCCGTGGAGCCGGTGTCGTGGGTGTCGTCGGCGATCTCCTCTTCCCGGACCAGCGTCCTGCCCACCTCCCAGGCCAAAGATCGCAGGGTTTCGTCGTAGGCCGCGGGCAGATAGCCCGGCAGGTCTTCGATCTCCACCTTCGCTCCGATGGAAACAGCCGCCCCCACCAGCGCCCGGTCCACCCGGATCGCCGCGGCGAGCATATCCCGGAGGGTCTTCCCGCGCACAAAGGTTTCCATGCGCACGTCCCCCGGAATGACGTTGACGATGTCTCCCCCCTTGGTGATGATGGGGTGGACCCGGATGAACTCTTCTTCCCGGAAGGTCTCCCGGATGGCGTTGATGGCCATAAGGCCAAGATTGGCGGCGTACAGGGCGTTGATCCCCTTGTGGGGCGAAGTGCCCGCATGGACCGGTTTTCCGATGTATTTGATGTTCTTGACCACGCAACCGTTCAGGGATCTGCTGACGAGGATCTTCTTCTCCAGCCCTCCGGTGGAATGGATAGACAAGCAGAGGTCCACATCGTCAAAAAAGCCTTTCCGAAGCAGTTCGGGCTTGCCCCCCAGATACTTGAGGATCCCCTTTTCCCGCAGCTGCATGCGGTAGGCGATCTCGATGTACTCTTCCGCCGGGACCGCAATAAAGTGGAGCTTGCCACTCAGCTGATCCAGGATGCCGCTGTCCAGGACGCCTTTTAAGGCGCCCATCATGGCCGCCATCTGGGCGTTGTGGCCGCAGGCGTGGACCGCCCCGGTCTCCCGGTCGCTGTCCGGGTGCTCCCGGCATACGATGGCGTCCAGTTCGGCCACCACCGCGACGGCGGGCCCTTCTTTTCCGCTGTCCAATGTCACCTTGATGCCCGGATACTCCTCCAGGCTGCTATACTCCAGCCCCCACTCCATTAGTTTATCCTTCACGAAAGCGGAGGTTTTGAATTCCTTGAAGCCGGTCTCCGGAGTCTTGTAGATCGCTTCCCCGATGCCGATGATCTCTTCCCGGTTCTTTTCGATGCGATCCACCAGAGAGGCCTTGATTTGAACGTTTTCTGCCATTGTTTCCTCCTGCTATTTGCCTGCGCCGGCGGCATTCTTGATGATTTCGACCTTTTCCTTGTAGACGATGCCCTTCTTGACCTGCTGGGCCATGACGAACTCGTAGAACTCGTCGTCGGCCGCCAGCATTTCCGCCGAGACCATCCCCTTGCCGCTGATGCGTCCCTCCACCATGGCCCGGGCGAAGATGCCGCAGGTGACCGCCGTGGTCCAGGCCATGGAGCTGTAGCCCGTGGCCGGATCTTCCCTCTGGGCGATCTCCCAGGAGTAAGTGACCTTGTCCTTGCCCTTGATCCCCTTGGTGACCACCTTCATGATCGACATGTCGATGTCCGTGGGCAGCTTGCGGTATTTTTCCTTGAAAACGTCGATCATGATGTCCATGGGGGTCTGCTGGAACTTGCCCAGCATCCGCTCCTTTTCGTCCAGGAGTCCCAGGCTCACCATCAGCCGCATCTGCTCGGCCAGGCCGGGCCAGCGCACGGTGTAGGCCGCCATTTCCGGCACGTCCTTAAAGTTGCGGAACAGGCTGCCCAGCCCGTTGCTGGTGAAGCACTCCAGGTTCTTGAACTCCTCGATTTCGAAGTGCATCACTTCGCTGAGCGCCGGGATCACCATTTCCGTGCCCTTGCGCACCACGGTGGTGGGCTGGGCGAACTGGTGGAGGTTGTCGTAGACCGACCAGGTGGTGATATAGTTAAAGGGAGGACGAGGTTCCACCGGAAGGCCGCCGCCCACATAAATGTACATCTCCTCGCACTTGTCCAGGGAATGATAGCCCCTGCCGCACAGGAAGTTGCTCATGCCGGGCTCAAAGCCGATCATGGAGATCCCCAGACCTCCGGTTTTCTTTCCGATCTCGTCGAAAGGCGCGTCTGCCCTGCCGTGCATGCTGGACACGCTGGAAAGCTTCTTCCCCGCTTTCATGGCCAGCTCCGTCACCTTGTAGCCCACGGAACCGGGCATGGCTGCCGTCACGATGTCCGCATCCGTTGCAAGTTCGTTGAACATCGCCTCGTCGATGGCCGAGCCCTGGACGACCCGTGCCGTCGGAAAGAGCCGCCTCGTCTCCGCCAGATTGCTCTCCTCCATATCCAGCACCGTCACATCGAAATCGCTGATCAGATCAGCCACGATGCAGCGGCCCACCATCCCCGCTCCGATCTGCAGAGCCTTTTTTCTGCTTGCCATTTTGCTCCTCCTTTGGCTATCGAAAGAATTGATATGTTTATAATATAGCACATCCCATGGAGAAAAGGAGACGTCGAATGCGTGCGCGAAGCAAAATGTTGACGGTAAAAAAAAGCTACCCCTCGAGGTAGCTGTGCAGGTCGTCGATCCCCTGCCCTGTCAGGCTGCTCACGCGGAAGATCCTTTCCGCGCCGGCCAGGCGCAGGAGTTCCTCGATGTGATCCAGCCGCTGCGGATCCGGATCCAGGTCCATTTTGGTCAGCACCCCGACCATGGGCCGGTTGAACATGCTGTACATGCGGGGGGAAAAGCTGAACTCCTCGTCGTCGCAGGCCTGGAGCAGCAGGATGCAGTCCGCTTCCACCGCGGCCACCACCAGCGCTTTATAGTAATTTTTATTTTCCAGGTACTCGCCGGGGGTGTCGATGGCAAAGCCGCCCTCGACCTGGATGGTCTGGGTCTTCTTTTCCGTGTGACCCTGTCCGGTCAAGTGCTGGGAAAGGCGAGTCTTCCCGCAGCCGACCCGGCCGATGAGCATGATTTTTTTCATCGCCTGCCCTACGATCTCGTGATCTCTGCCGCCGAAAAGTGCAGCGTGTCCGAAAGGACCGCCAGGATGTTCCGCAGCGCCGCCTCCACGCTGGACACATCGCCGCAGATCACCAGGGAGCCGCTGAAGCGGTCCACAAACACGATCTCGATCTGGGCCGCTTTCGACGCCACGTCGGCGCCGATGATGGCCGCCTCGCTGGGCGTGATGGTGAGGATCCCCAAAGCGCCCCGTTTTTCCGAGATGACCCCCAGTTTTTTGTATAATTCCTCCACCGGATTGGCGATCAGGTGGGCCATGGTCACCTGCTTGCCGGGGACATATTCCTGGATGACCCGCTGTTTCTCGTCTGTCATGACGTTCCTTTCCTTTGCTAGAGCAAGGACTCAAAAATCTCCGGACGCGGATTTGGGATCACTACGAAATCCACCATCAGCCCCTTGCCGGCGCCTTCCCGGACCCCGCATTTGACCGCCTCGTTCACGGCCGCCACATCCCCCGTCAGCGTGACGAAGGATTTCCCGCCGATCCCGGTGCCCAGGCGGACGTCCATCAGGGCGATGTCCGCCGCTTTGACAGCGGCGTCCGCCGCGTAGACCGCAGCGGTGATGCTGAAGAACTCCATGACGCCCACGGCGCCCACTTCCCCCGGGATGCTGGCGGCGTTGATGGCCTGGATCACCTGAGGGTGCACCATGGGGATCAGCACACTGTCGATGGCGTGCTCTCCGGCGACCCGGACGCCGGCTTCCAGGGACGCCGCCACGGGCGCCACCTTTCCGGTAAACATGATCGCGTATTTGCCCGGACACATGGCCTTTGCGAAGATCAGCTCGGTGTCGGCGGCCTTAAGTATCGCGTCCGCGGCCTGGATGCCCTTGGCGATGCTGTTGAGTTCCAAAAATCCGATGGTCTCCATTACGGCCGACCCCCTTCCCTCTGTATGACGATGCGGTCCCGGTCCACCTGCGCAGTTCCGGGGATGCTGGCGTGCAGGTTCGCGCCCAGGCTTCCCTCGGGACAGCGGGCGATCAGCTGCCCTTGCTCCACCCGCTCGCCGCAGCGGACCACGGGAGAAGCCGGCGCGCCGGCCCCCTGCTTCAGCAGAATCGTTACGGTTTGCGCTTCCAATTCCAGCAATTCGGCAGTGCCGCAGGCATCGTACCAAGGCAGGACGCCGGCCCGGGCCGCCGCCCGCCTGGAGGGCACCTTTCGAAATTCATACAATTCCGATCTTTCCTGCTGCCCTTCCCCCTTTGGCCAGCGGATCCCCTGCGCGGACAATTCCTCCTTGATCATGGCGTTGATCCTGCGGGGCTGGAGCTGCATGGGGCAGGCGTACAGCTCGCAGATGCCGCATTCGCAGCACAATAAAGCCTGCCGCACGTCCGGGTCGTCGTACAAAGTCTGCAGGTCCTGGGCAAAGGCCAGCTTTCGCATCACCATGTGAGGCTGGAGCGGATGGCCCAGCAAGTACCTGGGACACATGTCCGTGCACTGCCTGCACTGGATGCAGGCGGCTCTGGCCCTGTTTTTCATGTGCGCGACCGCGATGCGGCTGGCGGTCGCGATGGGTCCGTCATTGGGAAGCACCAGAATGCCCGAGGTGGTCTTGGTGACACAGCTCTCCAAGGCTTCCGCTCTTTCCATCCGCTTGCCCATCATGGGACCGCCGGAAACCACAAAGAAATCCTCAATCAAGGCTCCGCCGGCCCGGGCGATGCATTCGGCAAAGGACGTCCCCACCGGGACCTTCAACACGACCGGATGGGCCACCGCGCCGTTGACCGTAAGATATTTATGGGTAAACGGCATGCCGTTCATAGCGTCGAAGACGCACAGCATCGTTGCGGCATTGTTGACCGCGCAGCCCACATCCAGGGGAATGCCTGCGGGCGGCACCGTTTTTCCGCTCACTTCCGCCACCAAAGACTGCTCATCCCCCGCGGGATAGAAGCTGCTCAGCTTGTGCAGCCTGATTTCGGGGTCGACGGCGGCGATCGCGGCGTTCAAGCTGGCGATCTCCTCCCGGTAGTCCGCCTTGATGGCGATGGTGCAGGGAATATTGCCAAGCTCTCTGCGCACGGCGGAGGCCGCCTGGACGACCTGCTGCGCCAAGTGCACCAGAATATACCGGTCGGTCCGCAGGAGAGGCTCGCATTCCACGGCGTTCACAATGTAATGGCTGATCGTCCCTTTTAGTTTGACGTGGGTCGGGAACCCCGCTCCGCCGCAGCCGACTACGCCGGCAGCCGCGATCTGCTCGATCAGGCTCATCGCGTCGCTTCGTCCATCTCGAAGGAATCGATGATCCCCACGATGGCGCAGTCCACGGGCAGGTCGTTGCCGCCTGAGGCCAGACGCGCCGTGCTGCCGCTCACCACAAGCACCCGCTCGCCGATCCCGGCCCCCACCTGGTCGGCGGCCACAAAGACGCCGCTGCTGCAGCCCGCCTTGGATTCCCGCACGATCATGAGCTTCTGGCCTTCCAGCGCCTGCATTTTCTTCGTGGCCCAGACGTGGCCCACCACTTCACAGATAATCATGTCTATTCCTTCCCTTCGCTGACATTACACATACATAACCGTCCTGTCCGCATGCAGAAAAACATCCTTGGCCGAGGGCGTCAGGATCGTTCCTTTGCAGAAGCAGAGCTCCTTCGTCGCGCGGTCGCGGACGATGCTCCGGGCCAGGGCTTCGGTGACCACCCCTTTGGGAAGATCCGCCTCGGCCGCAGCTTGAAGCTTGCACTTGCTGGCGAGCGTGACGCTTCCCGGCGGCTTGCAGGGACTCGCCTGAGCCTGGGCCAGCACCTGGATCGCCGCGCCTTCCTGAAAACTGGAGGCGTTGGCCTCGTCGTGGTCGATATGCATGGCAGAGGCGTATTCCCGGCTGACGCGGACGACCACATCCTCCAGCACCAACGGGCGGCTGCTGCAGATCCGCACGGACACCCGCTGCTCGTCCTGTAACCGGTGGGCGGCAGCCTGGTCCGGGGTCAGATGGATGTGGGCTTTTGCCACGATGACGCTGCCCCTGGCTTCCACCACGCCCGCCGGGCCCACCAGGACCACATCCCCCGCCCCGGCAAGATCCCCCGACAGGTTGACGGGCGCCTGGATCCCAAGCTCCCTGCAGTCTGAACGGGAAAGCTCGCACTGGATCTTGCTCCGCTCCGGTCCCAGGACCGCCACATTCTCCAGGGAGCCCTTCTGCGTCACAAGCTTTACCCGTTGCTCGGACAGGAATTGCCCGGGCTGGGACAGGGGCCTTTTGGCGTCCAGGCGGGAACCCGGACCGAAAAGCGTCTCGACGGCTTCCCGGGTGAGGTGCACATGGCGGCCGGACACCTCCAGGGGGATGCCCTCCTGCCCTTTGCCAATGCCGCAAGGGGGCCCCTCATCGGATTGCAGGCGAAGGACGACCTGCTCGATGATTTTTTTTAATTCGTTTGGCTCCATGAGCTTCCGCCTACTTGTCTGTGGTCTTCAATGTGGGCAGGATGCACTCCACATCGCCGTGGGGACGGGGGATCACGTGGACCGAGACCAGTTCGCCCACCTTGCCCGCTGCCGCCGCGCCCGCGTCCGTGGCCGCTTTGACAGCCCCCACATCGCCGCGCACCATGACGGTCACCAGGCCGCCGCCTACGTGGACCTTGCCGATCAGCGTCACATTGGCCGCCTTCACCATGGCGTCCGCCGCTTCCACGGCGCCGACCAGTCCCTTTGTTTCAACCATTCCCAGTGCTGTTAATGTTGTCATTTCTTTTTCTCCTTTTCGCTTTGCGCTACTTGTCCGTTGTTTGAAGTGTGGGTAAAATGCACTCCACGTCGCCGTGGGGCCTTGGGATGACGTGGACGGATACCAGGGTCCCGACCTTGCCTGCCGCTGCGGCGCCCGCGTCCGTGGCGGCCTTGACGGCGCCCACGTCCCCGCGCACCATGACGGTCACCAGGCCGCCTCCTACGTGGACCTTGCCGATCAGCGTCACATTGGCCGCCTTGACCATGGCATCCGCCGCTTCGATGGAGCCGACAAGTCCTTTCGTCTCGATCATTCCCAGCGCTTGATAAGTTTCTGACATTTTGTTCCTCCTGCTTTATTGAGCTGCGATTGCTATAAAATACCGGCGCTTATTGTATCTGGCCGAGTCTTTTCAGGACGGCCGCGGTGATCTGGTCGATCTCTTCGGGACTGATGGCTGCGGGGCGGACCGGGCTTGGCGCAGGGGCTGCGGCTGCTTGATTTCCCCGCAGATCGGAGAGTTCCCGGAATCCCCAGGCCACCCTGCGGATATTGATCAGATTCCGCGGCGAGATGTTGTCCGAGGTGGAGCTGCCGCCCACGGAGCCGCAGCCCAGGGTCAGGGCCGGCGCCAGATTCGTCAGGGCGCCCACGCCCCCCAGGGAAGCCGATACGTTCACCAGAAGCCGGGACACCGGCTTTTTGAGGGCGAATTCCCGGATCACGTTCTGATCCTTGGAATGGATGGTCATGGTGTGGCCCGCGCCCTCCACGTGGAGGATCTGGATGCTCCTGCGGCAGGCCGCCTCCCAGTCCTCTTCCACGAAGAAGGCCAGGATGGGACAGAGCTTCTCCCGGGCGTAGGGATTCTTGCCATCCACATCGGTCTGGCGGGACAGGAGCACCTTCGTGCCCGCCGGGATCCGGATGCCGGCAAGGGCGGCAATGTCCGCGGCGCTCTTGCCCACGATCTTGGGATTCATGGTGCCGTTGGCCCGAAGGATAAAGCCGCCCAGTTGTTGCGAATCCTCGGGAGAAAGAAAGTGACCGCCCATGCTTTGAAAGGCTTCCACCACTTTCCCCTCGATGGAGCGCTCCACGATCACCGACTGCTCGGAGGCGCAGATCGTCCCGTTGTCGAAGGTCTTGCTCTCCACGATGCGCCGCACCGCCTCCGGAATATCGGCGCTCTTGTCGATAAAGGCGGGACCGTTTCCTGGACCCACGCCGATGGCCGGATTTCCGGAGCTGTAGGCTGCGTGCACCATGGCTTCCCCGCCGGTGGCCAAAATCAGGCCCACATCCGGCGATTTGAGCAGCTCGGCAGTGGCCTCCACCGTGGTCAGCTTGATGCAGTCCACCGTCCCTTCCGGCGCCCCTGCCCGCTTCAAGGCCTCCTGGATGATCCCCACGGTCTCCGTAATGCAGTTCCCGGCGCTGGGATGGGGGCTGAAAACGATGCTGTTGCCGGCTTTGACGGCGATCAGGGACTTGTACATCACCGTGGAGGTGGGGTTCGTGGAGGGGACCAGGCCCGCGATCACCCCCAGGGGGATGCCGATCTCCATGATACCCCGCCGGGGATCCTCGCTGAGCACGCCGATCACCCGCATATCCTTGATGTAGTCGTAGGTCATAGTGCTGCCCAGAAGATTTTTCAGCACTTTGTCCTGCCAGACGCCGAAGCCCGTCTCTTCCACCGCCATCTTGGCCAGGCGTTCCGCCTGCTTGGCGCAGGCTTCGGCCATGGCCTTGACCAGAACATCCAGCTGTTCCTGGCTATAGGCGGACAGCTGGTCAGCCGCTTTTTTCGCGGCGGCGATCAGATCCCGTACTTCCTGAATGGACTGCAGGTCTTTATCGATGGTCATGAATGCATCATCCTTTCTAATATGAACAGGGCTGCGCGGCGGCTTCGCAGACCTTC
>CAZCTS010000016.1:8479-25062 GCA_964501635.1 uncultured Oscillospiraceae bacterium | reverse complement strand
CGGCTTCCAGCTCCGAAAGCTTTTCCTTGCGGTAAAAAGCACCCATGTACAGATTTTCCTGGACCGTCATGCGGGTAAACACATGGCGTCCCTCGGGCACGTGGGCCAGGCCCATGGAGACGATCTTGTTGGCCGGCGTCTTGCGCAGATCCACACCGTTGTAGTCGATGGTGCCTTCGGAAGCGGGGATCAGGCCGGTGATCGTATGAAGGATCGTGGTCTTGCCCGCGCCGTTGGCGCCGATCAGCGACACGATCTCCCCGTCCATCACTTTGAGACTGATGCCTTTGATCGCGTGGATGGCGCCGTAGGACACATGGAGGTTTTCGATGGTTAGCATCTGACAGAGTCCTTTCGATGGGGCTTTAGTCTTCTTCGCCCAAATAGGCGGCGATGACCCGGGGGTTGGCGGAGATCTCCTCGGGCGTTCCCCGGGCGATGGTCGTGCCGTAGTCGATCACGATGATGTGCTCGCAGATGTTCATCACCAGGCTCATGTCGTGCTCGATCAGCAGGATGGAGATATTGAAGCGCTGGCGGATCACCCGGATGCACTCCAGCAGTTCGGCGGTCTCGGTGGGGTTCATGCCGGCAGCCGGCTCGTCCAGCAGAAGGAGTTTCATGCCCGTGGCCAGGGCCCTGGCGATCTCCAGCTTCCGCTGCTGCCCGTAGGGCAAGTTTTCCGCGATGTAGTCCGCCTTGTCCTGCAGGTTGAAGATCTCCAGAAGCTCCCGGGCCTTGGCGTCGTTTTCCGCTTCGCTCTCCCAGTACTTCCCGGTCCGCAGCAGGGCGGAGAGCAAGTTGTAGGAGTAGCTGGGGTTCATCGCCACTTTAACATTGTCCAGAACCGTCATCTGCTTAAAGAGCCGGATGTTCTGGAACGTTCTGGCGATGCCGCTGTGGACCACCTGATGGGTCTTTTTGCCGTTCATGCGCTGGCCCGAAAAGAAGTAGTCCCCTTCGCTGGGCGTGTATACGCCGGTGAGCAGGTTGAAGACCGTGGTCTTACCGGCCCCGTTGGGCCCGATCAGCCCCACCAGCTCGTTTTCACCCATTTCCAGGTTGAAATCGTTTACCGCCCGCAGGCCTCCGAAGGTGATGCCCAGGTGGCTGACCTTGATCAAGGGCGTCTGTCTGTCTGTGGAAAGCTGCGTCCCGTTGTCCATTAAGCCCGGACCTCCTTTTTCTTATTTTTGCCGGGGAACTTGCTCCGAAGCCTTCCCAACACCTGGGTCAGAGAGAATTCGTAGGTCCCAAGCAGCCCGGTGGGCCGGAAGATCATCATCAGGACCAGCACCACGGAATAGACCAGCATCCGGTATTCGGCAAAGGACCGGAGGGCCTCGTTCAGCGTGGTCAGGCCGATGGCCGCCACGATGGACCCGGTGATCGATCCCATGCCCCCAAAGACCACCATGACGAAATAATTGACCGAAGCCATAAAGCCCATGTTGCCCGAGTTGAGGGAAGAGTAGCAGGCTGCAAAGATGGAGCCGGCGACTCCGGCGAAGACCGCGGAAAAAGCGAAGCCCATCACTTTATAGAACGTGGTGTCGATTCCGCTGGCAGCCGAGGCGATCTCGTCGTCCCGGATGGAGATGATGGCCCGCCCGAAGCGGGACCGGAGGAAGGTATAAATGATCGCGACGCAGATCACCGTGAGCAGCGCGATGAAAAACATATAGTGGGACTTGGTGGCGTTGTTGAAGCCAAGACCCGTCTTGTAGAGCACGGGACTGGCAGAACCCAAAGCCAGACCGTCTGCACCCGCCCAGGGGATCCCCTGGATGACGACCCGGATGATCTCTCCAAAGCCCAAGGTGATGATGGCCAGATAGTCTCCCCGGAGACGAAGCGCCGGAATGCCCACCAAAATGCCCAGGAGCCCGGCCAGAACGCCCGAGGCGGCCAGGCAGATGAGAAAGCGGAAGAACTGCTCCGCGCCCGCGCCGGCCAGCACGCCGCCCCGGACCATGCCCAGGGACAAAAGCGCCGAGGTGTAGGCGCCGATGAGCATAAATCCGGCATGGCCCAAGGCCATCTGTCCCAGAAAACCGTTGGTCAAATTGAGGGAGGTGGCCATGATGATCCCGATGCAGGAAAGCCAGAAGATGCCCACGATATAGGAGGACAAAGCCTGGGTAAATCCGAGAAAAGCCACCAGGCCCAGAAGCGCTGCAATGGCGATCAGGTTCAGCATGGATGCTTTTTTCATCTCTTTCGGCATTTTCATACGCTACACCTTCTCCCCTTCGTTTTTGCCCAAGATGCCCGAGGGCTTTACCAGGAGCACCACGATCAGGATCGCAAACACCACCGCGTCGGAAAAAGCCGAGGTGATGATCCCGTTGGTGAGGGTCCCGCTGTAGGCCTTGGAAAGGGATTCGATCAGACCGATGGAAAGTCCGCCCAGCATGGCGCCGGGCATGATGCCGATGCCGCCCAGAACCGCCGCCACGAAGGCTTTAAGGCCCAGCATGGAGCCCATGGTAGGCATCACGGAGGGATACTGCGCGCAGTACATCAGGGCCGCCACCGCCGCCAGGGCCGAGCCGATGGCGAAGGTGACCGTGATGGTCTGGTTGACGTTGATGCCCATCAGAATAGCCGCCTGCTTGTCTTCGGACACCGCACGCATCGCGCGGCCCATCTTGGTTTTATGCACAAATGCCTGAAGCAGCACCATGACCACCGCGGCGATGATGATCGTGATCAGAGTCGTTCCGTCGATCTTGACGGTGCCGATCTGGACCGGAGGAAGGTTGAAGATCGAAGCTTTGATCACCCTTGGATTCGAGGTGAACAGGACCTGGGCAAGGTTCTCCAGAAAGAGGCTCACCGCGATGGCTGTGATCAGGGCTGACATCCGGTTGCCTTTTTTGCGCACCGGGCGATAGGCCACCGCTTCCGTGCTGACGCCAACGGCGGAGGCCACGATCACGGCGGCCGCCACCGCCGCCCAGGCCGGCAGGCCGAAGCCCAGCATGACGGGGATGATAAAGATCAGCGTGTAGGCGCCCACCATGATAAAATCGCCGTGGGCGAAGTTGATCAGACGGATGATTCCGTACACCATCGTATAGCCCAAAGCGATGAGCGCGTAGACGCTGCCCATCCGAAGGCCGTTGATGGCTTGTTGTATGAACTCGCTCAATTTCGGATCCGCCTTTCGAGGTTCTTTTGTCCGGCGCGTCGCAGAAAAGGGCCAAGGCAGCCCTTCAGAAGGAAAAGGAGAGGCACGAAGATCCAGTTGTCATATCGCGCCTCTCCCAGTTTAGCATAGTGCTTGCCCCTGTGAAAGGGTGCAATTCATGACTAGTTCTGTGTTTTGTTGAACTTCTGGCTTACGCCGGCGCCGTCTTCGTAGAGCTCGATGATGGCGACGGACTTTTCGGGTGTGCCGGTTTCATCCAGTTTGAACTTGCCGGTGACGCCTTCGAACTCCATTCCGTCCAGGGCGGCTTTGACCGCGTCCGCTTCGGTGCTCCCGGCTTCGCCGATGGCCTTGAAGAGCATGTTGATGCCGTCGTAGCCCAGGGCTGCCAGCGCGTTGGGGGTTTCGCCGTAAGCGCCATTATAGTTGGCGATGAAGTTCTGGACGATGGGGCTGTCCGATTCGGTGGAATAGTGGTTGGTAAAGAAGACATTGTTGTAGTCGGCCATGTTGCCGGTGACGTAGTCGGGCACGATGCCGTCATACCCGTCGGGACCCATGACAGCGCCGGTGAATCCGGCTGCTCTGGTCTGCGGGATGATGTAGGGGCCGGCCGCATTGTAGTAGTAGGCTGCAAACAGGGAGTCCGCGCCGGCTGCCGCAATTTTGGTGGCCTGGGTGCTGAAGTCTGTGTCGTCCATGGAGGAACTGGCTTCGTCTACGACCACTTCGATGCCGAAGCCCGGGGCCGCTGCGATGAAAGCGTCCCGCAGACCCTTGGAGTAGGTGTCCCCAGCGCAGTACAGGACTGCCGCCTTGGAATAGCCGTTCTCGGAAAGGAACTTGGCGGCCATGATCCCCTGGTAGGAATCCTTGAAGCAGGAACGGAACACATAGTCGGATTCCGTGGTGATGGTGTCGGCAGTCGCAGTAGGCGTGAGCATGACGACGCCTTCGCTGTTGGCGATGCTGGTGACCGCGCCGGTGACGCCGGATGTGACGGGTCCAAGGACCACGGTGATGCCGTCGCTGACCAGCTTGTTGAAGGCTGAAACGCCTTCGGTGGAGTCGCCCTTGTCGTCCATGATGACCAGTTCGACCATTTTGCCGCCGATGCCGCCGTTCGCATTGATCTCTTCCTTGGCCATTTCCGCTGCGTTCTTGACAGCAATGCCGTAGACGGAGACACTTCCGGTAAGGGGCGCGATGACACCGATCTTGTATGTCTCGTCAGCGGGCGCTTCTTCGCCGCCTCCGCCGCAGCCCGTCAGGGCCAGGCCCAGGATCATGACCATTGCCAAAACAAGTGTCAGGATTTTTTTTGTTTTCATTTTACACCTCTTCTAATTTTTGATTGTGCCCGGTCGGGAATTCGCACGGGAAAAGTCAAATCGTAAAGTCAATGATAGTAGAGTATTCGTGGATTGTCAACAGTTTATCGGCAATATTTTTGTGCATTACGCACAAACGCAGTTTTCGTTTCACATTTTAACATCGAAAACCAAAATTCTGCCCGCTTTCTTGTGAATATTTGGTTTGATGTCCAAACGGCCGGCGATGTTCTGGCTTCCCCATCCCGGGGAAAAGTTTAAGGCGTCTGGATCGCGCCTTCTGTAGCGGTCTCCACTTCCAGCGAATAGATTTCAGTGAGCATAGCCGCCACCCCTTCTTCGTCGGGCACCCAGAAGGAGAGTTCGTGCATCATCTGATCCCGGCCGGGCAGCGTGTAAGCGCTCACATTCTCGGCTGAAAGGCCGCCCATAGCCTTGAGGGCCAGCTTCCCCGCCATCGCGAAGGTCAGATCCGATTCCACATTTTGAAGGCTCACTTTGGCAACATCTTTCAGGTTGCCCAGTTTGAGGCACTCCCGAAGCACGGCCTTGACAAAATCCTGCTGGGTCTTGATCCGCTGGATATCCCCGGCCTCGTAGCTCTTGTAGCCTTGCCGGGCAAAGGCAGGATTGGTCTTCCGGAAGCGGAGGAACTCGATCACATTGCTGCTGTCGATGGTCTGCTCGCCGGCGGGGATGTCGATATACAGTTCCTTGCCCTTCGTGGTGTCCATATATTTCATATAAAATGGAATGTTCACCTTGACGCCGCCGATCACATCCATCACCTTGCGGATGTCCTCGTACTCCACGATGGCGTAATAGTGGATGGGCATGCCGTACAGGATCTCCGACACGGCTTCGGCCACGGCAGCCACATCTTCGGAATGGTAGATGGAATTGATCTTGTTAAAGGCATAGTTGGAGTAGCCATCCCGGTAATAGAAGGTGTCCCGGGGGATGGAGACCAGGTCGATGTATTGATTCACCATGTCGTAGCTGGCCAGCATCAGAGTGTCGGTCATGCCGTCGTTGACGCCAAGGAGCAGGAGATTGGCCCGGTCCTTGCTTTGGAAGACTTCGTAAAACGGGCTGTCCGGGTCCACCGCGATGGGCGTCATCTCATCCATTAACCGTTCCTGGGACTGAAATATCGTGCTGTCGGCCACCTTGGTGAAGATATGGCGGAGGGGCACCAGCGCCGCTGTGCCCATTAGAAATACAAGCAAAAATGTGGTCAGATTCTTTTTTGACTTCATCGATTTCCCCTTTGGTTATAATCTCTCTCTCATTTCCCTTTTGTAAGCCTCCACCCCGGGCTGGTCGAAAGGATCGACTCCCATCATATACGCGGAAAGGGCGCAGGCTGTCTCGAAGAAGTATATCATCTGACCCAGGGTTTGTGGAGAAATTTTTCCATTTATTCCAAAGCGGAAGATGGGGACCCCCGCCTGGCGGTGGGCCGCCGCCACCCCCTCCAGGGCGGCCTTGTTCACCTGGTTTATGCTCTTTCCGGCCAGATGAGGGCCTGCGGAGTCCGGGACCTTCAGGTCTTCGGCCGGGTTTGACTCGATCAGGACCGTCTCGAAAAAGCAGGCTGTGCCCTCCTGGAGGAACTGGCCCATGGAATGCAAATCCGAGCTGAAAGCCAGGCTGGCCGGAAATATCCCCTTTCCTTCCTTGCCTTCGCTTTCGCCGAAGAGCTGCTTGAGCCATTCGGCGAAATAGGCGAAGCGGGGCTCGTAGGATTCAAAAATTTCGATGATCTTTCCCTGCCGGTACAGCAGATTGCGGCAGATCGCATAGGCTTTCGCCTGCGCCATAAGGCTTTCGTCCAGCCGGGCGACATTGGCGCCTTCCAGAAAGGCTTCCGGGTCGAATCCGGCGGCCGCCAGGGGGAGCAGGCCTACAGGGGTCAGAACGGAATAGCGGCCGCCGATGTCGTCGGGGACCACGAAGCTTTCGTAGCCTTCCCTTTCCACTTCCTGCCGCAGCACGCCCTTTTGCGCGTCGGTGATGGCATAGATCCGTCTTGCAGCCTCTTCTTTGCCGTAGCGGCGCAGCAGGTAATCCTTGAGCAGGGCAAAGGCGATGGAAGCCTCCGCCGTGGTGCCGGACTTGCTGATCACGCAGAGGCACACTTCCTGACCATCCAAAACTTCCAGCAGTTCCTTGTGATAGGCGGCGCTGATGTTCTGGCCGGCAAAAAAGAGTCTGGGATTTTTTCGGGGGAGCAGGTGGGGAAAGCTGCCCGCCAGCATTTCGTAGACAGCCCGCGCGCCAAGATATGAGCCGCCGATCCCGATCACCACCAGCGCGGTGCACTGGCCCGCGATCCTCCGGGCTGCGGCCCGGATGTTTTCTATTTCCTGCCGGTCGTAGTTTTCCGGCAGGTCCACCCATCCTGTAAAAGCTTCTTTTCCCGAAGCAAGACGGGCTTCCGCCTGTTCGGCCGCCTCCTCCATACTGAAAATTTCAGCAGGATCCAGCCCGGATAGGGACCGGTCCATTTCGATGGCGCTTTTCATGCTCTTCTCCTTACATCTCGTAATGTCCGTTGGGGGTCGTCTTGTAGTTTGGAACCATTTTACGAAGCCACGCCCGGATCTGCCGGTCGGGAAGCTCGCAAATTTCCCGGACCGCAGTTTCCAGTTTTTCCGGAGCTTTCAGCAATTCCAGCAGCCCGGCGCTGGCGCCGGCGGGTTGCCCCACAAAGATCTTCTGATGGGTCGTATCCTGAAGGCCCTCCTCGGACATCAGCAGCTCTTCGTAGAGCTTCTCGCCGGGTCGAAGGCCCGTGATCTCGATTTTGATGTCCTCGTAGGGTTCAAAACCGGACAGGCGTATCACTTTTTCTGCCAGGTCCAATATTTTGACGGGTTCCCCCATATCCAAAACAAAGATCTCGCCGCCTTTGGCCATGGCGCCGGTCTGGATCACCAGCTGGACCGCTTCGGGGATGGTCATAAAGTAGCGGCAGATCTCCTTGTGGGTGACGGTGACCGGCCCGCCGGCGGCGATCTGGCGCCGGAAGGTGGGGATGACACTGCCGTTGGAGCCCAGCACATTCCCGAAGCGGACAGCGGCAAAACGTGTCTTTGAGGTTTTGCTCCGCTCCTGGATCAGCATTTCGCAAAGGCGCTTGGTGGCGCCCATCACGTTGGTGGGGTTGACCGCCTTGTCTGTGGACACCATGATAAATTTTTCAGCCAGCTGCTCTTCTGCGGCGTCGATCACATTCCTTGTGCCCAGCACGTTGTTCAGGACGGCTTCCCGGGGATTCTCCTCCATTAAAGGCACGTGCTTGTGGGCGGCAGCGTGGAACACCACCTGCGGCTTGTATTTTTCGAAAATTTGCCGGACGCGCAAAGGGTCCCGCACAGAGGCCATGACCGGGACATAGTCCAGGTCCGGAAAGCGGCTCCTGATTTCGGCGGAAAACTCGTGAAGGCTGTTTTCGCTCACATCCAGGCAGACCAGGCGGCGGGGCTTGTACTTGGATATCTGACGGCACAGCTCGCTGCCGATGGAGCCGGCTCCGCCGGTGACGAGCACCACTTTATTCTCCAGGTAGCCGGAGATCTCTTTCATGTCCACCACGACCGGATCCCTGCCCAGAAGGTCTTCGATCTCAACATCCCGCAGGGCTTTGACGCTCACCTTTTCGTTGATCAGATCCATGTAAGCCGGCAGGATGCGTACCCTGCACTGGGTTTTATTGCATTCCTCCAGGATCTCCCGGATCTTGGCCCGGCTGACGCTGGGCATGGTGACCACGATTTCGTCGATGTCGTAGGTTTGAGCCAGGCGCGGGATGTCGACGCGGTTGCCGGCGATCTTGACGCCATAGACCCGCTGATTGAGCTTTTCCTTATCGTCGTCCACCGCCACGACGACCAGCTGCCGCTGGTCCGGATGCTGGCGCACCTCTTTGATCAGGGCGGCGCCCGCATCCCCCGCGCCCACCACCATGATCCTTTTATTGTAGGATGTATTGCTTTTTTTAATGTAATTAAAGAAGCTGCCGGAGGCTTTGTCCATCGCCTGCCGGTAGCTGTACCGGTTCCTGGCCCATCGATAGGATAGCCGTATCAGGCCCAGGACCGCCATATCCAGCACCAGCGCCATCAAATACACGCTCCGGGGCAATGCATGCCCCGACATGACTAAATATACGATGGCAAAGGCGTTGGCGACGACCGCGGCGGCTACGATCTTGACCAGCTCATCCATGCTGGCGTATCTCCACAAGCTGTTGTAGAGACCCATGACCGCAAACACGCTGATTTTAATGATGATCAGCCACAGCAGCGCATCGCGGCAAATGGCAGAGTAACCCAGGAACTGAGGGTTCGACGGCGAGAAGTCGAAGCGAAGCAGCAAGGCTGCCAGATATACCAGGCTGACCGCTGCGATATCCAGTGCCAGCAGCAATGCAATTTTGGATCTTTTATTCATATGTTTTTCCAATCCAAGGAAACGATATGCTTTATGTCTTTGTTATCAGCCTTATAATGCAAAATATTATACCATACCCATCCCTGCATGTCTAACAGTCCCGGTCCGCTTATTTGGTCAGTGGATGCGGATTGTCTAAGTTTTTTCCTTGTGATACACTGACCTTGCGAGGAGGGATCCATATGAAAGAGAAATTTCAGAAAAAAACCGACCGCTGCCTGTCCATGAGCCATGCGCCCAAAGCCGACGATCCCGCCGACGGCTGGCAGCTGGCGCCCGCCGTTTTCTTTACAGCCTTTGTGATCCTGATCGTGCGCATGCACACCTACACCCGGCCCATGAGCCGCTTCTTCTGGACGCCCCAGACCGACAGCACGCCCATCGCGGATTTCTTCAGTTATTATAAAATGGTGGCCATCGTCGTCTGCGCCGCATCGGTCCTGGTGCTGTTGCTGTATCGGGTCACGACCCAATCCCTGGCGCTTCGCCGAAGCTTTGCCTACCTTCCCATGGGGATCTACGCCTTCTGCGTGGCGGCTTCCTATCTGTTCTCCGACTACAAGGAATTTGCCTGGCTGGGCTGGAACGACCGCTTCGAGGGGACCCTGGTCCTGCTTTGCTATATGCTCCTCCTGTTCTATGTGATCAATTCCATCCGCACAGAAGGGCACGTCAAGATTTTGTTGCGGCCCCTGGCTGCCTCCGGCGCCATTTTAAGCCTTCTGGGATTGAGCCAGGCTTTGGACATGGATTTTTACCGCACGACCCTGGGTCAAAAGCTGCTGGTGCCCAACATGACGACGTCCTCGGGGGCGACCCTCTGGGAAAGCATCGACGCCGCGGCGCAGCAAGGCGAACCGTTTCTTAAATTCACGTTTCAGGACCGACAGATCTACCAGACGGTTTACAATATCAACTATGTCTCTTTTTATCTGACGCTCCTGATCCCTCTGTTCGGCATGCTGTTCATCCGGGCCTGGCTGAGGGGAAAGGAGGAGCCTCTCGTTAAAAAGATCGGTCTGGGCCTGCTGTTTGCCCTGCTCATCTACAACCTGATCGGCTCCGCCTCCTCCGGGGGACTTTTCGGCCTGGGGATCATCGGCCTGGCCGGCCTGGCGCTGCTGAATAAAAAGCTGTTGGCATGGCTGCGGCCCTTGTTGGTCCTGTTCCTGATCACGGGACTGGTGGCCGGCCTCACCGCCGACCGCTGGGTGCCGGAGCTTCGGGGGGCCTTCCGTGGCGTCACCGGGGGCACGGTTCAGACAGAACCGCCGGATCCGGGAGAACTGGAGAAAGCCGAAGCCGGCTCCGTCAAACCGGTGATCGACTACTTCCTGACCGAGCCGGAGGGCATCGCCCTGAGCCTGAACGGCCACCCCCTGACCATTGCGGTCCAGCGGGATACGGAAGGCCAGCCCTCCAGCATCACGGCCCTGAACGAAGAAGGGAAGCCTGTGGAAATGAAGGCCTTGCCTCCTGCGCCGATCCCGGCGGGATCTCCGTCAAACGAACCTTCCGCAGCCAAAGAAGACCAGGCTGTGCGCTATTCCCTGGAAGATCCCCGCTACCGGCCCTACGTGACCCTCTCCATGGGACCTGTGGCCAGCGCCCCGGCCATCACCCTGCACACACCGGGCCTTTCCTGGGACTTTCTGGTGTCCGCCCAGGACATCCGCTACCGCAACCGGATGGGGCGGCTGGTGGACCTGTATCCGGTGGAGCACATCGGCTTTGAAAACAATCCCAACTTCGGCTCCTGGCGGGGCTACATCTGGTCCAGAAGCTTTCCGCTCTTAAAGGATTCCCTCCTGCTGGGCAGCGGCGCGGACACCTACTGCGGCGTCTTCCCCCAGGAGGACTACGCAGGCAAATACTCCACCGGCGCCAACTACGACATCGTGGTGGACAAGCCCCACAACCTATACTTGGGCGCCGCCGTCGGCACCGGCGTTCTGTCCCTCCTGGCCCTGCTGTCCCTCTTCGGCTTCTACCTCTTTTCCGGCGCCCGCCTCTACCGCAAAGCCGTTTTCGGCACAGATTTTCTGACCTTTGCCGGCGGCGGCATCTTTTTCGGCATCACCGGCTTTCTGGCCGCCGCCCTGGTCAACGACAGCTCCGTCTCGGTGATGCCGATGTTCTACGGCCTTTTGGGGCTGGGCATCGCCATCAACGGCATCCTGGCCGCAAGGCAGTAGGCGCAGGGGATTCCTGCTGCGCGCATAAGGCGCCGTATAAAAGCCAATTTTAGATTTTTGTAAAAATATGAAAATTCCTATTGACGCCCTATTCCAAATAATGTATTATTTGTTTGTTAATATTTAACTGATTTACCATTGTGACGGTTTTTACCATTTTCTCTGTTCATTTTGGGGCGCCCGGGCAGATGTTCAAGATTGCACGCAAGCCTATGGGAGGGTTTCCGGGCGCGCCAATTTGATAGATCTTTCCACTGGACAAAACAAAGCCGCCGGTTCGGTTCCGGCGGCTTTCTGCTGCGATCATGGATTGGGTGGCGTTGGTTTTAGGGGCCGGCGGGAGGATCTCCTGCCGGGGGCGCCGCCGGGATCGGGGTCCGGTCGAAGCGGATCGTGTAGGTCTTCGTAGCCAGGCCGTCGGCGGATTCGATCACAAAGTCCTTCTGGGTGATGGTGGAGTCCAGGGTCAGGGGGATCGGAGTGCCCGAACTTACAGTGGTCCCGTCGATGCGGACTTTCGCTAAAGCGTCCTGGGGCAGGATGACCAGCGTCACCTGCACTGTCTCCGAGCCGATGGCACAGGCCGGCGAGGCAGCCGGATCGTAGGCGTTCCCGTCGATGGTCATGGACGAAAGCTCGGCGCTGCCGGCAGCCTTTACCGTTGCGGTATAGGTGACGCTGCGCTTGCCCAGTTCCTGGACCACTACATTGATCACGGCCGTTCCGTCGATCAGATCGACCTGCTTGCCCGCCGCTTCCACGTCGCCGTTAACGGTCAGGCTGCCCACGAAGGAGAGGGCGTTGGCTTCGGCGCTCACTGTCACGTAGGCTGTGCCGTTGGGCACCACGATGGTGCCGTAGTCCTGCTTTTCGGGCTTGAATCCGGGAAGGATGTCGGCGGTCCCGGTGTCGGGAACGATCGAGAAGCTCTTGAGTTTTAAGGGTTCTGTAGTGACCGCCGCGGTGACCACCGCGGAAGCGTTGCCGCTGCCGTCGTAGAGGACCGCGTAGACTTTGTAGGCCGTATCCCGGGTGATCCCTGTTCCTGCAAGCTGCAGGGTGGCGGCGCCGGAGGCCGGCGTGGCGATGTTGGCGGCGGCCAGGGCGGCAGCGTCCGCAGCGTCCTTGCCGTCCCGGATCCGGGTCGCCGTGGGCGCTGCGGCGTCAGCGGCCAGCAGCACCGCGTAGATGCGGCCGCTGACGCTGGGCGTCGCCTTAAAGTCCACAGCCATTTCGTAGGGAACGACGCCCACGCTGCTCAAAGTGGGGGTCCCCGCCGTGGTCCAGGCGGCGCTGGACGCGGCCACGGCTTCGCCGTCAGCCGTCTTTAAAGTGGAAGCCTTGATCCCCAAGGTGTAGCTGGTATTCAGCGCCAGGACGTAATCCGTGTCCAGGGTCACCGTGATCCGGGTCTTGGCCGTATTGATGGAAACGGTGTAGTCCGAGGTGCTCACGGCGGTGTTTCCTTTTCTGAACAGCACCACGGTGCTCTGAAGGTAAGCGTCGCTGGCCGAAATGGTGTTGCCGTTGTATTTTGTTAGGGCTTCCGAAAAAGTAATGGTGAAGCTCTTGCGGTCCGCGGCCACGGCTTTGTCTCCGTTCAGGGGGGAATAGGTGACCAGCAGCTTTTCCGTGACGCTGCCGGTATTGAAGTAGGAGGTCACTGCCGCATTTTCCACCCCTTCCGCGTCGAGCATGGTGCCCGCTTTCACCACGATGTAGTACCGGGTGTCCTCTTCCAGGATATCCGTCGGGGTAAGGGTCATGACGGTCTTTGCGCTGTTGATGGACCCGGTATAAGAAACCGTGCTGCCGGTGGCGGAGCCCTTGCGCAGCGTCACGATGCCCGGAATTTCCGCGTTGGTGATAGTGCTGCCGTCATCCTCCCGCATGGCCGAGCTGAAGGTGATGGTGACGGCGGTGTCCAGATAGACATTGGTCTTGGCCTTGGCGGGCGCAAAGGCGATGCTCAGCACCGGGTCGTCCAGTGTGGGGGTCTCGCCGCCGGAGAGGATGGACCATTTTTTCGGCTTCGTCTCGTAGGTGACTCCCTTGGCCGAGACCTGCATGTTGGTAATGGTCCCGGTGCCGTGGAAATAGGCCTCTCCATAGACGTTGGCCTGGCTGACGGTCGCGCCTCTGTCCACGGTGATGTCGGAGCGCCGGCCCGCCGTGTTCACATCCAAGACGCCGATGGTCCCGGAGACCAGCTGCAGGTCCGCAGAGGTGCCGTCGAGGGACACATAGGGGAAGTTGCCTTGAAGCGTGCCGTCGGAGGATGCGGCAAAGCTCACTCTTTCGAAACCCGTGCCGAACGCGTCTCCGGTCAGCGATCCGGTCTGAAGCACAAAACCTTCCGAACAAACCGTATTCAGAATGGCTGTTTCCCCTTTGGCCAGCAGCCGCACCGGTCCGGCCGTCCGGGCCACCACGGCGTCGGCGATCCGGGAATGGTTTACAGTCACCGTGCTTTCGCCGCCGCCCTGGACGATCAGTTTGCCCAGCACCACACAATTGTCGAGCGTGGCGTCTCCGGCGCCCAGGTCCTTGTGGATGGTCACGTTGTTGGAGTAAATTTTACCCGACAGTTTGGTGCCGTCGGTTTTGACCACCGGATCGGCGGCTACGATCGTCTCCTTTTGGACGATTTCGCTGATGATTTTAGCCGCCTGGGCCCGGGTAAGGGGATCCAGAGGATGGATCTTTCCGTCGGTATAACCGGAGATGTATCCTTTGCCGCCGATCTTGGACATGGCCCCGAGAGCCCAGTCTGCGATGGCGCTGTTGTCCGTAAAGCGGTTCAGGTCGGAGGTGTATCCGTAGGCGGGCAGGATCCTGGCCAGCATCACCGCCGCTTCCTGGCGGGTGATAAAGCTGCCCGGGCGAAAGGTGTTGTCGTTAAAGCCGCTCACGAACCTGGCCGTGACCGCCTTGGCCACGTCATAATAATACCAGGCGCTGGTGGGCACATCGCTGAAACCCATGGTCCCTGTGGCCGTGTTGCCCAAAGCCCGGTTCAGCATGCTGATGAACTCCGCCCGGGAGACTTTCCAGTCGGGCAAAAAATTGCCGTCGGCGTAGCCCTTGATGATGCCCTGGGCCACGGCGGTCTCGATGTACTGTTCCGCCCAATGCCCCTTCGTGTCCTTGAACGTGGACGCCCCGTGGACTTCCGCAGGCGCAAACACCGAAAAAGCCAGCGCGGTGAGCAGCGCCAGGCAGCCAAGCTTCCTGAATATCCTGTTTCCCAATGTACTTTCCCCCTCTATTTCGATTGATTTATGGATTAGACGCAAGTCAGACGTTTTATGTTTCAATCATACCCCTGTCGGGAACAAAAATCTACACGGCTCCCGCATTCTTTGTGACAGCCATGCCTTCCTGGTGATACACTTATATTTAGAATCTCCCGCTTGCGCAGTTCGATGCAGAAAGGAAACCGTATGGAGAAGCATTTACCGGGTCTTGATGTATTGCGGGGCGTGGGCGTTTTTTTTGTTGTGGCCCTCCACTCCGCTTTTTATTATTATGGCGGCCTTTTCCAGCTGGATCTGAACGATCCGCCGGCTGTGGTGACGGTCATCGGTCTCCTGCTGATGTTCGCCGGGCTGTTCGCCATGATCAGCGGGCTGGTCCACAGCCTCCAGTTCGAAAACCGGGTGCGCGGCGGTCAGGCGCCGGCGCTGGCGGCAAAGCACCAACTGCGAGCAGGTATTTTTATTTTGGCAGTGGCTTATCTGTATTTTATTTTCACCGGTCCGGGACTGGCCCAGTTCGAAACCGCCACCTTCGACAACAGCATCCTCGTGGAGTGGATCCAAAACGGCCGCTTCGTGGGCATCAGCCGGGAACGGCTCCTGTATGTGGACAGTCTGGTGATGATCGGCAGCAACGTCATCCTCTGCGCCTTGATCGCCCGATGGTTTCACCGCCTGTTTCCAGACAGCCGAAAGCGCGAAGGGGCCTATCTGATCCTGGCCCTGGGCTTGTTTTTGCTTTCGCTCCTCCGCCTTCCGCTGTATGAGGTCTATCTGAAGGCTGTTGCCGAGGAGGACCTGGGCCTGGTGCTGGGCTTGAATTTTCTCGTGAATAAAAACAATCCTATCCTTCCCTTTCTGGCTTTCGGCGTCTACGGCATGTGGATGAGCCTGGTACTGGGGCAGTCCGGCGCCCAGCCGCTTTCCTCTCATTCGGCCGGCAGAAAGATCCTGCCGATCGGCGCCGGTCTCTTCCTGCTGGGCGTTTTGCTCTATATCTTCCTGCCCGACACCATGCTGGAGCGCAGCATCGACATGAAATGGTACAGCATCATGCTGGCCCAATTGGGACTCTTCTCCCTGCTGATGTTTTTCTTCGCGCAGCGATACAAGGGCAAGCGGATCGCCGGTGAAACCCAAAAGACGAAGATCGGCGGGCCGGGACTGTTCTTTTACCGCTTCGGCACCGCCGGTTTGACCGTATTCTTTCTGGAAAGCGTGGTCAGCGGGCTCGTATACCGGTCAATGCTTCTGATCTGGCCGGAGCTGTCCTTGTCCATCGGCCAGTCCCTGGTCTACGGCGTCACCCTGGCCATCCTGTGGGGCGTTTTCCTGATATTCTGGCAGCGGACTTCCTACCGCTGGGGTCTGGAGTATTGGTACGTCCGGTGGATCGACCGCGGGGGCAGCAGCACCAAGGGCGCCAAACTGCGGGGTCAGATCCGATGAACCTTCTGCAGGGGATCGCCGATTACGCAAGGCTGCGGCGGCATTTTTACAGCTTCAGCAGCGCAGAGATCCGACAGTATCAGCAAAAGGAGCTTCGGCAGCTTGTGGATCATGCCATCGCGCGCAGTCCGTTTTATCGGGATTTGTATCGCGGACTTACGGACGACTTCTTGTCCCTTCCCGTCATCAATAAAGAAATCATGATGCGCAACTTTAGCGGCCTGAACACCTGCGGCCTCGACCGGGAAGCGGTGATGGCGTTTGCCCTGCAGAAGGAGCGGGACAGGGATTACACCGGCTATTTCGACAACAAATATGTCGTCGGCCTGTCCAGCGGCACCAGCGGAAACAAAGGACTCTATATCACGCCCAAAGAGATGACCCGCCGGCTTCCCTTCGTGTTTCTGGCCCGAAGCGGCATCCCTTTAAAGAACCTTCCCTTTCGGATCCTCTTTCTTCTCCGGGTCTTCAGCCAGGGCTTTGCCGATATCCGCTCCCCTTTTCTGTCCCTGAAATATATGAGCACCATGGCCGAGGTGGACGCGATCCTCGATGCGATCAACACCGAACGTATCAACGTGTTGATGGCGCCGCCCAGCATGCTTCGCATTCTCCTTCCCCATCGGAGCCGGATCCTTGCCCCCCTCGACACCATCGTCAGCTATGCGGAGGTCCTGACGGCGGAGGACAAGGAGCGCTTCCGCAGCGGCTTCGGGGCCAAAGTGATCGAGATCTATCA
>CAZCTS010000016.1:0-8379 GCA_964501635.1 uncultured Oscillospiraceae bacterium | reverse complement strand
AGCGCCTTCCGGGTGATCGACCATGTGATCGGCCGGCACGACGACGTCCTCTATTTCACAAACCGGCAAGGCCGTCGGCAGCACGTCTTCCCCGACCTCTTCAGCCGATTCATCATCACCGAAAGCGACCTGATCCGGGAATTCAAAGTGATCCAGGGCGAACACGGACTGCAGATCCTGATCGACGGGCCCTCCGGCCCGGAGGCGCAAAAAGAGATCCGGGACGCCCTGCTCAAGAGGATCCCGGATGAGTTGTCGCGCTTCGATATTCAAGATGTTCCGCTTTCCATCGAATTCCAGAAGCTTGCGCTCCCGGCGGACAAGAGCAAATTCAAGCGGTTTGAGACCGGTCTGCCGGTCAGTTCCACTGGGCCTCGATCAGCTGCGCCGTGACCTTCGGAGTCACTTCCAGCAGGCTCTTTTTGTGGACGCGCTCGGTCCACTGGTGGAAGCCCCGACCCATGGGGCCGTAGATGATGCAGGGCAGGTTCAGGTCGGCGATGCCGGCAAAGTCGATGTCGTACAGCTCGCCCCAGATCGGCGTGTTGTCCGAATAGGCCTCGGGGTCGAAGGGGTGGTCCATGGCGCAGTAGCTCAGGTCCGAGATCCCCATGGCGTAGTTTTCCAGGACCAGTTCCTGGCCGAACTGCCCCAGGGACAGTTCCCGGGCCTTTTCGAAGACCCGGCTGCCGGCGTCTTCCCGGCCGGGGATCAGGTCGCTGTTCACGGCGGGGTAGTAGGGCGGGGCAAAGCCCAGGAGGACCAGGGGCTGCTTGAAGTCGGCGAAGTTCAGGATTTTTTCCATCAGCTCCACGGTGCCGTTCTGGTAGTTCACCTTTCCGGCGCCGATCCTTTTGGCTGTCTCGCCGTAAGCGCCCCTGTAGAAGTCTTCAAAGGCCTCGCCCTTTTCTTCCTTCAGTTTTTTCTTGAGCTCCGCGAAGGTTAAGACCAGCGGCTCATAATAGATCTTCTCTTTTTCGGCAAATGCGCTCAAAGGCTTGAACCCTTGATAGAGGGCATCCAAGGCTGCCACGGCCTCGCTGAAAGCCTCCAGGGAGATTTCCCGCAGCTTTTCCAGGATCTGGTCCGGCGTGGTCGTAAAGCTCAGCACCGTCATATAGCCGGCGGCCCGATAGGGGATGGACACGTCGTAGACGTCCTTCCGGTCCCGGAGGCTGGCCCAGCTTGGCGGCATGGTGGCCTCTCCCCGGAAGCTGTCCGTAAAGGCCAGGCTTTCTTCTGTCTTCAGCTCGATGCGGGACAGGATCCCAAAGGGAGAAATGCCGTTGAAACGGCTGCCCACGTGAGCCGTGACGCCCTGGACCATCACCACGGGCATGGTCTTGCCCACGGAGCCGATGTCCAGGATCTGCTTGCCCTGTGTTGTCACGTTGCTGGGCTCCGGGTCGATCAGGAGGCGCAGGTCCAGACCGTGGGCGGCCTTCCAATCGCTCAGCAGAGTGACGCCGGCCCGCATGCCGGCCGAATAGGATTCCTCGTCGGGCACGCCCATAAAGAACAGACTCCCAGGCAGTTCGCCGGCCATGGCCTGCCCCGCATAGCCCTCCATCAGGATCATGTTCACCGCCAGGCCGCCCTTCATGTCCGCCACGCCCCGGCCAAAGATCCATTCCCCGGAATCCATGTCCGCCCGGGCGTCCGCCGGCAGCGCTTTGGCCGCCAACGCCTTCTCCAGGGCCTCGCCCACGGAAAAGGCCAGAGGCTCGGCCTCGCCGTAATCCTCGGTGCCCACCACGTCGAAGTGGCCCATGATCACTACCGTTTTCGGACTGTTTCCCCGGATAAAGGCATAGGGCACCGTGCGTCCCAGGGCGTCGCCCGGAACGGCATACAAACCTGCATGGTCCGGATGCGCCTTAAAATAGGGCATCCCCCTAAAATAGTCATAAATGAACTGGGCGGCTTCCGGCTCGCCCTCCACGCAGCTGACGCTGCCGATGGCCGTCAGGTCCTGCAGCAGATGATAGATCTTATCCTGCATTTTCTCCTCCATGCTTCCTTGCCGGCGACCGGCAAACCCCTGTCAGCCGGCGGGGTGCGCCAGATGTACTTCCCCATAGCTACACTTTTATTTATTATCATATCACACCGGAAAATAAAATGCACAGTATAGGAAGCGGTGCGTCTCTTATTCATTTCCCCCTGCCCTTTGTCATCTTGACTTTGCCGCAGGACTGCGATATTCTTAAATTACCAATTTTTACCATATATGGTCACCTGCCACTTCCCATGCCTGTTGACTGGGCGCGCCGGAGGCGCGAAAGGATCTCCCTGATGAATTCAAACGATGTCTGCGAGAAGGTCAACGCAGACCTGGCCCTCAACCGCCAGCTGCTCGACAAGATCCGCCGGGAACTGCCTTCGCTCCCGGCCGGCAGCCTTTGCTGCAAAACGGTCAGGGGCAAACAGTACTACTACCAATATCAATATCTGCCGTCTGAACAAACCGAAGGAAGCCGGTCCGAAAAGCAGCGCTACCTTTCCTCCAAAGACGCCTCGATCCGATCAGCCCTTACGCAAAAAGCATATTGCCGGGCTGCGGCGAAGCTGCTGAGCCGCAATGTCCTGGCCGCAGAAGAATTTCTAGCTGAATACACACCCTACGATCCTTCCGATATCTGGGCAAGCCTGCCGGCGGTTTATCGGCAGGATCCGCAACGATCGCCGGCAGCGGTTCAAGCGAGAGAAAGGGACGCTGCCGTTCGGACCTGGCTTTCCGAAGAGACCAATGCGCATCCGCCCTATCCGGATCATTTGATCTATCGCTCACCCCAGGGATTGCCGGTGCGATCAAAATCTGAATCCCTGATCGCCGCCATGCTGGACGCTCGCCGGATCCCGTTCCGATATGAAGCGCCCCTTCCCATCGACGACAAACTGTTTTTTCCGGATTTTACCATCCTGCGCCGGTCTGACCATCAGATCTTCTATTGGGAGCATTTCGGAATGATGGATGACGAGACTTATCGGCAGCACGCCTGCGACAAACTGCGCTATTATGCGGAAGCCGGCATTCTTCCGTTTAAGAATCTGATCGCCACTTATGAATCGCAGCTGCAACCTTTTAACGCCGCTCGCATCGACCGGATTCTACGCACTCTTTTGGTATAATCGGATCCGGTCCCGCTTTATGCGCAAAGGAGCTTTTGATATTGGCGAAATTCGCCAGCAGCTTGAAGTTATACAGGAAATCCCTATTCCAGGTCCTTCCTGTATAAGAATCGGGCCCGAACGAGAAGAACAAGATCGCGTTGTTGAGAATTCGGGCCCTCTCCGCCCTTCTCTTCCACCAAATCAACCTTGGACGACAGCGCGAAGCCTCAAGTTATACCGGAAATCAACTTTCAGGCAGTTTCTGTATAAAATATGTGCGCCGACGGCGAAATTGGCTGCCATTTCGGCGAAATCCCGGGTAAACAGCTCCTATTCGGCGATCAAATCGATAAGATTATACAGAAAATCGCTGATCTCAGTTGATTCTGTATAATTTTTTAAGGTATTTCGGCTTTTCGATTTCGGCGAAGCCTTCTCACAGGCAGAAGTTATACAGGCAACCTCTGTTTATGGCCGAACCTGTATAATTTCCGCTGCATCGCCCCCTTCTTGTGCTGCCCTGCGACAGAAAGGACTATCTTTATTAATATATGTGTGTTATAATATTTTTTTGTGGAATGATCTTATAGCTCACCCGCTGAATTCCACACATCCAAACGCATGCGCAGAGGCCGCCGGGCGGCCTGCAAGATCTCACAGATAAAAGCCGCTGCGCGGCTTTTCAAAATCATATAAATCAAGAGGAGAAACAAATTGTTGTTTAACGAACTACCCATTATCGAACCCATCCTGAAGGCCCTGAAAGCCCAGGGATACCAGGAAGCCACCCCCATACAGATCCAGGCCATCCCGCCCCTGATGGAAGGTTCGGATCTTTTGGGCTGCGCCCAGACGGGCACCGGAAAGACCGCGGCTTTTGCCGTTCCCATCCTGCAAAAGCTGTACAAGGAGCGGGCATGCCAAAAGGGCCAGCGGAAGATCAAAGCTCTGGTCGTGGCGCCCACCAGAGAGCTCGCCCTGCAGATCGCCGAGTCCTTCAATGCCTACGGCGTCAACCTGGATCTTCGGACCGCTGTGATCTTCGGCGGAGTCCCCCAAAACCCCCAAACAAAACAACTGCAGAGGGGCATCGACATCCTGGTGGCTACGCCTGGAAGATTGCTGGACCTGATCAACCAGGGCTTTATCGACCTGGGGCAAGTGGAGCAGTTCGTTCTGGACGAAGCCGACCAGATGCTGGACATGGGCATGCTTCAGGACGTCAAGCGCATCATCCGCTACATCCCCAAGGAACGGCAGACCATGTTCTTTTCGGCCACCATGCCCGAGGAGATCGGCGCCTTGGCGGACACGATCCTTAAAAATCCGGTCAAAATCGCCATCCAGCCCAAGTTCTCGCCCATCGACATCATCGAGCAGGAAGTCTATTTCGTAGAGAAAAACGACAAGACCAACCTGCTGGTCGACCTGCTTCAGGAAAATCCCTACGATTCTGTTCTGATTTTTTCCCGCACCAAGCACGGCGCCGACCGGATCGTCAAGGACCTGACCCGAAGAGGGTTCGTGTCCGCCGCCATCCACGGAAACAAATCCCAAAGCAACCGGCAGCTGGCGCTGAGCAACTTTAAAGAGCGAAAGACACGGATCCTGGTCGCCACGGACATCGCGGCCCGGGGACTGGATATCGAAGAGCTTTCCCACGTGATCAACTACAACCTGCCCGAGGTGCCCGAAACCTACATCCACAGGATCGGCCGAACCGGAAGAGCGGGCCTGGGCGGCAAAGCCATCGCCTTCTGCGATTCCGAAGAAAAGCCTCTGCTCCGGGACATCCAAAAACTCATCAAACGGACGCTGCCCGAGGTGAAAGATCATCGGTACTCTCTTGACAAAAGAAGGACTTTGCATTAGAATCGCTTTATATTTGAATGATAGCAAGCTTCATTACTGACGGATGATCGTGGGGAACCACGGGGGAATGAAGCTTTGGAAGCGCCGACCGTCTGGGCAATGTTTGGGTAACCGGATATTGTCCTTTTTGTTTTTTGACAGGACCCGCGCTTGCTCTGTGGACACAGGATGCGGAGGATGGACAAGATGGATTTCAAGGCCTGGGAGCTTTTTAAAGAAGGTCCGTGGAAAAGCGGGATCGACGTGCGGGATTTTATCCAGCGGAACTACCGCCCTTACAATGGAAACGAGGGATTTCTTGCGGGCCCCACCTCTCGGACCGGCAAGCTGATGGAAAAGCTGAGGGACCTGCTGGAACAGGAACGAAGCGCCGGGGGCGTCCTGGATATCGACACGGAAACGGTCAGTTCCCTTACCAGTTATGGTCCGGGGTATCTGGACCGGGAGCTGGAACTGATCGCCGGGCTGCAGACCGATATGCCGCTCCGCCGGGGCGTCAACCCCTTCGGCGGCGTCAAAATGACCCGGGAGGCCTGCGAGGCCTACGGATACCGGTTGTCGGACAAGATCGAAAAGGAGTTCACCTACCGGACGACCCACAACGACGGGGTCTTTCGCATCTACAGCGAAGACATCAAAACCGCCCGAAAGTCCGGGCTGATCACCGGGCTGCCCGACGCTTACGGCCGGGGCCGGATTATCGGCGACTACCGGCGGGTGGCGCTCTACGGGGTGGACGCGCTGATCGCGGCAAAGAAGGAAGACAAGAAGGCGCTGGGGGCCGAGGCCGCGGAGGGGGACAGTCTCCGCCAGCTGGAAGAGCTGTATCAGCAGATCGCTTTTCTGGGAAAGCTGAAAGAAATGGCCGCTCTATACGGTTTTGACATCGCCCGCCCTGCGGAAAACGCCCTGGAAGCCTTCCAGTGGCTGTACTTTGCTTATCTGGGCGCCATCAAGGAGCAGAACGGCGCGGCTATGAGCCTGGGGCGGGTGAGCACATTCCTGGATATCTATATCGAGCGGGATCTGGAGACGGGCGCCCTGGACGAAGCCCGGGCCCAGGAGCTGATGGACCACTTTGTGATCAAGCTCCGGATGGCCAGACACCTTCGGACGCCGGAGTACAACGAGCTCTTTGCCGGGGATCCCATGTGGATCACGGAGGCCATCGGCGGCACCGGGGAAGACGGCCGCACATTAGTGACGAAAAACTCCTTCCGCATCCTGCACACCCTCCACAACCTGGGCTGCTCCGCCGAACCGAACCTGACGGTGCTGTGGTCGGAAAGCCTGCCGGAGGCCTTTAAAAAGTATGCGGCCGCCGTCTCCTGCCGAACCAGTTCCATCCAATACGAAAACGACGACCTGATGCGGCCGCTGTACGGAGACGACTACGCCATCGCCTGCTGCGTGTCGGCCATGCGGGTGGGCAAGGAAATGCAATTCTTCGGCGCCCGGGCCAACATCGCCAAACTGCTGCTGCTGAGCCTGAACGGCGGGAGAGACGAAGGGAGCGGCGCCCAGGTGGCCCCTGTCCGGGAAGCCTGCAAGGGAGAATATCTGGATTACGAAGAGGTGCTGGAACAGATGCGCTTTTACCGGACCTGGCTGGCCAGCACCTACGTGACGGCCATGAACATGATCCACTACATGCACGACAAATATGCCTACGAGAAGACCCAAATGGCCCTGCACGACACCTGCGTCCACCGCTACATGGCCTTTGGCGCGGCGGGCCTTTCCGTGCTGGCCGATTCTCTTTCCGCCATCAAGCACGCCAGGGTAAAGCCGATCCGCAACCGGGAGGGGCTCATCGTGGATTTCCAGACCGAGGGTCCTTACCCGGCCTTCGGCAACGACGACGACCGGGTGGACCGGATCGCCGTTGAGCAGATTGAATTGTTTTTGAATGAACTCAAAAAGAACCCCACCTACCGAAATGCGGAGCACACCCTCTCGATCCTGACCATCACGTCCAACGTGGTCTACGGCAAGAAAACCGGCGCCACCCCCGACGGAAGAAAAGCGGGGGCGCCCTTTGCTCCGGGAGCCAATCCCATGCACGGCCGGGAGACCCACGGCGCCCTGGCCTCCCTCAACTCCGTGGCCAAGCTGCCCTACGAACTCTGCCGGGACGGCATCTCCAACACTTTTTCCATCGTTCCGGGCGCCCTTGGCAAAAACGAAGAAACCCGTCACGCCAACCTGGTGGCGATCCTGGACGCTTATTTTGCATGCCGGGCCCACCACATCAACGTGAACGTTCTGAACAGGGTCCAGCTCCAGGCCGCCTACGAAAACCCGGAGGACTACCCCAATCTGACGGTGCGAGTGTCGGGCTATGCGGTGAACTTCGTGAAGCTGTCCCGGCTCCACCAGAAGGAGATCATCGCCCGGACCTTCCACGAGGCGATGTAGCCATGCGGACCGGCCGGATCAACCAGTTCCAGAGCCTGGGCGCCGTGGACGGCCCGGGCCTTCGCTACGTGGTTTTTATGCAGGGCTGCCCCTTGCGCTGCGTCTACTGCCACAACCCGGAGACCTGGGAGCCTGGCGGGGGAGGATCCTACACCGTGGACCAGGTGATGGAAAATATCCTCCGCTGCAAGGCTTATATCCGATCCGGCGGCGTGACGGTCTCCGGCGGGGAGCCCCTCCTGCAGGCGCCTTTCGTGACCGAACTCTTCGCCCGCCTGCGGCAGGAAGGGCTCCACACCGCCCTGGACACCTCGGGCATCGGCGACATGGCCGGCGCCGAAGCCCTCCTCTCCGTGACGGACCTGGTCCTGTGCGACCTGAAGTTCACCACGGCCGCCGACTACCTGCGATACACCGGCGGCCGGCTGGACCAGGTGCTCGACTTTCTTGCGCTCACCGAAAAAAAACAGATCCCTCTCTGGATCCGTCACGTGGTGGTGCCCGGGCTTACCGCCGATCCTTCGTACACCGAAGAGATCCGCCGGATGGCGGCGCGCTACTCCAACCTGGAGATGCTGGACCTGTTGCCGTTCCAAAAGCTCTGCGCAGGCAAATACGAAGCTCTGGGCATCCCCTTTCCCTTGGCCGACACCCCGGAATCGTAGTATTTGACGTAGACCGCCTCCACCTTTCTGGCAAACTCTATATAAGAACCGCCGCGGCTTTCCGAGGCTCCCGCTCCTGCTGCAACGAGCTGAAAAGGTCCTTCTTTCTGAAGCAGCCCGTCCAGCTGATCCCGAAAATCCTCGAAGGATTCGTACTGCCAGCCGTTCACTCCGTTCCGGATCACATTGTCCAAAGAAGGATCCTTGCGGCAAAGGGAGGGCACCCCGCTGGCCAGGGCTTCCAGCGTGGCCAATCCCTGGGTCTCGCTTCGGGAGGCGCTCACAAAGACATCCCCGATCTGGTAGTAGG
>CAZCTS010000015.1:0-25143 GCA_964501635.1 uncultured Oscillospiraceae bacterium | reverse complement strand
GCGGCATAAGTCATGCAGAGAAGCCGGGCATTTTTATGGCAGATCCGTCCGGTGAGCTTTGGACGTCAGTCCTCAAAGCTTCCCGGCGGATATAAGGGAAAGTTCGCAATCAGGGCCTCCGCCTCCCGGCGGCAGGCCGCCAGGTTGGCCGCATCTTCGGGCGCGGCGGCCACACGCCGGATCAAGCCGGCGATCACGTCCAGCTCCGGCTCTCCCAGGCCTCTCTGAGTGACAGAAGTGAGGCCGATGCGAAGGCCGCTGGTGATCCAGGGCTTTTCGGGGTCGAAGGGGATCAGCTGCTTGCTGGCGGTGATGCCCGCTTCGTCCAGGGCGTAATGAACGGTCCGCCCCGTCACCCCCTTGTTGCGCAGGTCCAGGATGATCATGTGGTTGTCCGTGCCGCCGCTCACGAGGGAAAAGCCCTCCTCCTGGAGCCGGGCGGCCAGATATTTGGCGTTGCTCAGCACCCGCGCCATGATCGAGCGGAAGGCCGGCGTGGCGGCGTAGCCAAAGCTCCAGCACTTGGCCGCCATGGTGTTGAAGTGCATGGAGCCCATGCTGCCTGGGAAGGTGCCCTTGTCCAGCGCCTTCGCGTATTTCTCCTTGCAGAAGACCATGCCGCTTCGGGCCGAACAGAAGGTCTTGGTGGTGGATGACGAAACGAAGTCCATCCATGGGATCGGGCTGGGGATCACTTTGGCCGCCACCAGCCCCGCGATGTGGGCCATGTCGCACAGGGACACAGCGTCCACTTCCGCTGCGATCCGGCCGATCCGCTCGTAATCGATCAGACGGGGATAGGAGCTGCCGCCGCAGAGGATCATTCTGGGTTTTTCCTCCCGGGCCAGTCTTTCCAGCTCCTCGTAGTCCAGCGTGCCGTTTTCCCGGTCGCAGCCATAGAAGGCGTGGCGGTAGATCTTGCCGGTCCAGTTGGCCGGGGATCCGTGGGTCAGATGCCCGCCCTGGTCCAGACTCATGGCCAGGATCTTGTCGCCCGGCTCCAGCACCGAAGCGAAGACCGAATAGTTGGCCGAAGAACCCGAATAGGTCTGGATGTTCACGTGGTCCGCGCCGAAGAGGGCTTTGGCCCTTTCCCAGGCCAGGCGTTCCACCTCGTCGGCCACGCCGCTGCCGGCCTGATACCGGGCGCCCGGAAGGCCTTCCAGGGTCTTGTTGGTGAAGACGCTGCCGGAAAGCTCCAGGATCTCCAGGGGAGCGGTGCTTTCGGAGGCGATCATCTCGATGTTCTTCTCCTGACGGCGGAGCTCCTTTTCCACGAGTCCGTAGAGCTGGGGGTCGGAGGCTCTGGTGTGCTGCAGCATGGCGTTTCTCCTGTTCTTCTGTACAGGCCGGCATCCGGCTATGTCTGCCGGGCCGCTGGCCGGAATGGCGGGATGCGCTTGCGGATCTTCGGATTTATGATATCATAAAAGAAGATTTCTGCCCAAGGAGGAAACATGAAAGATCTGAAAAAGAATTTACGGGTGGCCCTGGTCCAGGCCACGCCGGTGATGTTCGACAAGGACGCCACCATCGAAAAGGTCTGCGGCCAGATCCGGGAAGCCGGAGAAAACGGCGCGGAGCTCATCGTATTTCCCGAATCCCTGATCCCGTGCTATCCCTATGGGCTCACCTACGGGTTCACCGTGGGCTCCCGGACGGAAGCCTGCCGGGACGACTGGAAGATCTATTATGACAATTCCGTGCTCTGCCCCAGCGCCGACACGGAAAAGATCGGCGCCGCCGCCAAGGACGCCGGGGCCTATGTGAGCATCGGCTACACGGAACGGGACTGGGACAGCGGCACGCTGTACTGCTCCAATATGATCTTTTCGCCGGAAGGGGAGCTGCTCTGCAACCACCGCAAGCTGAAGCCCACCGGCGCCGAGCGGCTCATCTGGGGCGAAGCCCATCAGGACTTCTTCCCCGTGGTGGATTCTCCCTTCGGAAAAATGGGCGCCCTGATCTGCTGGGAAAACTACATGCCCCTGGCCCGGACCGCTCTCTATATGAAAGGGGTAACGCTCTACCTCTGTCCCAACACCAACAACAACCCGGAGTGGCACGCCACCATCCAGCACATCGCCATCGAGGGCCGCTGCTTCGTGTTCCACGTCAACCAGTACTTTACCAAGGAGATGTATCCGGACAACTACCACGGACCGGCCCCCGGGCAGATCGCCGAGCTTCCTTTTGCGCCCTGCAACGGCGGCTCCGCGGTGATCGACCCCTACGGACACTACGTCACCCAGCCCGTCTGGGACAAGGAGTGCATCATCTACGCCGATATCGACCCCGACGAGGCGGCTCGCTCCCGCATGGAGTTCGACCCCTGCGGCCACTATTCCAGACCCGATGTGACGGAGCTGCTCCTCCACGAATAAAACCTCCAGCTTTCCCGGGTTTTCGTTGACAAAACCCGGGAAAGTGATAAGATATCCCACGTGAGCCGGAGGCAGAAATTCGATCCGCCGGAAAGAACGGCCCAATCAGGAGGACGAGGATGAAAAAGCGTATTCAAACCATTCAGACCCGGGATCTGCGCAAAAGCGCGGCGGAGGGCGGCTGCGGGGAATGTCAGACCTCCTGCCAGTCGGCCTGCAAGACTTCCTGCGGGATCGCCAACCAGCAGTGCGAAAACAAAAAGAAGTAGATCCAAACAGCAGTGCCGCCTTCCGGGGCGGCATTTTTACGCAGGAGCAAATCCAATGGTGCATCAATACAAACTGAACGAATACAACATCGTGCTGGACACCTGCAGCGGGTCCGTGCACGCAATGGACGAAGTGGCCTACGCCATCGTCTCCCTGTACCCCGCGCATACGGCGGAAGAGATCACAGAGAGGATCCTTGCGGACTTCGGGGACCAGCCCGGGCTGAGCGAGGCGGAGATCCGGGCCTGCATCCGGGAGATCGAGGCACTGGATTCGGAAGGCAAGCTCTTCTCCCCGGATCCCTTTGGGAGCCTGGCTGAAACAGCCCCCCGGGGAGAGCCGGTGCTGAAAGCCCTGTGCCTCCACGTGGCCCACGCCTGCAACCTGGACTGCAGCTACTGCTTTGCGGCCCAGGGACGCTACCACGGGCCCCGGGCGCTCATGAGCTTCGAAGTGGGCAAGCAGGCCATCGATTTTCTGGTGGCCCGCTCGGGCAGCCGGGTCAACCTGGAAGTGGACTTCTTCGGCGGAGAGCCCCTGCTGAACTGGGACGTCTGCAAGCAGATCGTGGCCTATGCCAGAAGCCTGGAAGCCGCTGAGAAGAAAAGATTCCGCTTTACCTTGACCACCAACGGCATGCTCCTGGACGAGGAGGTCATGGAATTTTCCAGGCGGGAAATATACAACGTGGTCCTGAGCCTGGACGGGCGAAAAGAGATCCACGACGCCCTGCGGAAAACCGTGGAGGGCCGGGGCAGCTACGACACGATCGTCCCCAGGTTTCAGCGCTTTGCGGAGACCCGGGGGGAGGGGGCTTACTATATGCGGGGCACGTTCACCCACCGGAACCCGGACTTTACCGAGGATCTGTTCCACATGGCGGACCTGGGCTTTTCGTCCTTGAGCATGGAGCCGGTGGTCTGCAGTCCCGAAGATCCCGCGGCGCTGAGGGAAGAGGACCTGCCGGTCCTGTTTGCCCAATACGAGCTCCTGGCGAAGGAAATGCTGGCCCGTGAAAAAGCGGGCAAACCCATCGTATTCTACCATTACATGCTGGACCTGGCCGGCGGGCCCTGCATCCACAAGCGCATCAGCGGCTGCGGTTCGGGCAGCGAGTACCTGGCCGTGACGCCCGCCGGAGAGCTTTATCCCTGTCACCAGTTCGTGGGGGAGGAAGCCTTTCGCATGGGAGATGTGTGGACCGGGGTCACCGGAGAAGCGATGCAGCAGGAGTTCCGCCGCTGCAACGCCTATGCCCGGCCGGAGTGCCGGGACTGCTGGGCCCAGCTCTACTGCTCCGGCGGCTGCGCCGCCAACGCCTACCACGCCACGGGCAGCATTCTGGGCGTCTACGAGTTAGGCTGCCGCTTGTTCAAGAAGCGGCTGGAGTGCGCGATCATGCTCCAGACAGCCCGAAGCCTGGCATCGGAAGCGGGATCTGTGCTATAATATTTCAATAGCGAATGACATGAGATCCAATGAAAGCAGGAGGTCCGAAATGACATTTGAGGAATTGTTCCAAAACCGGGAGCCCGCCGGCGCGCTGCGGAAGTTCTACGATATCTCCCAGATCCCACGGGTGCCCGGCGCCATGAAGTCCATCAGCGAATACCTGGTCCGGTGGGCCCGGGGACTGGGCCTGGAAGTCCTCCGGGACGAAACGGACAACGTGCTGGTCCGCAAACCCGCCAGCCCGGGCCGGGAGGATCGCCCGACCGTGATCCTGCAGGCCCACATGGACATGGTCTGCGAGAAGGAGCCGGGCAGCGCCCACCGCTTCGAGAGCGATCCGCTGCGGCTGCGGATCGTGGGCGAAGACAAGGTGATGGCCACGGGCACCACCCTGGGGGCCGACGACGGCATCGGCGTGGCCCAGATCATGGCCATCCTGGAAGACGACAGCCTGGCTCATCCCCCCATCGAGGCCCTGTTCACCGTGGACGAGGAGACCGACATGAAGGGGGCCTGGAACTTCGACTGCGCCCAGCTGAAGGGCAAGACCATGATCAATCTGGATTCCCGGGCAAGGATGATCGCCGGCAGCGGCGAGCTGGAATACAAGATGCGCTTCGACAAGGGCACCCAGCCCATCCCGGCGGGCAGTCGGGTGATGAAGGTCTGCGTCGGCGGCCTCACCGGAGGTCACACGGGACAGAATTCCATGCTGGAGCGGGGCAACGCGATCATGATGGTCAACCGGGTCCTCCTGGAGCTGGAGAAGGAGATGCCCTACCAGCTGATCTACATGCAGGGCGGCCGGGGTCTGTCGTCGGCTTATGCGCGGGACGCTTCCGCCACCCTGGCCTTTGCTCCGGAATATGCAAATATAGTGCAGGAAGTGTGCGCCCGCCAGCTGAAGACTTATCAATACGAGCTGGAGCACCGGGACCCGGGGGTCACGCTCACCCTGCAGGAGGCGTCCCCCGAATTCGCCCAGGCCATGGATGCGGCCACCGCCCAGCGGCTGCGCAGTTTGATCCTGCTCCTGCCCGACGGAGTCTTTACCCGGCACCGGGTCTACGAAGGCTGCATGGAGAGCACCTCCAATGTGGGCGTGGTGGAGACGGAAGAGACGGAAATGTACCTGACCATCCTGATCCGCAGCTTTATGGAAAACCGGAAGTACTATCTGCTGGACAAGGTGCGCCGCCTTTGCCAGTTGCTGGATGTTCGCACCGAGCTGGGCTACGACATCCCCCACTGGGAATTCTGCGTGGGCGACCATCTGATGGAACTGGCGGAGGAGGTCTACGGGGACTACCCGCTGACGGTGTCCCAGGGCACTCTGGAAACAGGCATTTTCTGCCGGCATATGCCCGATGTGGAGATCATTGCCCTGGCCTGCCCCTACGAAAACCCCCATTCCCCGGAAGAATATTTTCTGATCAGCGATCTGGCCAAGGCCCAGGAGCGCCTCAAGACATTTTTAGCCAAGTTTTAACAAAGGAGAAGAGAGATGGAATTCAAAGACAAAGTGGTGATGATCACCGGCTCCACCGGCGGCATCGGGAAAGCCTGCGCCTTGCGCTATGCAAAGGACCAGGCCCGTCTGGCCCTGCTGGGGCGGAGCGCCGAAAAACTGGAAGCGCTGCGCCGGGAGATCGGGTTTCCGGAAGAACGCTGCCTCCTGTTTGCCGGGGATGTGAGCGACGAAGCCTATGTAAAGGGCGCCGTGCAGGAGACCCTGGATCGATTGGGCCGCATCGACGTCCTGATCAACACCGCCGGAGTGGGCGGCCCCGCGGTCCTGACCGAAGACTACAGCTACGAGGACTTTAAGGCCTGCTACGAGACCAATGTGTACGGCACCTTCCTGACCATGAAGTACGTGCTTCCGGCCATGAAGGCGCAAAAGAGCGGCGCCATCGTGAACACCGGCTCTTCCTCGGGGATCCGGGGCTACGAACTGGAGAGCGGCTACGGCTCCTCCAAGTGGGCCACCATCGGGCTCACCAAGAACGTGGCCAGCGAAAACGCGGACACCGGCGTGCGGATCAACAGCGTGTCGCCGGGCTGGGTGGACACGAAGATGATGGCCCAGATCCTGGAGAATTATGCCAAGAAAAGCGGCGGCGACCCTTCGGCCTACTTCAGCACCAGTCCCATGGGCCGGGCCGGCACGCCGGAGGAGATCGCCGAGGGGATGTACTACCTGACCTCCTCGAAGGCATCCTACGCCAACGGCACCAACCTGGTGCTGGACGGCGGCTCCACCATCGGATAAAAGGCAGCGTTCCCCGGCCCCGGCCGGGGAACTTTTTTTTGCCTACGGTCGTCTAAAGAGTACATAGACAGAATGATGCGCCGGAAAGGCGGGAGGAAACAGGAATGTTCACAGGAAATGCATATAAAAGAAAAACGGCTCTGGCCCTCAGCGTCCTGCTGCTGGCCCTCACGCTGCTGGGGGGCTGCGGCTCCTCCTCGAACCAGGCGCTGGAGGAAACGGCCATTCCCGGCTCGCCCGAATACGAGCAAAGCGGCCAGGCTCCCGCGCTGGGCTTCGGCAAGGACGGTCTGGAGATGGGGGACAAGGTCTCCGACGAGGCCGCGACGCTGCCCGCCGGCGGCAGCAGCGATCCTTTCCGCCGCTACGGGGAAAACGTCAAGCTGGTGTACACGGCCCAGCTGAACCTGCAGACCACGGACTACGAAAAGGCCGAAAAGGATCTGACGGCGCTGCTGGAGGGCATGGGCGGCTACTTCGAATATTCCTATGTGGATCGGGGCGGCTACTATTCCGACGGGGCGAACATGAGCGGAAGCTACACGGTCAGGATTCCCTCCGAGAAGTATGAACTCTTTTTGACCGCGGTGGGCAACACCTGCCACGTGGTGAGCATCAACCGTTCCGTCACCGACATCGGCATGGAATACTTCGACGCGGAGACCCGGCTGAACACCCTTCGCACGAAGCTGGACCGGCTGACGGCCCTGCTGGAAAAGGCCGATGCCCTGAGCGACATCATCGAGCTGGAGAATTCCATCGCCAACACCCAGTACGAGATCGACTGGCACACTTCCACCCTGAACCGCTACGACAGCCTGGTAGGCTATGCCACGGTGAATATTTCCATGACCCAGGTGGAGCGCCTGAGCGGCGGCGTGGACGACGCGGAGGGATTCTTCCCCTCGCTCCTGCGCAGCCTCAAGGAAGGACTGGGCCATTTCGCGGATTCCCTCCAGGGGATCGCCCTGTGGATCGCCTACAACCTGGTGGCGCTCTTGATCCTGCTGGGTCTGCTGATCCTGGGCGCCAAATGGGTCCGCAGGCACAGGCCGGACAGAGCACTGTCGCTCCGCGGCTGGAACGAGGACCGCAAAGCCCATCGGGCCGCTAAAATCGCGAAGAAGGAACAGTCGAAAACAGAAGATCAATAAGCCAATATCCTTTCAAAAGGGGTTGAAAATATTGTGAAGAAGGCGCCCGGCGCCGGCGGAGGAGATCCGCCGGAACGGGCGTTTTCTTTTTCTTCGGCCCCGGTTTTTTCTTGCGCGAAAAGGTTCTGTGCTATAATTAAAAAAAGAAAGGAGCGCTTCATGGAAAAGGAAAAACTGACCGTCATCGAGGTCCCCTACGATGCCACGGTGTACGCCCCCGGGCCCAGGGAGCTGGACCTGTACAAAGAGGAAAAGCTTTACGAGACCGCCGGACTGCCCGTGGACCTGGTGGTCGCAAGCTACGACCACGAAAACTATCCTTCCGACAGCGACACCTTTGAATCCCAGATGGCCCTGGGAAAAGTGATCGCCAATCGGGCGGCGGAAGCCCTAAAAAGGGGTGATCGCTTGCTGATGGTCGGAGGCAACTGCGGGCCCGCGGTGGCCCTGGCCGGCGCCCTTCGGCAGGCCTTCCCCAGAAAACGGCTGGGATTGATCTGGCTGGACGCCCACGGAGATCTGAACACGCCGGACACCTCGGTATCGGGCATGATCGGCGGCATGCCCTTCGGGGTCTGCTGGGGCAACAGCCTGCCCCAATGGCAGGAGGCTGTGGGTCTGGCGCCTCCTTTTCGACAGGAGGACTGCCTGCTGTCCGACGGCCGGAATCTGGATCCGCCGGAGGTGGAGATGCTGCAGCGGTCCAAGGTCCGCTATCTGAATACGGAGCAGTTGAAGGACAGGGCCCGGTTCAGCCGGGAGGTGGCCCGGATCGCCGGCCAGGTGGACGGGATCTATCTTCACATCGATGCGGATATCCTGGACGGAAGGTACGTGCCGGACCACAAGACCGTGGAGTACAACGGGCCGGATATGGAAGAGGTCAAGGGGGCCATCGATGCGGTGATGCAGACCGGAAAGGTCCTGGCCTACGCAGTGGTTTCGGTCTATTTCCCCAACGGCAGACCGGGCAAAGACATCAGCGCCCGCAGCGGACTGGAACTGGTCAGACAGGGGCTGCTGGGCTGGAAAGATTAAAAGTTTTAACGAACAGCAAAATCACCCGCCCGGGCAAGAGCGCAGGGCGGGTGATTTACATTTAATGGTAAATATGCTATAATGCTTATTGCAGCCAGCGAAGCCAGCTGTCCGCCAGGGCGTCGGAGGGCATGCGCCAGTCGCCCCTGGGCGAAAGGCCCATGGAGATCAGCTTAGGGCCGTCGGGACTGCAGTTCCGCTTAAACTGCTGGGAAAAGAAGCGCCGGATAAAAACCGCCAGCCACTTTCGGATCTCGGAGAGCTCGTAGGTCCCCCGGAAGGCTTGCTCGGCCAGCCAGAGCACCCGTTCGGGCCTGCTGCCGTTTTGGATCCCGTGGCGGAGAAAGAAATCGTGGAGTTCGTAGGGACCCACCTGATGCTCCGTCTGCTGCAGGATGTTCCCTTCGGCGTCGGGGGGAAGCAGTTCCGGGGAGATCGGCGTGTCCAGAACGGCTTCCAGGGTTTCCCGAAGCACCGTTGCATCTCCCGGCACCGGCAGAACGCCGGGATCTTTGCCCAGGTCCCCGGCCAGAGTGGCGATCACCCGCCGGACCAATCCCTTGGGAATGCCGGCGTTGATCCCGTACATGGACATGTGGTCACCGTTGTAGGTGCACCAGCCCAGGGCCATTTCCGACAGGTCTCCGGTGCCTACCACCAGACCGCCGACCTGATTAGCCAGGTCCATCAGGATCTGGGTCCGCTCCCGGGCTTGGGCGTTTTCGTAGGTGACGTCGGTGTTGCGGGGATCCTGGCCGATGTCTTTAAAATGCTGCAGCACGGAGTCCACAATGGAGATCCGGCGGACCTGGCAGCCCAGCGCCTGCATCAGCCGCTCTGCGTTGTCCAGCGTGCGGTCTGTGGTGCCCAGCCCGGGCATGGTAACGGCCAGTACATTCGAAGAAGGCTGCCCGTTCATCTCCATGGCCTTGCCCGCGGCCAGCAGCGCCAGGGTGGAATCCGAGCCGCCGGACACGCCGATCACCGCGGTGGAGACCCGAGCCCGCTGCAACCGCTCGGCCAGGGCGGTGGCCTGGAGGGCGAAAATCTCGCGGCAATAAGCGTCGGCCTCTTCCGGCGCCTCCGGGACAAAAGGCGTTCTGGAGGGAGGAGAAAGCAGATCGTCGGAGAGGGTGAGGCAGCGGAGCTCTTCCAGGGGGATCGTTTGGCACACAGGCGGAGCTGCGCAGAGGTCCAGGCCGGAGTCGAAGTTCTGTTCCTGCGCCCGGCGGGTGCGGATCGTTTCGAAATCCACGTCAGCCAGCAGCATGGCGGATCCTCTGTTCAAGCCCGCGGTCTGCTTCAGTACTTCGCCGTTTTCGGCCAGGATGCAGTGTCCCGAAAACACGGTGTCCGCAGTGGATTCCGAGGGGCCTGCGGAAGCGTAGACATAAGCGCATTGATAGCGGGAGCTCAGGTCCTTCACCAGGTTCGTCCGGACAGCGGACTTCCCGGCGAAATCCGTGGAAGCCGAAGGATTGAAAAGAGCCAAAGCCCCGGCCATGACCAGCCGGGCGCCCGGGGTGACGGGCATCCAGGCGTCGTGGCAGATTTCGATGCCAAAGGAAAAGCCGCTTTGCTCATCCCGGAACAGCAGATGTCCGAAGGGGATCCGGACTCCGTTCAGCAGGATAGACTCTTCCCGGGAAGCCAGACCCCGGCCGGAGCAAAACCAGCGGGTTTCATTGAATTCTCCGCTGTTGGGGAGGTGTATCTTTGGCACGATGCCAAGGACGCGCCCCCGCTGCAGCAGGGCGGCGCAATTGTACAGGTTGTTTCGGATCAGGAGCGGCAGGCCTACTATCAAAGCGCAGCCCAGATCCCCGGTCTGCTCGGCCACCAGCGCCAAGGCTTCCAGCGCCGAATCCTGCAGCTGCCTGGAAAAGAACAGATCTCCGCAGGAATAGCCGCTCAAGGAAAGCTCCGGAAAAACCGCCACCGAAACCGCCTGCTCTTCGGCCTGCCTGGCCAGCCGGACGATCTCCCGGGCATTCCCCAGGGGATCTGCCAGCCGCACCTGCGGCGAAACCGCCGCGAGGCGGATAAAACCCATCGTGTGCATAACGACACCTCCAGCTCGATTATAGCGCAAAACAATGGCGATGCAAAGAAAAAGGAAATGGTATATACTATTTGTAAGAGTCCCGGAAAGGGCTCCGGCAGGAGGAAAGCATGCACAAAGAAAATTTCATCAACACATTGACCCCGGATTTTGCCTTTACGGATTTTTTTCTGGTCAAGGGCTTGTCCATCCGCACCGGATCGAACCGGAAAATGTTTCTGGACGTCATTCTGGGCGACGCCACCGGGGAGATCAACGGAAAGAAGTGGGATGTGACGGAGGAGGAAGCCGCCGCCCTGGAACAGATAAAAGAAGGAGACCTGGCAAGGGTCAAAGCGGAAGTGACGGAGTGGAACGGAATGCTCCAGCTGAAGATCCTTCGGATCCGCGCAGCGGTCAAAGAGGACAAGCTGGAGATGTCCGACTACATCAAGACGGCTCCGGAAGATCCGCTGGAGATGTTCGGCTATGTGCTGAGCCGGGCCGAGGGCATCACCGACTTGGATCTGAAGGGCTTGACCCTCCGGTTTCTGCAGGAAAACAAGGAAAAACTGCTCTACTATCCGGCCGCCATGCGCAACCACCACGCGGAGTTGGGCGGACTGCTCTATCACATCAAGCGGATGCTGATGTCCGGAGAGAAGCTGTGCGAGATCTATCCGTTTTTAGATAAGGACTGGGTCGTGGCCGGCGTCATCCTCCACGATATGGAAAAATTGAACGAGATCATGTCCAACGAATGGGGCATCTCTCCGGGGTATACCCTGGAGGGCCAGCTGCTGGGCCATCTGGTCCAGGGGGTCAAAGTCGTGGACCGCATGGCCAGGGAAGCGGGCATGCCCGAAGAAAAAGCCCTGATGCTGGAGCACATGATTTTGGCCCACCACTACGAGCCGGAATTTGGAAGCCCCAGAAGACCCCTGTTTCCCGAAGCGGAGCTGCTCCATTATCTGGACATGGTCGACGCCCGCATGTACGATTTCGAGGATGCCCTGGCGGGGACGCCACCCGGCGACTTTACTCAGAGGGTCCGCACCCTGGACGGCCGGACGCTGTACAAGCCCAGTTTCAATAAGGACGGCGAATGAAAGAGGAAAAGACCGGCATCCTTTCGGAACGGATTTTTTACAATCAGGAGAACTTCTTCTCCATCTCGATCTTCGAGACCCAAACCGAGCAATTCTACGCCGTGGGCTGTTTGCCCTATGCGGAAAAAGGGCGAAGGTACACCCTGTGGGGGACCTGGAAGACCCATCCCAAATACGGCGAACAGTTCGCCTTTACGTCCTACGAAGAAAAGGAGCCGGAAACCGAAGCGGGCCTGGTGGCCTTTCTGTCCTCGGGCATGCTCCGGGGCGTGGGGCCGGTCACGGCCCAGGCCATCGTCAAAACCTTCGGGCCCGAGACCATGCACGTGCTGGACCACCAGCCCGAGCGCCTCACCCAGGTGCCGGGCATCGGACCGGTCAAGGCGGCCGCGATCCTGGAAGGCTACCGGGAGCGGCGGGAGATGGCTCAAACGGTCCTGGCGCTCCAGCCCTACGACATTTCCGCCCTCACCGCCATGAAGCTCTACCGGGTGTACGGCGCCAAGGCGCCGGAAAAGGTCAAAGAGGATCCTTATCAGCTGATCGAGGACGTGTTCGGGATAGGCTTTCAGAAAGCCGACCGGATCGCCCAAAGCATGGGCATAGTATCCCAGGACCCCCGCCGCATCCGAAGCGGCATTCTGTATAACCTTGGCCAGGCAGCCAACAGCGGAAACACCTTCGCCTACCGGAAAGCCTTTTGCGAACAGACCGCCAAACTCCTGGATGTGACGTGCAGGGAGGTGGAAGAAGAACTGTACAACGCCGTCGTGCAGGGGGATCTGCAGGCCCAGACCCTGGAGGGGTCGGAGGTCGTGTATCTGGAGCGCTACTACCGGGCGGAGCAGCAGGTGGCCGGAAAACTCCTGCGGCTGGCCCACGCGGACCTTCGCCCCCTGACCGGAGATCTGGAGGGCTTGATCCGTCAGACAGAATCCCAGCGGAACCTCCAACTCTCGGAAAAGCAGAAGCAGGCGATTTTGCTGTCCCTCCAAAACGGCGTATGCATCCTGACCGGCGGCCCCGGAACGGGCAAGACCACGATCATCGACGCCATCCTGTCCATTCTGGTGTCCCACGGCATCAAAACCGCCCTGGCCGCCCCTACGGGCAGAGCGGCCAAGCGCATGACCCAGGCCACCGGCTACGAGGCCTCTACCATCCATCGCCTGCTGGAATACTTCTACTCCGAAAGCGAAGACAATATGCGCTTCGGCCGGACGGAGGAGAACCCCCTGGAATACGACTGCGTCATCGTGGACGAGATGTCCATGGTGGACATCCTGCTCATGGAGGGGCTGGTGAACGCGGTCCCCCAGGGCACCCGGCTGATCCTGGTGGGGGACGCGGACCAGCTGCCCCCGGTGGGCCCGGGCAATGTGCTGCGGGACATGCTGCGCAGCGACACGATCCATTCGGTCCGGCTGACGGAGATCTTCCGCCAGGCCCAGGAGAGCCTGATCGTGGTGAACGCCCACTTGATCAATCGCGGAGAATATCCCTCCTGCAACGAAAAGGACAAGGATTTTTTCTTTATCGAGCGAAAAGGGGAGGCCGAAATTCTGGAGACGATCAAGGATCTGTGCACCCGGCGCCTTCCCCGGTACTACGAAAACTGCGGCGCTTTAGCGGACATCCAGGTCCTGACCCCCATGCGAAAAGGACTGCTGGGAAGCATCCAGCTGAACAGGGAGCTCCAGGCCATCCTGAATCCCCCTTCCCCGGGCAAAGGGGAAAAAAGCCTGGGGGAGCGGATCTTCCGGCAGGGCGACAAGGTGATGCAGAACAAGAACGACTACCGCATCGCCTGGCGAAACGTGCGTGATTTTTCCAAGGGGGAAGGGGTTTTCAACGGGGATATCGGCCTGGTCCAGCTCGTGGACAACGAACAGGGAAAGGTCCACGTGCTCTTCGAGGAGGAGCGCCTGGTGGAGTACGACTTTACCCAGCTGGAAGAGCTGGAAAGCGCTTTCGCCATGACCGTACATAAAAGCCAAGGCTCGGAGTTCCCTTTGGTCATCCTGCCCATGACCCGCTTTCCGCCCATGCTGGCCACCCGCAACCTGTTGTACACGGCGGTCACCCGGGCTCGGCTGGGCGTGGTCCTGGTGGGGCTCAAAGAGGTCTGCTGGGCCATGGTGGACAACGACACCATCGCCGAGCGGCAGTCCGGACTGGCCAGCCGCCTGCGGCAGCTCTGGGATCTGACCGATGGGACCCAATAAGACCAGGCTGCCGGGGCGTCTGCTGAAATTGCTTTACCCGGAGAATATCTACTGCATGCGCTGCGGCGACACCATCGACGCCTCCCGGATCCACGGCCTCTGCGACCTGTGCGCCCGGGAGATCCCCTGGGCCCCGGAGAACCCGTTCCATTCGTACATGGAGGAGTTCGCCTTCGACGACGTGTGGCCCGTGGCCCGCTACGGCGCCCACGTGCGGGGCATGATCCACAGCCTGAAGCTCTACGGCCAGACCTACATCGCCCTCAACCTGGGAAAGCTTCTGGCCGAACGGGTCCGCATGGAGGACCGTCCCTACGATGTGATCACCGCCGTGCCGCTCCACCGGGAAAAGCAAAAGCAAAGGGGCTACAACCAGGCAGGCCTTCTGGCCGAAACCGCCGCCCGGGAACTTTCAGCCGCATACCGGCCGGACCTGTTGGAAAAGACCCTGCCCACCGGATCCATGCGGTTGGCGGACAGCCGGACGCGCCGGCGGATGCTGGAGGGCGCATTTCAGGTGCCGACCCGCTATCGAACTGAAATAGAAGGCAGGCATGTGGTCTTGGTGGACGATGTGTGCACCACCGGCAGCACAGCCGACGCCTGCGCCAGAGCCCTGAAAGAGGCCGGGGCGGCACGGGTGACCCTGCTCTGCTTTGCCGTCAGCGCAGGATACAGAAAGGGAGAGGAGGGCTAGCGCGGCGATACGACGTTTCCGAAATGAATCCGAAGGCGGGGATTGCCCGGGTCTGCGGTTGAAAGTCCATGCCGGCTATGGGCAAAAGGACCCACGTAAGCCGTCTGCAGCGCAGGCGGTGATCATGGCATAGTTTAGATGTAAGTCCTCGGGGATACCCCGGTAAAGGCGAGTGTGGGGGCAAAGACCGGGTCAGCCGGGCAATCCGCACCTTCGGAAGATTCTGTTCCATTTGTTGAATCAATAAAGGAAAACTGCAGGAAACGGTGTATAATATCCTTAACATAAACCAAAAGGAGGTCCGACGATGAAAGTAAACATTGCGACAAAAAATTTCAATGCAAGCGACCAACTCAAGGAAAGGATCGAAAAGAAATTTCAGAAGCTGGACAAGTATTTCTCCAAGGAAATCACCGCCAACGTCATGCTGAGCAACGAGAAGGGAAGCCTTCAGAAGCTGGAGGGCACCATCAATGCCGGCGGCATGATCTTCCGGGCCGAAGAGATGAACCAGGACATTTATTTTTGCCTGGACAGAGTTCTGGAACGGCTGGCCAGCCAAATGTCCCGCCTCAAGACTAAAATGGTCAAACGCCACAAGGAACAGAAGGAGATCCTGTTCGCAGCCGTGCCGGATATGCAGGAAGCCGTCGAGGAAATGACCGTGGTCAAGACCAAGCGCTTCGCCATCCAGCCCATGAGCACCGAAGAAGCCATCCTGCAGATGGAACTGCTGGAGCACAGCTTCTTTGTGTTCCTGAACGAGGAAGCCGACGGGGTCAATGTGGTCTACAAGAGAAAAGACGGATCCTACGGACTCCTTATCACTGAAAAATGATCAGCGCATCGACGAGGCGGCGGGCACTGCCCGCCGCTTTCTGTAAGATGGACCGCAAGCATCGACCGAGGAGTTTTCATGAGCAGCTACATGACCGGCATACTGTCTGGAATAGGGTTTACCGATGTGGTGGACGTGGCCATCATCTCTTTTGTCGTATACAAATTGCTGGGGTTTATCCGGATGTCCAGGGCCCAGCAGCTGGCCAAGGGTCTGCTCATCCTGGTGATCGCCTCCTTTATTTCCGATACCTTCAACTTCTACACCGTCAACTGGATCCTCGGCAAGGTGCTGGACGTGGGGCTCATCGCCCTGGTGGTGGTTTTTCAGCCGGAGTTGAGGCGGGGGCTGGAGTACCTGGGCCGGGGCAAATTCGGGTCCAAGCAGTTCTCCATGGACAAAGAGCGAATGAAGGAAACCGCCGACATCCTGGTCCGGGCGGTGGAGTATTTTGCCGCCAGCAAGACCGGGGCCCTGATCGTCATCGAACGGGAGACGGCGCTGCTGGACATCGCGGAAACGGGAACGATCCTGGATTCCACCCTGACCGAGGCCCTCATCGAGAATTTGTTTTATAAAGGCTCGCCGCTCCACGACGGCGCGGTGATCCTGCGGGACGACCGCATCTTTGCCGCAGGCTGCATGCTGCCCCTGACGGAGAACAACAACCTGAGCAAAGACCTGGGTACCCGCCATCGGGCCGGGATCGGTATCACAGAGGTGTCCGACGCGGTGGTCCTGATGGTCTCGGAGGAGACGGGGATCATATCCATGGCGGTGGACGGCAAGCTCTCCCGGTTCCTGGATCTAAAAACCGTGGAAAAGATGCTGCTCAATCACTACATGAATAAATTGAACCGCCGGAAAACCGGAAAGGACTGGATCGGACAGCTCTTCGGGAGGCGCAGCAATGGATAACTCGTCCTGGTTCGATAAGATCATATCGCTGGTGACCGCCCTGATCCTGTGGGTCTATGTGGTGAACGTGATCAACCCGCCCTCCTCCACCACGGTTACCGGCGTGCCGGTGCAGCTTCTCAACCGGGAAGTGCTGGCCGCCAGCAGTCTGGCCATCGCCGGGACCGACGAATACGCGGTGGATGTGGTGGTGGAAGGGGCCCGATCCGATGTGATCGCGCTCAAGGCCGACCAGGTGACGGCCACGGCGGATCTCTTCGGCATGAGCAAGGGGCAGAACTATCTGGCCGTATCCGTCAGCGTTCCCGAAAAGCTGACCGTCACGGAGATCCGGACCAGCCGGATCCCGGTGCTGATCGATGAACTAGTGGGCCTTCCTAAACCGGTGTTCGTAGAGGTTTTGGACGAAACATCGGGGTTCGAACTGGGCAGCCTGTCTATCCAACCCGCGGAGATCAGCGTCACGGGCGCCAAGTCCATCGTGGATCAGGTCCAGGCTGTGCGGATCCAGGTCTCCCAGGCAACGCTCAGCGAAGTCCCTTCTTCCGTTCAGCTGTCGGCTGTCGCCGTCAACGCCGAAGGGGAACTGATCCACAATGTCCGGCTGTCCTCATCGTATGTGGAGCTGACGGCGGCGCTGTACCAGACAAAGACCGTGCCCCTGGAGGTGCCCCTGGCCGGAACGCCGGCTCCCAACAGGGAGATCACGCAAAAGGACATCCCGGAGGAGATCACCGTCCGGGGCAGCGCCCAGACGCTGCAGACCGTGGAGGCCATCGTAGCCGAACCCTTGAATATCCAGGGGATCGCCGAAGACAGCACCCTGCCCGTCGTGCCTGTCCTGCCTCCGGGAGTGGAGACCGCAGAAGCCAGCAAGACGCTGGAAGCCCGCTTTACGCTGGCAGTCGTCGCGGAAGTCCAGTTCACCTATGGACCGGAAGAGGTCTGGGTCTACAATGCGCCTGCAGGCTACCGGCTGGACGTTCTTTCCGGCGGGATCACGGTCACGGCCCGGGGCGCGGAAGCGGTGGTGAACGTGCTCAAGCGGGAGGATCTGCAGCCGGCCATCGACGGGGCTCTGGTAGGCGCAGGCATTCAAGAGGCGGTTTTGACCACCCGCTACACGCAACAGCTTGTCCAGGTGACCCTGTCGCCGGTCTCTGTCCGGGTTCGGCTCCGGATCTCGGAAGAAAGCCTTCCGGTCAACAATATTGCAGAATAAGAGGATACAAAATGGGAAGATTATTTGGAACCGACGGAGTGCGGGGTGTCGCCAATTCCGAGCTTACAGCCAATCTGGCGTTCAAGCTGGGAAAAGCCGGCGCTTATGTGCTGAGCAAAGAAGAAGAACGGCCGGTGGTCCTGATCGGAAAGGACACGCGGATCTCCGGCGACATGCTGGAGGACGCCTTGAGCTCCGGCGTGTTGTCCATGGGCGGAAACGTCATCAAGGTGGGCGTGCTGCCCACGCCGGCCATCGCCTACCTGGTGCGGCACTTCCACGCCGACGCCGGCGCGGTCATCTCAGCATCCCACAACCCTTTTGAACACAACGGCATCAAATTCTTCAACAGCGAGGGATATAAACTGGCCGACGAGTTGGAAGAGGAGATCGAGGACATCATCGCCAGGGATCTGGACGTCTCCAGCCACATCACCGGCGACAGGCTGGGAAGAGTCCTGGAACAGCAGGACGACGCCCAGAAGCTGTACGTGGATTTTCTGAAGCAGACCATCACCGCCGACATCCGCGGCATGGACATCGCGGTGGACTGCGCCAACGGCGCCGCCAGCCAGGTGGCCGAGCGGGTCTTCTCCGAATTGGGAGCTAGGCTCCACATCATCCACAATCATCCCGACGGGGTCAATATCAACCTGAAATGCGGTTCCACCCATCCGGAAGCCTTGCAGGAGCTGGTCCGCCAGACCGGCGCTTCCGTCGGGCTGGCCTTCGACGGCGATGCGGACCGGCTGATCGCCGTGGACGAAAAAGGCCAGGTGGTGGACGGAGACCGCACCATGTACATCTGCGCCAAAATGCTTTTGGAGACCGATTCCCTGCCCTTCGGCCTGGTCACCACCACGGTCATGAGCAACATCGGCTTTCATAAAGCGGTGGAGGCCTTGGGCATTAAGGCCGACGTCACCCAGGTGGGGGACCGCTACGTGTTGGAACGCATGCTCAAGACCGGCTGCGTGATCGGCGGGGAGCAGTCCGGCCACATCATCTTCCGCAACCACAGCACCACGGGAGACGGCATCCTTTCGGCTCTTCAGCTTCTCCAGGCCATGAAGCTGGCGGGAAAGCCCCTGTCGGAGCTGGCCGCCGAAGTGGTGCTCTATCCCCAGGTGCTGCGAAACGCCAAGGTGCGCAACGAGAACAAGAAGCGGCTGGAGAAGGACAAAGAGGTGGCCGAGGCCATCCGGGCCGTGGAAGAGAAGCTCCAGGGGGAAGGACGCGTGCTCATAAGACCTTCCGGCACCGAACCGCTGGTCCGGGTGATGATCGAAGGCAAGAAGCAAGACGAGATCAATCTGCTGGCCGAAAATCTGGCCCAGCTGATCACCCGGAATCTGGGATAAAACCCTCCGTCTGTCCGAAAGATTGAGGAGGCTTCTAGTTGTTTTATATCTTTCCTGTGCTATAATTATTCTGTTAAACCTACAGAAGCAATTGTACGATCGGGAGGATAGACTATGAGTCTTGAATTGAGAAAAGTCCAAATCAAGGATGTGGTCCTGGGCAAGGAGAATCGCCTCAGTGACGGCATCCTTTTCATTGACACGCAGGAGCTGGGAAGCTTGCTCCTGGAAGACCAGCGGATCACCTCCGTTTCTTTCGACGTGGCCAGACCCGGGGAATCGGTCCGGATCCTGCCGGTCAAGGACGTGATCGAGCCGCGGGCCAAGCTGGAGGGCGGCAGCGCCTTTCCCGGCATGCTCAGCGACAAGATGACCGCCGGGGGCAAGGGCATCACCTACGCCCTCAAGGGCTGCGTCGTCACCACCACCGGACCCATCGTGGGCTTCCAGGAAGGCCTGATCGACATGATGGGCCCCGGGGCGGATTTCACGATCTTTTCCAAATACATCAACATCGTGATGATCATCGACAAGCGGGAAGACGTGGATCCCCACGAGCACGAGGAAGTGGTCCGGGTGGCAGGCGTCAAGGCGGCCAACTATATCGGCCAGATCGCCCTGGGGTATCCGGATTACGAAAAGACCGTGTACGAGTGGCCCGCCATCGGAGAGCGCTACGCCATGTATCCGGGGCTTCCCAAGGTGGCCTATGTCTGCAACTGCATGTCTCAGGGACTGCTCCACGACACCTATTTTTACGGGAGAGACACCAAGAAACTGATCCCTTGTCTGGTATCTCCCCTGGAGTTTATGGACGGCGCCCTGGTGAGCGGCAACTGCGTGTCCCCCGGCTCCAAGACCACCACCTTCCACCACCTGAACAACGCGGTGATCGACGAGCTCTTCGCCCGCCACGGCAAGGAACTCAACTTTGTGGGGCTGGTTTTGAACCCCATGATGGTCACACTCAAAGAAAAATACCGGGGCGCCATGCTGGTGGCTGAGCTGGTGGAGTCCCTGGGCGTGGAAGCCGCGATTATCACCCAGGAAGGCTTCGGCAACCCGACCACAGATCTGATGATGGCCTGCAAAAATATCGAGGAGAAGGGCGTCAAGACCGTGATCATCACCAACGAGGACGCCGGGACCGACGGGATGTCAGAATCCCTGCCCGATATGGTCAAAGAAGCCGACGCCATCGTCACCACCGGAAACAGCAACGCCACCATCCTTCTGCCCAAAGTGGACCGGGTGATCGGCAAGCTGGAGGACATCGAGCGGGTGACCGGGGGCAACGTGGATTCCATCAAGCCCGACGGCACGCTGCTGGTGGAGATACACGGAATCATGGGAAGCCACAACCTGCAGGGCAACACGCTTCTCACAGCGATCACGATATAGAGAGGACGCAGAGATGAAAAAAGTATTGTTTTACACCAACCAGTTCTTCGGGCAGATCGGCGGAGAAGAAGCGGCTTATACCGAGCCTCAGGTCCACGAAGGGGCCAAGGGCAATGCCAACGCCTTCGCGCCTCAGCTGAAAGACGCCGCCATCGTGGCCACGATCCTGTGCGGGGACAACTATTACGCGGAGAACATGGAGATCTGCCGGGCATTCATCCAGAAGCAAGTGGAGGCCTATCAGCCGGATCTGCTGCTGGCCGGACCGGCTTTCAATGCGGGCCGCTTCGGCATCGCCTGCGCCGACGCCTGCGCCTTCGCCCAGGAAAAGCTGGGGGTCCGGAGCCTCACGGCGATGTACGAAGAAAACCCGGCTTTGGAAATGTACCGCAAGAGCATTTACATTATGCAGGCCGGAAAGTCCGCCGCCTCTATGAGCAAGGACGCCAAGCGCATGGCTGATTTCGCCAACAAGCTGCTGGCCGGGGAGCCGGTCGGTCTGCCCAAGGAGGAAGGCTACTTCCCGAAGGGGCGCAGGGTCAACCTGTTTGCCGAGAAGAACGGCGCCGTCCGGGCTGTGGACATGCTCATGGCCAAGATCAAGGGGCAGCCCTTCGAGACCGAGCTGGAAATATCCATGTACGAAAAAGTGCAGCCCGCCACGCCGATCAAGGACCTTCGAAAAGCCAAAGTGGCGCTGATCACCTCCGGGGGCATCGTGCCCAAGGGCAATCCGGACCACATTCCCGCAGCGACCGCCAAGGTCTGGGGACGCTACGATCTGGCGGGCATGACCCGCCTGGAGTCCGGGAAGTGGGAGTCGGTCCACGCAGGCTACGATCCGGTCTACGCCAACGACGATCCCAACCGGGTGGCCCCGTACAACACCATGAAGGAACTGGAGAAAGAGGGGATCATCGGCGAGATCTACCCCTATCTTTGCAGCACGACCGGCAATTCCACCTCCGTGGCCGACGCCACCCGCATGGGCGCCGAGATGGTCCGCCAGCTCAAGGCCGACGGGGTGGACGCGGTGATCATGACCTCCACCTGAGGAACTTGTACGCGTTGCGGTGCAACGATCGTCAAGGAATTCGAAAAGGCCGGGATCCCTGCAGCCCATGTATGCACGGTCACTCCGATCTCAGTCACCGTGGGGGCGGCCCGGATCTCGGGAGCGCAGGCCATTCCCTATCCCACAGGCAATCCGGAACTGACCCTGGACAAGGAGCTGATCCGGCGCAGGCAGATCGTGGAAGACGCCCTGGAACTGCTCAAGGAGTAACAAAGATCTATGAACGCGATAGCGGTTTTGTTCATCATCATCGCGCTGGGCTACCTGCTGGGGCGCGTCACCTTCAAAGGCGTCAACCTGGGCTCCTCCGGCATCATCCTCGTGGCCCTGTTTTTCGGCCACTGGGGCTACACCATTCCTAAGGATATCCAGAATCTGGGCCTGATCTGCTTCGTCACTGCGGTCGGATATATCGCCGGCCCCGTGTTTTTCCGAAATTTCAAGAAAAAAGCCTTTGCCTACATCGGCATCGGCTTTTTGATTATTTTGACCGGCGCCCTGGCCACCCTTGGCGCCATCCTGCTGATGGATATTCCTCCGGCTCTGGCCACCGGACTGATGTGCGGCGCGCTCACCAGCACGCCGGGACTGGCGGCGGCCCTGGAAGCCAGCGGCGACGCCATCGCCTCGGTGGGCTACGGCATCGCCTACCCCTTCGGAGTGCTGGGCGTGGTCTTGTTCGTGCAGCTGGTCCCGCGAATGGTGCGCTGCGACATCCGGGAAGAGCTGGAGATCCTCCAGGCTTCTCAAAGAGTTCCTAAGACCGCGCAAGAGGGTGACAAGGGACCGCTCAAAATCGACTCCTTCGGCCTGATGATGTTTGCGCTGGCCGTGTTTTCCGGCATTCTCCTGGGCGGCATCCAGGTGCCTTTGCCCGGTGGCGCGTCCTTCAGCCTGGGCCTGTCCGGCGGGCCGCTGCTGACGGGGCTTCTGGCCGGCCATCTGGGCCGCATCGGCCCTCTGACCCTGGAAGTGCCCAAGACCACCCTGACCACCCTGCGGGAATTCGGTATGATCCTCTTCCTGGCCGGCGCCGGCTGCAGCGCCGGGAACGGCTTTGTGGAAGTCCTAAGGACCTACGGCGTCAATCTTTTCTTTACCGGCGCAGCCATTACCCTGATTCCCATGGTCATCGGGTTCATCGTCGCCCTGAAGGTCTTCCGGCTGAAACCTTTTACCGCCCTGGGAACCATCTGCGGCGGCATGACCAGCACGCCGGCCCTGGGCAGCCTGATCGCCGTGGCCGGGACAGACCTGATCGCCGCCGCCTACGCCGCCACCTACCCCATCGCCCTGATCTGCGTGGTGCTGGCCTCCCAAGTGATCAACATGCTGTTATAAAGGCCACATTTTGGACAAAGAAAAAGGCGGAAATGTTTTCCGCCTTTTTTCAACTTACTTCTCTCTATTCTACCGTGACGCTCTTGGCCAGGTTCTTGGGTTTGTCGATGTCGCAGCCCTTTAACTTCGCCACATAGTAAGCCAGGATCTGCAGGGGGACCACCGCCAGAAGCGGCGTAAAAAGGTCGTCGCAGTCGGGGATCCACATCGCCTGGTCCGCCGCCTGTCCCAGGACTTTGTTGTGTTCCTTGGCCATGCCGATCACCCGGGCGCCCCGGGCTTTCACTTCCTGGATATTCGAAAGCATTTTTTCGAAGAGCTTGTCCTGATTGGCCAGGGCGATCACCGGCACGTCCCGGTCGATCAGGGCGATGGTGCCGTGCTTCAGTTCTCCCGCCGCGATGGCCAGGGAGTTGATGTAGGAGATCTCCTTCAGTTTCAGGGATCCTTCGTAGGCTACCGGGTTGTCCAGGCCCCTGCCGATGTAGAAGACCTCTTTTTTCTGGCAGAGCCCGCCGGCGATGGCAGCGATGGCGTCCTGCTGTTCCAGCACCCGGCCCACCTTGTCCGGCATGGCGGACAGCTCTTCCATATAGGATTTGTACTCGCTGTCCGAAATCGTTCCCAGGGCGCGCCCCATGTAAATGGCCAGCAGGTACAGGCACATCAGTTGAGTGGTATAGGCTTTGGTGGAGGCCACGGCGATCTCCGGCCCGGCCCAGGTGTAGAACACATCGTCGGATTCCCGGGCGATGGAGCTGCCCACCACGTTGACGATCGAAAGGATCCTTGCTCCCCGGCTTTTGGCTTCCCGAAGGGCCGCCAGGGTGTCCAGGGTCTCCCCGGATTGGGTGACGGCGATGAACAGCGTCCGCTCGCTCACAAAGGGCTCCCGGTAGCGAAACTCCGAGGCGATGTCCACTTCCACCGGGATCTTGGCCAGCCGCTCGATGGCGGCCTTGCCCACCAGCCCGGCGTGATAGGCCGTTCCGCAGGCGACGATATAGATGCGGTCCAGCCTTTCCAGATCTTCTTTTGTTAAGCGGATGCCGTCCAGCCTGATGTTGCCCTGGCCGTCCAGGCGCGAAAGCAGGGTGTCCCGGATGCCCTTGGGCTGTTCGTGGATCTCCTTGAGCATAAAGTGCTCAAAGCCTTCTTTTTCCGCCGTGGCCGCGTCCCAGGTGACATGGTAGGGCGCCCGGTCCACCACATGGCGCTGTCCGTCGTAGACGGTGACGGCATCCTTGGTGAGCACCACGATCTCGTTGTTTTCGATGAGCAGCACGTCTTTGGTGTGCTTCAGCAACGCCGGGATATCCGAGGCGATAAAGTTTTCGCCTTTCCCCAGACCGATCACGAGGGGGCTGTCCTTGCGGATGGCGATCAGCTTGTCGGGCTCGTTTTCGTGGAGGATGCCCAGCGCGTAGGCGCCTCGCATTCTCTCCACTGCGCGAAAGCAGGTGTCCAGCAGATCGCCGTTGTACAACACGCTGATCAGATGGGCGACGACTTCCGTGTCGGTTTCGGACTGAAACACGCTTCCGTGCTCCCGCTGAAGCCACTCCTTTATTTCGAGGTAGTTTTCGATGATCCCGTTGTGGATCAGGGCCACATCTCCGCTCATGGAGGTGTGGGGATGGGCGTTGGCGTCGGAAGGGCCGCCGTGGGTGGCCCAGCGGGTGTGGCCGATGCCAATGTGGCTGACCCCCGTGTCGCTTTCCAGTTCCTTTTCCAGATTGGCCAGTCGTCCCGCCTTTTTATTAACCAGCAGCTTTCCGTCCCGGACCAGCACGATGCCGGCCGAATCGTAGCCCCTGTATTCCAGCTTTCTTAATCCTTCGATGATGATATCCTTGGCATTCTCATCTCCTATGTATCCCATCACTCCGCACATATATATTGTCTCCTTTATCTATCAATCGCTGCGCCACAGGATTTTTTCCATACAAAAAGAACCCTGTGTTGTCCCAAAGCTGCTGTGGAACAGATTTCCGACAACCGACCTTTTGTCCGCCGGATCGCTCCGGAGATTTGTGAGTCGTTTAAGGATTCCCCATTGAACCCCGAGGGCATCCGCCGAATGCTTCGATACTCCCTCGTCCTCGTCGTCTTGCCGGTCTGGGCAAGCGCTGGCGCTTCCTGTGGATCCCCTTTTAGGGACCCCATCCTCCTTTTTCGTAGAGGATTTTACCATAAACTGATAATAATATCAATGCAGAAACAAGGTGGATGACTGCCGAAAAAAAATATCCAAATCCGGAGAAAAAGCGGTTGACAACCCCAACCTCGGCCCCTATAATGAAAACGTTCCGCTCAAAAGCGGAGCCGCTCTGACAAAGAGCAGA
>CAZCTS010000014.1:0-25180 GCA_964501635.1 uncultured Oscillospiraceae bacterium | reverse complement strand
CTGGTGGTAAACTAATTCACTGTCATCTGGTAAACTTATTCGTTGACATTCACAGCACAGAACCTATAATTTCTGTACGGAAAAGTGTTGCCATACCAAAATTGGTATGTGTTAGATTAAATTTGCCACACCCTTTGCCACATTTAGGGTGTGGCAATAGGTCAAATTAGGACAATATCACCATGACAAATTGAGAAAAACAGCAAAAAGCAAAACCCCGCAAACATTGAAATTCGTGGGGTTTCATGCTTTATGATATTGGAGCGGGTGAAGGGAATCGAACCCTCGCCTTAGCCTTGGGAAGGCCACGTTCTGCCATTGAACTACACCCGCACGCACTGTATAACATAGCACAGGGGTGGTTGGATTTCAAGGTTTTTGTCAAGAAAAAACCGGGCGGGGGGAAGAATTCGCAGCTTCTCCGCCCGGGGTCCTACGCTTTGGGGCTCAACGGCCGCAGCAGTGGGCGCATTCGCCGTTGCAGGGCGCTTCGATCCCTTCGGGCAGCGGGAGTTCCTTGCGGGTATAGTAGTCGTAGAGGGCGGCTTTGACCGCTTCTTCGGCCAGCACGGAGCAGTGGATCTTGACGGGGGGAAGACCTCCCAGGGCTTCCACCACCGCGGCGTTGGTCAGCTTGACCACCTCGCCCAGGGGCTTGCCCTTGATCAGCTCCGTGGCCATGGAACTGGTGGCCACGGCGGCGCCGCAGCCGAAGGTCTTGAACTTGACGTCCTCCACCTTGTCATCCTTGATTTTTAAGTACATGCGCATGATGTCGCCGCACTGCATATTGCCGACTTCGCCCACGCCGTCCGCGTCGGGGATCTCGCCTACATTTCTTGGGTTTGTAAAGTGGTCGATCACCAGATCGCTGTAATTCATTGCCATATTTATATTCCTTTCTGGATGGATTCCCATACCGGGGACATCTCCCGGAGCCGTTCCACGACTTTGGGGACAGTAGCCAGTATGTGGTTGACTTCTTCGTCGGTGTTGTATTCGCATAAAGACAGCCGCAGGGAGCCGTGGGCCACTTCGTGGGCCAGTCCGATGGAGAGCAGCACGTGGCTGGGGTCCAGGGAGCCGGAGGTGCAGGCGGAGCCCGAAGAGGCCGCGATCCCTTCCCGGTCCAGCATCAGCAGCATGGATTCGCCCTCGATGCCTTTAAAGCAGAAGTTGATGTTTCCCGGCAAGCGCTTGGTCCGGTGTCCGTTGAGCACCGAATGGGGGATCTTCTCCAGGCCCTGGATCAGCCGGTCCCGCATGGCGGAGACCTTGACCGCGTTGGCGTCCATATTGTCGCAGCTCTCTTTGAGGGCTGCCGCCATGGCTACGATCCCGGGGATGTTCTCCGTGCCGGCCCGCTTGCCTCTCTCCTGGGCGCCGCCTTCGATCACGTTGATCAGGGGCACGCTGCCGGAGCGCGTATACAGGACGCCGGAGCCCTTGGGAGCGTGGAACTTATGGCCCGAAAGGGAAAGCATGTCGATGTTCTGGGCTTTCACATCGATGAACAGATGGCCGGCAGCCTGGACCGCGTCGGTGTGGAAGGGCACGCCCCGGGCTCTGCAGAGGGCCCCGATCTCGGCGATGGGCTGAATGGTCCCGATCTCGTTGTTGGCGTACATGATCGATACCAGAGCGGTATCCTCGCCGATGGCCTTCTCCACATCCTCCAGGCGGACGATGCCGTCTTTATACACCGGCAGGAGCTCGATCCGGAAGCCCTGCTTGCTCAGCTTGTTCAGGGTGTGCAGGATGGCGTGGTGCTCGAAGGCGGTGGAAATGATGTGCTTTTTGCCTTTCTTTTCTCCGGCCGCCGCTGCAGAGAGCAGGGCCTGGTTGTCCGCTTCGCTTCCGCCGGAGGTAAAAGTGATCTCCTTTGGCTCGGCGTTCAGGCAGCGGGCGATGATCTCCCGGGCTTTCTCCATTTCTTTGGAAGCGGCCTGGCCGAAGCTGTGGATGCTGGAGGGATTTCCGTATTTCTCCCGCAGGCAGGGCAGCAGCGCGTCGATGGCGGTCTGGCTGACCTGGGTGGTGGCGGCATTGTCGGCATATACTCGCATAAAGTGGCTCCTTTCGTAATCCTACTGACGTGATAGGATTATTATCATTCATATATCCTAGTTTGTCAATAGGAATTAATTAAAATATTTGTTTTTCCAGGATAATGGGGGGAAGCCTTCCGGCCAGCAGATCCGCCAGGGAAACGCTTTCCAAGATCTGGTCCACCCGGCCGTCCAGCAGCTGCCAGAGGGGCAGGGTCTCGCAGTGGGCGGCCTTGCTGCAGTTGACGGTCTGCCCCTTAAGGCAGGGAACGGATGACAGGTTGGCTTCGGTCTCCTTGAGGATGGAGCCGATGGAGTAATCCCCCGGATCCCGGGCAAGGCGGTAGCCGCCGTTCTTCCCCCGGGAACTTTCCAACAGTCCGGCTTTGTTGAGGGTGGAGGCGATGGCCTCCAGGTATTTGATGGAGATGCCTTGCCGGTTTGCGATCTCTTTGACGGAGGTGTAGCCTTCCTTGTCCTGCTGGGCGATGTCCAGCATAATCTGGAGAGCGTACCTTCCTTTTGTGGTGATATTCATGACTTTACCTCCGAAGTCATAATACTACAAAATTAGTAGGATATCAAGTAAAAAAATAGGGCGGGCTCAAATTCTTGAGCCTGCCCTGTATTGTTGAGGGGTGCTTAGTATCGGCCGATGGGCGGCGTCACATCCTGGGGCAGGGGGCAAGTGTAGAAGCCGCCGGTTTTCTCCAGCCATTCCTCTTTGGCCTGCTGGATGATCTCCGGATTTTCCGCGGTGCGGATGCAGGAGAGGGCCAGGACCCTGGCGGCGGTGAGCAGGCCTTTTTCGCCCAGGGAACTGTTCATCTGGGCAGTGGTCTGCCAGGAGTGCCACACGGTGCCGAAGCAGGCGGTGGCCACGTTGATGTTCAGGGTGGGAACGGCGTAGCCCACGTCGCCCACGTCGGTGGACCCCGAATCGTATTCGTTGTCCCTGGGATCGAAGGGGCGGACTTTTTTGTCCAGGGGCGACTTCCACATGGTGGAGTCGCTGTTCTTGCCGAATTCTTTCACCATGTCCTGCCGGATGGAGGACAGGGTGGATTTGTTGTAGTTGGCCAGGAAGGAGGCAGCCAGCTCCTGATCCTTGGCGTCCCACTGGGCCGGACCGATCTCCTGGAAGCAGACGCTGGCCACCTGGGCCAGGATCTTGTTGGGCACGTAGTCGGAAAAGGCCATGGTGATCTCGTATTCCATCTCCGTGTCGGTCATCAGGGCGGCGCCCCTGGCTACGTTCACCACCCGGGCGAACAGTTCCTTCATCTGATCGACCTTGGGCGCCCGGACCTCGTATTTGACCTTTGCGAAGCTCTGGACCACGTTGGGGGACACCCCGCCGGCGTCGCTGTAGGCGTAGTGGATCCTGGCCTTGTCGATCATGTGCTCCCGCAGGTAGTTGGTGCCCACGCTCATCAGTTCGGCGGCGTCCAGGGCGCTGCGGCCCAGGTGGGGCGATCCGCCGGCGTGGGAGGCTACGCCTTTGAATGTAAAGGCGGCCCCCATGATGGCCACGTTCCCTCTGGCCGGCACTTCGTTCCGGTCGGCGGGGTGCCAGGTGTAGACGAAGTCCACCCCGTTGAACACGCCGGCCCGGGCCATGAACTGCTTGGATCCGGCGCCTTCTTCCGCGGGACAGCCGAAGTAGACCACCTTTCCGTCCTTGTTGTGCTCGCTCAGGCAATTTTTGACCGCCACGGCAGCGGCAAAGCTGCCGGCGCCCAGGAGGTTGTGGCCGCAGCCGTGGCCCGGGGCGCCCTCCCGGAGAGGGGCGTGCTGCGGGCATGCGGCCTTCTGGCTCAGGGCGTCCAGGGCGTCGTATTCGCCCAGAAGGCCGATCACGGGCTTGCCCGTGCCCACGGCAAAGGAGGCGGCAAAGGCCGTGGGCATGCCCGCCAGGCCTGTCTCCACGCTGAATCCTTCGTCCTTCAGCGCCCGGATCAGCAGCTCCGCCGACTGCACCTCTTCGTAGGGCAGCTCCGCGTATTCCCAGATCTTGCGGCTGATCTCCAAAGCCTTTGGGGCGATGGCTTCGATTTGTCCGTTTACAAATTGCAGATCGGTCATGATCCATTCCTTTCAAGGTATCGTTAAGGCAGCAGGCTGGGTCTAGGAACTGACCGCAAGCCTTTTTTCGAACAGGCCCACCACTTTGGACAGGGTGTAGGTGACGATCAGGTAGATGATCCCGGCGATCGTCAGGGAGGACACCGAGAGAAAGGTGGCAGACTGTACGCTCTTATAGGCAGTCATCAGTTCTCCCACGAAGAAGACCGATGCCAGCGAAGTCTCCTTGACCGTCAGGATGAACTGGTTGCCCAGGGCAGGCAGGATATTTTTGACCGCCTGGGGCAACACGATATAGCGCAGCGTCACCGCCGGACTCATGCCCAGGCTCTTGGCCGCCTCGGTCTGCCCTTTGTCCACCGCCTGGATCCCCGCCCGGATGATCTCCGAAATGTAGGAGGAGCTGTTCACGATCAGGGCCACGACGATGCAGGCCGTGTCGGACAAGGCGATGGGGGAGATCTTGGGCAGCACCAGCCAGAAGAAATAGAGCTGCAGCAGGATAGGCGTGCCCCGGAGCACTTCGATATAGATGTTGACGAAGAACAGGACGATCCGGTTTTTTGACCTTCGCAGGAGGGCCACCAGCATGCCCACCACGGTTCCACAGAACAGGGTGACCAGGGCAAGCCAAAGGGTGCCTTTCAGTCCGTTCAGGAACACGTAGTCGTATTTTGTCCAAAGCGCTGCGATCTCAGCCAGCATAGCGGGTCCTCCGGGGACGGGTGATATTTTTAGATGCCAAGGGTCGCGGCATATTCAGCGTACTGATTGTACCACTCCACGATCTTGCCCTCGGCCATGAGTTTTGCGATCACTTCGTTGACTTTTTCCGTCAGCTCGATTTCGCCCTTCGGGATGCCGATCCTTGTGCTGTTGGTGGTTCCGTCCTCCACGAAGCGGAAGCCTTCGGCGATCGTGACCCCGGGATTCGCCGCCGCATAGAGCAAGGCGGTCTCGATGGCCACGGCGGCTGCGTCGGCTTTGCCCTCGCTGACCATCAGATAGCCGTCGGTGCTGGCGGAAACCAGCTTCATTTCCTTATATTTGGGGATCTGGGTGTTGATGAACATTTCCTGGATCGATCCGCTTTGCGCTACGACGATGGCGTCGGCAAAGGAGGCTGCGTCGGTGTATTTGCCCAGGTCTTCCTCCCGGATCAGCATGCCGTAGCCGTCGCCGCCTTCGGAGATATAGTAGCCGTCGGACATCTCCATGTTCTCGGCGCGGGCCGGTGTATAGCTGAGCGCGGAGATGGCCAGGTCGTACTTTCCTTCGGTGATGCCGGCCAGGACGGCGGTGAACTCCAGGGGAATGATCCGCAGCTCCACGCCCAGTTCTTCGGCGATGGCTTTGGCGATCTCCACGTCGCAGCCCACGTATTGTTCATCACCGGTCTTGGCCGGGTCGATGAATTCGAAGGGGGCGAAGTAGGGCTCCATGATGACTTCGATATAGCCTCTGGCCAGGATGGCTTCCAGCCGGTTGGCCGGCTCCTGGGCATCGCTGCCTTCCTGGGGACTGCCGCAGCCGGCGAAGCCCAGGACCAGAACCATCGACAAGGCGATGAGCAGGATGAGAGAGATTGATTTTTTCATGTCGGTTCTCCTTTTATAGCGCTTCCGTGATTTAGTTCTTTATCAATTTACTTCACTAAAGCGATAATGTCAAGAAGTTTTTCAAAATAGGTTGAACAAAGCGGCTCCGCTGTTATATAATGACCCAACTGCAAGGGAAATGAGGCTGCACATTATGATAGAAGTCAAAGAACTGCACAAGTATTTTGGAGAACTGGAAGTTCTCCGAGGGATCACGCAGACCTTCTCCGACGGAGAAGTGGTCTGCATCATCGGACCCTCCGGTTCGGGGAAAAGCACATTTCTGCGATGCCTCAATCTCCTGGAGGAGCCTACCCGGGGCACGATCGCCATCGACGGAGAGCCGATCACGGAAAAGAACATCAACGCCGTGCGGCAGCGCATGGGCATGGTCTTTCAAAACTTCAACCTCTTTCCCCACATGACCGTTCTGGACAACGTGGCCGTGGGTCCCATCCAGGTCAAGAAGATCCCGGAGCCCGAAGCGAAGGTCCTGGCCTCGGAATTGCTTCGCTCCGTGGGCTTGTCCGACAAAGAAACCTCCTATCCTGCTTCTCTTTCCGGGGGACAGAAGCAACGGGTAGCCATCGCTCGCGCCCTGGCGATGAAACCCGAAGTGATGCTCTTCGACGAGCCCACTTCCGCGCTGGACCCGGAAATGGTGGGGGAAGTGTTGGATGTCATGAAAAAACTGGCCCACAGCGGCATGACCCTGCTGATCGTCACCCACGAGATGGGCTTTGCCCGGGAAGTGGCCGACCGGGTGCTCTTCATCGACGAAGGGATCGTCATGGAGGAGGGCACGCCGGCTCAGATCTTTTCGGCGCCCCAAAACTCCAGGACAAAGGAATTCCTGAGCAAAATTCTATAAAGCATCCCAATGGGCCGGCCTTCGCCGGTCCTTTTTTGTGCCCTGTCACAGTGCAAAAAATATGATATAATCAATTTAACGACATTCACCCATCTGATACGATCGCTTGAATTCAAGAAGGGACAGCTATGAAAATCAAATTTTGCGGAGCGGCCACCTCTGTCACCGGCTCCTGTCATCTGATCACGACCGGCAAGCATCAGGTCCTGCTGGACTGCGGCCAGTTCCAGGGCAGCAGCGCGCTGGACGAGCTGAACGTGGAAGCCTTTCCATTCACGCCCTCCGAAGTGGAATGCGTGGTCCTGGGACATGCCCACATCGACCACTGCGGGAGGCTCCCGCTTTTATATAAAAGGGGCTTTGCCGGCAAGATCTATTGCACCGACGCCACCGCGGATCTGCTGTCCGTCATGCTGCGGGACAGCGCCCACATCCACGAGCAGGAAGCGGAATGGAAAAACAGGAAGAACGAGCGGGCTGGCCGGCCCATGGTGGAACCCCTATATACCACCGAGGACGCCATCGGCGCGCTGGGTCTTTTGTCGCCGGCCCGCTACGACCAGCTGGTGCAGATCAACGACCAGATGAAAATCGTGTTCAACGACGCGGGGCACATCCTGGGCTCGGCCATCGTGGAACTGTGGACCGAGGACGAGGGCCGCGTTTCCAAGCTGGTGTACAGCGGAGACCTGGGCATGCGGGACCGGCCTATCCTCAAGGACCCTGTCACCATCAAGAAGGCCGACTACCTGATCATGGAGACCACCTACGGGAACCGCATCCACGAACCCAACGCCGCCAGCATCGACCGGCTCCTGGAGATCATCCTGGAGACAACGGCTAGGGGCGGGAACGTGGTGATCCCCTCCTTTGCGGTGGGCCGGACCCAGGAGCTGATTTACGAGCTCAACCGGGTGTACGACGGAAATTCGCGCTACAGCAAAGCCCTGGCGAACGTCCATGTGTACGTTGACAGCCCTATGGCCCTGGCCGCCACAGAGGTCTTTAAAAAGAACGCCCAGGCTTTCGACGAAGAGACACGGGATTACATTTTAAAGGGCGACCATCCTCTGGATTTCCCGAATCTCCATTTTACCCAGACCACCGACGAATCCAGGATGATCAACATCGATCAAAGCCCGAAAGTGATCATTTCAGCCAGCGGCATGTGCGAAGCGGGCAGGATACGCCATCATCTGAAGCACAACCTGTGGAACCCCAAGGCCAGCGTGGTCTTCGTGGGGTACCAGGCCGAGGGCACCCTGGGCCGCATCCTGCGGGACGGGGCGGGGGAAGTGACCCTGTTTGGCGAGAACATCCGCGTCAAAGCGCAGATCCACAACCTGGAAGGATTTTCCGGACACGCGGACAAAGAAGGCCTCATGGCCTGGCTTCGCGGATTCCAGGCAAAGCCCCACGATATTTTCCTGGTCCACGGCGAGCCGGAAGCGAAGGCGGAGTTCGCCGCAGCCGTCAAGGCGGAGATCGGCTGGGACACTATCATCGTGGACGGCTACAACGAATACGAGCTCAGCGAGGTCACCTCTCTCACCTCGTCTCGTCCCGAAAAAGAATTCGTGGACGACGAGCAGGTGCAGGAGGTCCGGTCCAGGATCTCCAGGATGCACGATTCCCTGGAGTCGGTGCTCTACAGCACGAAGCTGGCCATGCAGGCCCAGCTGAGTCCGGAGCGCATGGTGGAGATCAAAAATACGATTGCAGAGCTGGAAAAGGGCGTGCTGAGCCTGGGCTCCACGGTCACCCAGGAAGAGCGGGGCGGAGACTACGCGCTGCCTCTGGAAGGGGAACTGCCGGCGGAAGATCCCGCAAAGGGCAGGGCGGACAAGGGGAGCCGCGGAAGAGCGAAATGATCAGGGAATCCATCGTCATCGGCATAGCCGGGGGGACCGGCTCAGGCAAGAGCACCATGGTGCGCAGGATCCAGGAGGAATTCGGACCTGCCGTCAGTCTGCTGAGCCACGATTTTTACTATAAAGCCCACGACGAGCTGTCCTACGAGGAGCGCTGCCGCCTCAACTACGACCACCCCAACTCCTTCGACACGGACCTGATGATCCGGCATATCCGCAGCCTGCGCAAAGGCGAAAAGATCCAGCGGCCGGTCTACGATTTTACGATCCACAACCGCTCCCTGGAGAGCGTGCCCGTGGAACCCACCAAGGTGATCGTCGTGGAGGGGATCCTGATCTTCGAAAACAAAGAGCTGCGGGACCTGTTCGACATCAAGCTCTACATCGACACCGACGCGGACGTGCGCATCATCCGCCGGATCCTGCGGGATGTCAAAAAACGGGGGAGGACCCTGGAGTCCGTGGTGGAGCAGTACCTGACCACGGTCAAGAGCATGCACGAGCTGTTCGTGGAGCCGACAAAGAAATATGCGGACATCATCATTCCAGAAGGAGGCCGCAACGAAGTGGCCTTGTCCATGGTGAACGAGCGGATCAAGCGCCTGCTGGACACCCTGGACTAGGGGGCGAAGCACATAAAAAGCCGCGTTTCTGTCCTCTCGCAGGGGCGGAACGCGGCTTTCAGGTTTTGATCCCGACGCTTAGAACCAGTTGTCCCTGGCGTAGTCCAGGAGGGCCGGCTGGTCCGGAGCGTTCAGGGTGATCCCGGTAAAGCCCGTCGGGGAAACCAGATAGCGGTAAGGTTTTCCGCTCCGCAGCTCCGCCAGGTCGTTGGCCATGATGTAGTCCATCCGGTTCTTGACGCAAAGTTTCTGAGCCACTTCGACCAGGTAATCCCGGCTCACGTTTTCCAGAAGTTTGGAACCCACCAGCAGGGCGCCGGGAAACCAGTCCCGCAGCTGGGCGATCAGTTTTCGGGTCAGGGTCAGCTTGACGGTCAGGTGGGGCTCGTAGCTGCTGATCTTGCTGTCGTCGTTGACCTTGCAGAGGGGATCCGCCATGATGTCCAGCAGCGCCTGGGTCAGCTGCGCTTCGTCGGCTTCGTCCATGTCCAGGACAGCCCTGGCCAGCTCCGCCGCCATATCCTCCAGGCGAAAGGAGAATTCCGGCTTATAGTCGCCCACGGCGGCGGCGTGGATCACCACATCGAAGCCCCGGGGATCCAGGGAAGCCTCTTGGAGGGCGTCGAACATATCCTGTGTCGTCTCGATGGGGACTGTGGTGACCATGGGGTTTTCGCCTAATCCGTAGCGTTCATACCGGGCACTGCCCGGGACGCTGGCGGTGACGATCAGGGTCACCTGGCAGCCCGCGTCCGCGGCGCACTTGGCGATATCCAGGCTCAGGCTCCCGGTGGACATATTGGTGATCTTCATCACTTCGTCAATGTGCTCGTTGGTGGGGCCGCCGGTGATGAGAATGCGTTTCATAATCGTTGGATCCTTTCCGTATCACGTTTGTAAAAATCTGCGTAATTATATCATACATCCATGGGAGGGTACAGATGCGAATCGTGGCAGCCACGCAAAATAAGCATAAAATTCTGGAAATGGCGGCCATCACCGCCCGCTTTGACATGCAGATCCTTACGCAGAAAGAAGCGGGACTGCCGGAGATGGAGATCGAGGAGACCGGCGCGACCTTCGAGGAAAATTCCGCCATCAAAGCGCTGACCATTTGCCGCCTGAGCGGCCTGCCGGCCATCGCCGACGACTCGGGGCTTTCGGTGGACGCGCTCGGGGGCGCCCCCGGGATCTACTCGGCCCGGTATGCGGGGCCCGAGGCCGACGACCGGGCCAACAATGCCAGGCTCCTGGAAGAAATGAAAGACATTCCCGCAGAGCGGCGGACCGGCCGCTACGTGAGCGTGATCACCCTGGCCTATCCCGACGGGCGCCTGCTCACCGCCCGGGGCGAATGTGCCGGCACTCTTTTGACGGCGCCAAGGGGCGCGGGCGGGTTTGGCTACGATCCTCTGTTTGTGCCCGAGGGCACGGAGCTGACCTTTGCGGAAATGCCCGCGGCGCTCAAGAACCAAATCAGCCATCGGGCCAAAGCGCTGGAACGCCTCAGGGAGATTTTAGAAGAATATGAAGCATGACCTCCGGACAATTCTACAGGCGATGAAAAAAAAATATGCCGATCCTTATTACCATGGAAAACCGGCGGAGTTGTCTTTTTATTTCATGTTTTCCATCATACCCACGCTGCTCCTCCTCCTTCAACTCCTTGCCGCCTTCTCCATCACCCCTTCGGTCCTGCAGGGGCTGCTGGGCGGCTATTTGTCTGAGCAGGGGATCCGGCAGGTGGCCGGGTTTCTGGACACGGCCGGCACCGGCGGGCTGGGCGTGGTTTTTGTGCTGATGGCGCTCTGGGGCGCCAGCAAGGCCCAGTACGCCATGATGCGCATGAGCAATTACGCCTACACGGGCAGCCTTCTGGTCCACAGCTATGTGCGGGAGCGGCTGCGCGCGATGCAGAACAGCCTCCTGATGCTGTTTTCCCTGCTGTTCGGATTGATCCTTCTTGTGTACGGAGACGCGATCCTGCGGACCGTGCTCCTGCTGTTCGGCGACAGCTTGGGCCCGGCTTTGGAGAGCCGGCTCGGTCCCCGTATTTCGATGCTCTGGAGCGCTTTTCGCTGGATATTGGGCATCCTGGTATACTATAGCTCGGTGCTCTATCTTTATTACAGCGCGCCGGCGCAAAAAATGAAGCTTCGCCGTATCCTTCCGGGAAGCTTCCTTGCGGGCAGCGGAATGGTGCTCGTCACCGCGATCTATTCCATTTATACCAACTATACATTGACCGACGACAGCTTCGCCAAGACGGTCTACGGGGGTTTTGCCTCCGTGACGGCCCTGCTCTTCTGGTTTTTTCTGCTGGGGAGCGCCCTGGTGGCAGGGGTGGTGCTCAATGCGGCGCTACTGGCCCTGCGGATGGAGGATGCGGACCGAGAGGATGCCCTCCACGTCCAGCGCGGCGCGTAGCGCCTCCTCGTCCACGCTGCTGTCGATGTCGATCAGGGTGTAGGCCATTTCCCCTTTGCTTTTGTTGATCATATCGCTGATGTTGACATGCATTTCCGAAAGGATCCCGGTGATGATGCCCAGCATGCCGGCGATATTTTTATTCAGGATGCTGATCCGGGCGGCGGTCTGCAATCTGCCCAGGCTGCAGTCGGGCAGGTTGACGGAATTGGCGATGTTGCCGTTGCACATGTAATCTGACAGCTGGATGGCGGCCATCCGGGCGCAGTTCAATTCGGATTCCTCCGTGCAAGCCCCCAGATGGGGGATGCAGACCACGTTTTTGTGGCGGAGGATCTTTTCTGTGGGAAAGTCGGTGATGTATTTGCCGATTTTGCCCAGTTTTAGCATGTCCAGAATATCCGCTTCGTTCACCAGCCCGTTTCGGGCAAAGTTCAGCACGCAGAGTCCATCCTTGGCCTGCTGGAAGTTCTTTTTATTTAAGAGCCCTTCGGTTTCTTTCATGTAAGGCACGTGGATGGTGATGTAGTCGCACTGGGCCAGCATGGCGTCCATGTCCTTGCAGACGGGGATCGTATTGGAGAGCAGGTGGGCCGAATCCACGGTAATATAAGGATCGTAGCCCAGCACCTTCATGCCCAGGTTCTCCGCGGCATTGGCCACCAGCACGCCTACCGCTCCAAGACCCACCACGCCCAGCGTTCGGGACATCACCTCGTGGCCGGAGAACTTGCCCTTGTTCTTTTCCACCGCTTCGGCCACGTCCTCGTGAAGCTCCTTCGCCCATTCGATGGCCTCGGGCACGTTGCGGGCGGCCATGAGCAGCCCGGTCAGCACCAGCTCTTTGACGGCGTTGGCGTTGGCGCCGGGGGTGTTGAACACCACGATGCCCTGCCGGGAGCATCGCTCCAGGGGGATGTTGTTGACCCCTGCGCCGGCCCTGGCGATGGCCAGCAGCTTTTGGGGAAACTCCTTCTCCCGAAGATCCTTGCTGCGCAGGATGGCGCAGTGGGCGTTTTTCAGGGAGTCTGTCCGCTTGAAGCAGTCCCCCAGATAGGCCAGGCCCTCTTCGGCAATGTGGTTGTAGATCCGGATGTTATACATGGCTTCCTCCTGCGTGGGCCTGGTCGAAGGCTCTGATAAACTGCGCCAAAGCCTCCACCCCTTCCAGGGGCATGGCATTGTAGATGCTGGCCCGCATGCCGCCGGCGATGCGGTGGCCCGCCAGGTTGACCAGCCCTCTTTGCCTGGCCTCTTCGATGAAGAGCGTGTCCAGCTTTGGATCGCCGGTCTTGAACACCACGCTCATCCGGGAGCGGTCCCGAAGGGCCACCGGAGCGGTGAACAGGCGGCTCTCGTCGATGCAGCGGTACAGAAGCTCCGATTTTTTCCGGTTCAGGGCTTCTATGGCCGGCACGCCGCCTTTTTCGAGCAAATGCCGGAACGTGAGGCCGGCGATATAGATGCCGTAGGTGGGGGGCGTATTATAAAGAGAGCCGTGGTCCGCCATGACTTTGTAATCGAGCATGGTGGGCGTGCTTGGAGGCGCAAAGCCCAGCAAGTCTTTTCGAATGATCACGATCACCAGGCCTGCGGGTCCGATGTTTTTCTGGGCGCCGGCCCAGATAAGGCCAAAGCGGCTGACATCGATCTCCTCCGACAGAATGCCGGAAGACAGATCGCAGACCAGGGGAATGTCTCCGGTGTCCGGATAGGCCGCCCAGCGGGCGCCGAAGACCGTGTTGTTGCCTGTCACGTAGATGTAATCGGCGTCGCTGCGAAAATCCGCCGCCGTCACATCGGGGATGAAGGTGTACCCCTCGTTCTCGGAGGAGGCGGCGATGCGGATGTCCCCAAATTTCGCCGCTTCTTCCGCGGCTTTTTTGGCCCAGATGCCTGTCACCACATAATCGGCCTTAAAGGATCTTCGGAGAAGATTCAGGGGCACCATGGCAAATTGAAGGGTCCCCCCTCCCTGAAGAAAGAGGACGCTGTAGTTTTCGGGGATGTGCATCAGCGTCCGCAGGTCCTGCTCGGCCGACCGGAGGATAGCCTCAAAGTCGGAGGATCGATGGCTCATCTCCATGACGGACATGCCGCAGCACCGATAATTAGTCATCTCGGAAGCGGCCTGTTCCATCACTTCCAGGGGCAGCATGGAGGGCCCTGCGGAAAAATTATAGACTCTGGATTCGAACATCCCGGCACCTTCTGTCTGTGGCGGCCTTGGCCGTCTTGGGTAAAAGAATATCCAAAAGTATACCACAATATGATACAATGGCAAACAGAATGATTGCATATAATTTCTGCGAAAGGTCCTGTTTGCACAATGAAAAAGCCCCGTTTGACGATCTTCTTTCTGATATCGATCCTTCTGTTCCTCTCTGCGGCTCCGGCCGGCGCCCTGACGCCGCAGCCGGTTCCGGAGGCGGAATCCGCGCTTTTGATGGACATGGCCACGGGAGAGATCCTGTTCGAAAAAGCGGCGGACCGTCCCTTGTATCCCGCCAGCACCACGAAGATGATCACCTGTCTTTTAGCGCTTGAGCTCCTGGATCCGGAGGCCACGATCCTGATCGACGCCCAGGTGCCCAAAACCCAGGGTAACAGCATCAAACTGCGGGAAGGGGAAGAAGTCCGGGTCCTGGATCTGCTCTATTCCATGATGACCGAATCGGCCAACGACAGCGCCGTGGCCCTGGCCAGGGCCATCTCCGGCAGCGTGCCGGAGTTTGCCGCCCTCATGAACGAAAAGGCGCGGCAATTCGGCGCCCTGAACACCAACTTCGTCAACCCCCACGGCCTCCAGGACCCGCTCCATGTAAGCACGGCCCGGGATCTGGCTCTGATCGCCAAGGGCTGCATGGAAAATGAAACCTTCCGGACCCTGGCCTCCACGGTATCCTATCAGATGGCCGCCACCAACAAGAGCGATCCCCGAACCTTCCAGAGCACGAACCGTCTCCTCTGGGACCAGCAGGCGTCCACATCGGTCTATGTGAACGGAGTCCTGCGGACCTGTAAATACGAGGGATGCATCGGAATCAAGACCGGATACACCAGCGACGCCCAGGGCTGCCTGGTATCCGCGGCGCGGCGGGGGGACAGCGTTCTTCTGTCTGTGGTGCTCAACTCCAGCGATTTAGGCCGTTTTGCCGACAGCATCTCCCTGTTCGAGTGGGGTTTTGAAAACTATAAAACCGTTTACGTGCTGCAGGCGGGAACTGAACTGGGGACAGTCCCTGTGCGGCGGGGCGCCTTCAACAAGGTCATGGCCCTGCCTCCGGGCCCCATTGCCGCCACAGTGCCCGTCGAGGCCTCCGAGTCCGTCCTGTCTACGGAAGTCCGTTTGGATCCCTCTGTCCGCGCCCCGGTGGCAGCGGGCCAGAAAATCGGGGAGATCCTCCTGTTGGAGAGCGGCGCCCAGATCGGCTCGTATCCCGCCCTTGCAGCGGCAGCCGTGGAGGAAGGCGGCGTCCTGTCCATCTTCGGCATCCAGGATGCGGCGGCGGCTTTGATCGGGAAAGTCGCCCTGGTCATGACAATAGCCCTCTTCCTTCTGGCAACGGTGTATGTAGTCTATAAGCGCCGGCAGATCCGCAGGAAGAAAGAGGAGCGGGCCCGGCGCCTCCGGGAGGAGAAAGCCCGGGAAGAAGAGCGGCGCCAGGAATGGGAGCGGCGCTACGAAAGCCGCTACCGCAGCGACTGACCGCGGCAGAAAAAAGAGAAGCAGCAAGAGTCAAAAAAGAGACTGCAATGTTCGACATTCGCGAGCAACTGAAAAAACTGCCCGACAGCCCGGGCGTCTATCTCCATAAAGATGCCTTCGGGCAGATCATTTATGTGGGCAAGGCGATCTCCCTTCGAAACCGGGTGCGCCAATACTTCAACTCTCCCAGAAATCAGCCGCCCAAGGTGCGAAAAATGGTGGAGCAGATCGCCGAGTTCGACTACATCACCACGGGCACGGAAATGGAAGCGCTGATCCTGGAGTGCAACCTGATCAAAAAACACACCCCGAAGTATAATGTGCTCCTGAGGGACGACAAAACCTATCCATACATTAAAGTGACCCTGGCCGAAGCCTATCCCCGGATCCTCAAGACCCGAAGGCTGGTCAACGACGGCTCCAAATATTTCGGACCCTACGCCGACGCAGGCGCCGTCAACCAGATCATCGATCTGCTGAACCAGGCCTATTCCCTGAAGCGCTGCGCTTTCAGCCAGTTCCCCAGGGACGCGAAACCCTGCCTGAACTACCACATCAGCCAGTGCCGGGGCATCTGCATCGGGGCCGCGGATCCGGGGGAATACGCCCGGGCGGTGGAACGGACGATGGATTTCCTCCAGGGGCGGGACAAAGATCTGATCCGGACCCTGACCGATCGGATGCATTCTGCAGCGGCGGCCACGGATTTCGAAACGGCTGCGGCCCTCCGGGATTCCATCGAAGCGGCCCGGGCGATCACCGAAAAGCAGCGGGTGGTGCTCTCCCGAAGAGAGGATCTGGACCTGGTGCTGATCCATTCAGGCGAGAACGGGGTCCACGCCATCCTCTTTACCGTGCGGGACGGAAAGCTGTCCGGGCGGGAAAGCTTCCCCCTGGGCGATCTGCATCCCGGGGAGGAGGCGGAGCTGGCCGGCGAGTTTATTCAGCAGTACTACGACGCCAACGTCATGATCCCCAAAGAAATACTGGTGGAAAAGCTGCCCCCCGACGCGCCGCTTCTTTCGGAATGGCTCACGGCCCAGAAGGGGAGCAGGGTCGCCCTGAGCGTGCCGGTCCGCGGAGAAAAGCGGGCGCTGCTCTCCCTGGTGCGGCAGGACGTGGATGTGATGGTCAAGTCCCTGGACGAGCGGGCGCTGCGCCAGAAGGAAAAACAGGCTGCCGTTCAGGCAGGTCTGGCCCAGGTGCTGGGCGAGGGGATGGCGGGGGACATCCATCGCATCGAGGCTTACGATATTTCCAATATCAATGGGCTGGACTCCGTGGGCGGTATGGTGGTATTCCTGGACGGACAACCCTACAAGAAGGGCTATCGCCGCTTTAAGGTCCGCACCGTGGAGGGAGCCGACGACGCGGGAAGCCTTCAGGAGGTCCTGTTCCGGCGGTTTCGCAAAGCCAGGGAAGGGGCGGCGGGCTTTGACCGGCTCCCGGACCTGATCCTGATGGACGGGGGAAAAGCCCAGGTGAACGGCGCTGTCAAGGTGCTCAAAGCCCTGCAGTACGATATCCCCGTGGCAGGCATGGTCAAGGATGTGCGTCATCGGACCGGCAGTCTGCTGTACCAGGACCAGGAGTTCCCCCTGCGGGGCAGACAGGAGCTCTTCGCCTTTATCGGAACGGTCCAGGAGGAAGTGCACCGCTTCGCGCTGGACTATCACCACAAGCTGCGGGGCAAGAAATTAAACCGGTCGGTCCTGGACTCCATCGAGGGGATAGGAGAAAAGCGCAAAGCCGCGCTGTTCATCCATTTCGGCAGCGTGGACGCCATCCGATCCGCCTCAGTGGAGGACTTGGCCCAGGCGCCGGGCATGAACCGGACCGCGGCGGAATCCGTGTTTCGGCACTTTGCCGGCCGGGATCCCGCACAAGGGGAAGAGACCCCTTCCCCCCTCAAATAGTATTTGGCGATTCCAATGAATCATGATACAATACCCATGGCGCAGAGCGCTACGGAAATGGAGGATGTAAAATGTCAGAAGAGAAAATGATCAACCCGGAGATCGAAGCCGAAGAGGAAGAGACCGACGAAGCCGATTTCATCACACTGGAATTCGACGACGGCGTCGAAGTCGAATGCGAAATCATGGGCATATTCGAAGTGGACGGAAAAGAGTACATCGCGCTGGTCCCGGACGACGAGACCGACGACGTGTACATTTACGGCTATGTCGAAGTGACCGAGGAAGAATTCGAACTGCTGGACATCGAAGACGACGCGGAGTTCGAAAGGGTTGTTGCGGAGTTCGACAAGCTGACCGCAGAGGAATAGGATGAAACAATACGACATCATTGTTGTGGGATCCGGGGCGGCCGGTGTATTTTTGTCGTACGAACTGACCCGTTGCAGCAATCGTGCGTCGGTATTGATGATCGACAAGGGCGACCGTCTGGAAAACCGCTCCTGTCCTATTAAGTCTGGAATCACGGAGACCTGCATCAAATGCAACCCCTGCCACATCATGAACGGCTACGGCGGGGCGGGGACCCTTTCCGACGGAAAGTACAACATCACCACCGCTTTCGGTGGTGATCTGCACGAGTATGTGGGCACGGGCAAGGCTATGGAACTGATGGAGTATGTGGACAGCGTCCTCTGCCAGATGGGCGGGTCGGAAGCCAAGCTGTACTCTACTGCCAACAGCGCCCTCAAGACCGTGGCGCTGCAGAACAACCTGCATCTGCTGGACGCCAAGGTGCGCCACCTGGGCACAGACCGGAACACCAAGATCCTGGAGCGCATGTACGATTACGCCAAGGACCGCATCGAGATCGAATTTCGGACCACCGTGGATACCGTGGAGCGGACAGAGACCGGTTTTGTGGTGCGCACGGACAAGGGGCAGGAGTATTCCTGCAAAGACCTGGTCCTGGCCACGGGCCGCAGCGGCTCCAAGTGGATCTCCGGCGTCTGCCGGAAGATGGGCATCTCCATGCAGAGCAACCGGGTGGACATCGGCCTTCGGGTGGAACTGCCCGCAGTGATCTTTAAGCATATCACCGACGAAGTCTACGAGAGCAAGATCGTCTACAAGACGGATAAATACAACGACAAGGTGCGCACCTTCTGCATGAATCCCTACGGAGAAGTGGTCTCGGAAAACACCAACGGCATCGTCACCGTCAACGGCCACAGCTATGCGGACGAAGCACTGCATACGGAAAACACGAACTTCGCCCTTTTGGTTTCCAGCAATTTTACGGAGCCCTTCCACAACAGCAACGAGTACGGCGAGTCCATCGCCCGCCTGTCCAACATGCTGGGCGGCGGGGTTTTGCTGCAAAAGTTCGGGGATCTGGTAAAAGGCCGCCGCTCCAACGAGCACCGCATGGCCAAATGTTTCACGCGGCCCACGCTCAAGGCCACGCCGGGAGATCTGAGCCTGGTGATGCCCAAGCGCCAGCTGGACGATATCATCGAAATGATCTACGCCCTGGACAAGATCGCTCCGGGCACGGCCAACGAGGATACGCTCCTGTACGGGGTGGAAGTCAAGTTCTACAATTCCGTAGTAAAGGTCAACCAGGATCTGGAGACCAAAGTGAAAGGACTGTATGTGCTGGGCGACGGGTCCGGGGTCACCCATTCCCTGTCCCAGGCCAGCGCCAGCGGCATCCACGTGGCCAGGATCCTGGCAGAGCAATACGCCTAAGCCAGACTGCTCCATCAAAAAATAAACTGCCGGTTTGTCCGGCAGTTTTTATTTCAGTTATACTTTAAAACCAGTTTCTCTTCTTGAAAAAGATATAGAGTCCGACACCGATCAGCACACTGATGGAGATCAGCATGCGATAGCCGTATTCCCACTCGTATTCGGGCATCCGCAGGTTCATCCCGTACCATCCGACCAGAAGGGTCAGGGGCAGGAAAATGACCGTGACCGTCGTGAACACTTTCATGATCTGGTTCTGTTCAATGTCGATCTGGGACTGGTAGGCCTCGCGCATCTGGGAGACCCGGTCCTGCATGTTCGTTACGTTGGCCAGAAAGCGCGCGCTCCGGCTGCTGAGGGTCTCCAGGCGGCGGACGCCGTCCTTGGACAGAAGAGCGTTTTCATTTTCGGCCAGATCTTCGAAAATCGAGAGAAACTGCTCGCAGTAGCGCTTTAAATTCAGCAGTTCCTTGCGAAAGGCGATGATTTTGACCAGGTGCTCCTTTCCGGGCCCCAGCAGGATCGCATCGTCGGCCTGGAGGATGCGGTCTTCGATCTCGTCCAGGTGCGTCCTGTCATCCTTGAGGAGGCGGGAAAAGAATTCCACAAAAGCCTGTTCGCTGCTGTCCCGTTCCTTGAAAATCGAAAGCGCCTTGTTAAGGGACATTTCGTTTTCGCAGAAGACGAAGAAATCTTCGGCGTCCAGATACAGGAGCATCTGGGCGGTTTGCGCCCTGTCGCCGGATATATCGTACCACTCGAAGGCGATGATGTTGAAATCCGCAAAGCTTTCAAAAGTGTGGATCTCCCGCTCAGCGATATAAGCGAGCACTTTGGGATCCAGCGAAGACTCCACTTCCTGAAGCCTGGCCAAGGAAAGGACCTTTTGCATATCAATCCGCTCCTGCCCCGGTTTGGACTTTGGGGATCACCACAGATCCGTTGGGAACTACCAGGATACTTTTTCCCTTCAGTTCCGCCGCGGCCAGCAGCTGATCCATGTCCCGGTACACTTCGATGCCCATCTGGGCCGCGTCGGAACGATCCAGCTCCGAGAGCATCATGATCCGGTGCCTTCGGGCCTGTTCGCAGTTCAAATAAAAGATGTAGCCCGGTATCGTGAAGTTCTTTCGCAACTCGCTGTCCAAAACCCCTTCTTTCAGAGGACGGATCCAGTCGAAGTACTCCGCCGGTCCGCCGCCGTCCCGGCACTCGGCCACCAGGATCAAGGTGCCGCCCTCTTTGATGGCCGGCTCCAGGTTGTCGATCACCTTGCTGCCCTGGTAAAAGGACATGTCCTTTGGAAAACCGCCGCATCCGGCGATGACCACATCGGCCCGGCAGGGGATGGGAACCGTGTACATCCGGTCGGCCAGAACGCAGGCCTGCTCCCAGGATTCGAAACGGTCTCCGGACAGGATGCGGGCCAGCTTCATATCGGGATTCATCACCAGATTGATGGTGAACATGTCTTTCAGAAAAGCAGCGCCCTCGCACATGTCCTCGTGGATGGGGTTGCCCTTCAGAACGGAGTTTCCGATCAGGGGATTGGAACGGGGCGCCCCAGGGTCCAGGGCGTGGGCGTGGTTTTGACGGATGGCTTCCGCCGAGGCCACGCCGGGCAGGATGCTTTTTCTTCCGCCGCCAAAGCCCGCCATCACGTGATGGGTGCAGGCGCCAAGTGTTATCACTTTGCGCGAGGCCACCAGGGGATGGATCCGCAGGCGGGTGCCGCGGCTCGTGGTCCCCACCCATATCAAATCTTCCGACAGGGCGTCGTGGTTGACCACTTCGATCCTGTCCATCACCTCCGGCGAAACCAGCTGCGCCAGGACTTCCGGACCGTCTGCCGCATGGGTCCCGTTGGCGATCACAATGGTCATATCCCGGTCCTGGATGCCGCATCGCTGGCGCAGGTAGTCGATCAGGTGGGGCAGGACCAGGTCCTGCCTCATCCAGGAGCGGCTCCGGTCCGAGACCACGATAGCCAGCTGGTCCCGGGGCCCGGCAAAGCGGGAAAGGGGCGGGCCGCCCAGGGGCTGGTCCAGGGATGCAAAGAGAGCCTGCCGGATATCTTCTACAGGCTCTGTGGCGTTTCCGTACAATTCTCCAATGAGGTTGGCTTCGTCGATCTCAAAACCGACGGACCGGTCTCCGTATCGGAACTGGTAGGATTTCATGGGAGCACCTCTTTGCGCCTTATTGCAGCGCGACCTTGCGTTCTATTGCAGCACAGCCTTTTCCTGCAGATAATCCAGCACGTTCTGCGCTTGCACCATCATCATCAGATAGGGCTTGCCGTATTGGGTCTTGAACTTGGTATAATCCTCGGATCCCGCGTATTTCTGAAAGTAGGTCCGCAGATCCGCGTCCTTGACCTCGATGCCCTGCTCTTCGGCGATGGCCTGGGTGATCAGATAGAAAGTGGCGGTGCGGGTATTGGCTTCCTTGTTGTTCGCCAGGAGTTCCTCGGTGGTCGCCACCCCGGCATAGGTGCTCAGGAATTCCGCAAGCTCCATGCTGTAGTAGCCCGCGTACTCTTCGTAGTACAGGAGCATGGATTGTTCCTGGTAGTCCAGCATGCTTTCCGGCAATTCGGAAACGGTGCTGTTCTTGACGATATAGTCCTGAATAAACGCGGATATGGCGCTGGTGCGAAGCTCTTCGCGGATGCCGTCCTGCATTTGGACTACGGTGGTCCAGCCCTTGCTCTCCGAGAAATTCTCCTGGACGAAGCTGTCGTCCACCACCGGTTCCTTCTGTTCCACAATGAAATTCACCGTGGTGACGAAAACAGCATCCTTGCCGTTCAAGTTGGCGTTTCCGGCCTCTTCGGTGCCGTAATCCTCCGGGAAGGTCACTTCCACATCGAAGGTCTCTCCGGGCATGTGGCCCACGATCTGGTCCAGGAAGTCGTCGATATAACTGGTGACGCCGATCGTCACTTCGGTGCCGGCGCCCTGGGTGTTTCCCCCTTCGAATTCCACGCCGTCTATAGAGCCCACATAGTCGATGTTCACCGTGTCTCCGTCCTTGACCGCCCGGTCCTTGATCTCCTCTTTCGTGGTGTACTGGGCCGCCAGCTGCTCCATTTGGGCCGCGACCGCTTCGGCGGTGATCTGGTGGACTTCCGCGGGGATGGGGATCCCTTCGTATTCGGCCAGATCCACATGGTCCAGGGCGGTGATGCCTTCCCAGCGACCGTTCTGGGTGATGCCGGTGCTGTAGGTGAATTTTTCCTCTTTTTGTCCGCACCCGGCCAAAGAGGCTGCGAGCAGGACGATCGCCGCTGAAAGGGCAAGGATCTGTTTTTGTTTGCGCATTGTCGATTCTCCATTCCTAAAATAATACAGTCAATCATATCATACTTTTTTTGATATGGATATGAATTTTCGATGAAGGACGGGCGAATATCGCCATAAAAGGGTGGACAAAGATAAAGATTGTGCTATAATGAGATAAATAATAACCGAATAAACGGTTGCAACAACAAGATAAAAAGGAAGCGCTATGACAGAGGTGGAAAAATACAACGGGCAAAGCCGAAGCGAGGAGCTGGTCAATTCCATCACCCACGGCTTTGGGGCCCTTCTCTCCCTGGCGGGGGCCGCGGTGCTGCTGGCGGCTGCCGTTCTGCACAGCGACGGGACAGGCGTCTTCGCCGCAATCTTTTACGGGACGAGCCTGACGGTACTTTACACCTTTTCCACCCTCTACCACGCCACGGCGGGGCCGCGGAAGAAAATGCTTCAAAAGCTGGACCACTGCTCCATTTTTTTTCTGATCCTGGGGAGCTACGCGCCCCTGTGTCTTGTCATGCTGGACGGCTGGGAAAGCCGCCTGCTGTTTCTGCTGAACGCCGGCTGCGCTGTGGCGGGCATGGCGCTGAACTGCGTGGATGTCGGCCGCTGGCACAAGCTCTCCCTGGCCTTGTACTTGATCATGGGCTGGTCCTGCGTCTTCCTCCTTCCGCCGATCTTTGCCCGGACCGAATGGCCAGGCAGAATACTGCTGATCACCGGGGGTCTGCTGTACACGACAGGCGTGCTGTTCTACGTCAACAAGAAGCGCCGCTATATGCATTCGATCTGGCATCTGTTCGTGCTGGGCGGCAGCGCCTCCCATTACTTCTTTGTGCTTTTCTATACGATCCTGAAATAAAAGAGAAGGCCGCTTCCGGCCTTCTCTGATCCACAGATTTGCTCCAATTTAAGATCGGAAATCCCCGGGAAGGATCACATCCCCAAAGCGGTCTTTCGCGCTTTGGATCCGCTCGATGGCCTGAGCCCAAAAGTCGAACAGTTCCCTGGGCGCATGGGGATCCATTTTCTCATAGAACGCGCGGGTCCGCTCCAGTTTCCCTATCCATCCGCTGCAACGGAAGCTAAATAGGAAATCGTAGTCTTCTTTGGAAAAAGGCTCATCCAAGTATTTTTTGAACAGCATGGCCAAATCGTCGTAGCGGGGGATTTTCCCCGTAGGGGTGAGGTATGCCTCGAATTCGCCGTGCAGCCGTCCTTCAGCCCAGTGCAGCCAGACTTTTTTGGCCAGTTTGCTGGTCATAAACTGGCCTTCGGCATTGCGCAGAAAGTAGTTGGTGCTGAAGATCCGGGGCGGATGGTCCGCTTTTTCTCCGAAGCGGATGCTGTTCAAGGTGTAGCGCCCCAGGGGGTAGGGGAGAAAGTCCATGATCGCCATGGGATCGGATTTTCGAACGCCTTCTTTGCCCAGGGTGGCGCTTGTGGTCTCGGATTCCAGGGTGGCGGCTTTTAAAAGGACGCCGTCCCGCCAGGTGGGAGACTCTTCGATCGGTACGGTGATGTCGCTGTCCCGGCCGCCGCAGAGGATCCCTTCCACTTTGACACCGGTCTTGGACTTAAACCCCTCCCGGTCGATGTTCTGAAGATAGTCCAGCCGCATGGTGTAGCGGGCGTTCCGGTGAGCCAGTTCCACACTGTTGCCCTGGTCGTCGGCCGCGCCCTTCTGCCAGGGGCCAAAGTGGTTGCGCCCCTGATCCGGCGCTTCCACGCCCATGCCAAGCCAGTAAGGCTGGCGATCGGGTCCCATCAGCACGTTGGAGAAAATCACTTCCTGCTCCTTCATCAGGTTGCTGAAAATGACGGGGTCGTCCTCTTCGTTCACATCCTTGATGATGCCGAATATGCCGAACTCCACATTGACGGCCCGAAACTCCCCGTCGATGAGGCGCAGATAAGCGATGTCGTCTCCGATGATCTCTTCCCCGGGGATCATGGCGGTGGAGGTCTTGCCGCAGGCGGAGGGGTAGGCGCCGCAAAAGTAGGTACGCCTATCCTTTTCCCGGTCGATGGCGGCCATCACGAACATGTGCTCGCAGAGCCAGCCTTCTTTTCCGGCTTTGTTGATGGCCAGCCTCATGGCCTGCTTCTTGAGCCCTACGGAATTGCCCGCATACTGGCAATTCATGGCGTAGACGATATTGTCGTGAATATCCATGTATATCCTGCGGTGGGCAAGGTCCGCGGAATTCCCGTTCCGGTCCAGAGGGCCCGCGGAGTGGACGAAGCGGAAGAAATCATCTTTTTCCGCATCTTTCATATGCAAAAAATGCTCGTAGGCGGACCGGTAGAGGATCGATTCGGAGTGCGCCACATACCAGCTGTCGCTGAACTGGACGCAGGGCACGGTAAAGACACTCTCCGTGGGCCCTTCGGAAAAGAACTGGACCACGGCGGCTTTTCCCCGCATGATGCCCCTGGCGATCCCCATCACTTCCCGGTAGCCCTCTTCGTATTCGATGGCGTTCAGCGCCTTGATGCTCTCAAAATCCTCCGGATACGCCATGATGCGGGTATTCTGGCGATCTCTGCCCTGGTCCTGATAGTGGTCCCAGTGGACGGTCTGGCCGGTTTTTGCCAGGGCCGCTTCTTCACCGGTCTCCAGGGCCCTCTGCCGCACATACTGGATGTCCTCCGGGCTGTCGGTGCAGACATAGACCGTTTCCGGGCCGCAGTGGTCAATAAAAAATCCGACGAAGTCCATGACCTTCGGATTTTTCAGCGCAGCAAGCTTTTCATAATTTTCGGGTGTCATGCGGCTGCGCATCAACACCTCGTATTGCGTATTCATTTCCCCTCCTTCGACAAGAGAATAATATATTCTATAACTAACCTTACTGTTTATTTTACGGTCTGTCAACCGACGGGGCGCTTTGCGCTCGGTTTTCTCAGCTCAGGCTCAAGCCCTTTTGCACCTTGATATGATAAAAAAATGAGACCTCAATGGGGTCTCACTTTTTATG
>CAZCTS010000013.1:23536-27434 GCA_964501635.1 uncultured Oscillospiraceae bacterium | reverse complement strand
AAAACATTTCGGGAAACCATGAAGAAGATCGTAGCGGACTACGCCGCCATCCCCCGCCGGCAGGATCCGGTGGTTCGGGTGGGCATCGTGGGCGAGATCTACGTCAAATACTCTCCGCTGGGGAACAACAATTTGGAGGAATTCCTTTATCAGGAAGGCGCGGAAGCGGTAGTTCCGGGCCTGCTGGATTTCTGCATGTATTGCGTATATAACAATGTACTGGATCACGAACTCTACGGCATGCGAAAGCTCACCGCGGGGACCTGGCAGTGGGTCACCCGATATCTTATCCGCAAAAAGGACGAAATGATCCGAATCCTGAAGGAAGACGGTAGTTTCCAGCCGCCTTCCTCCTTTCAGCACATCGCCTCACTGCCCCAGCAGGAGGATTGCGTCAGCATCGGCATGAAAATGGGGGAAGGGTGGCTTCTTACGGCAGAGATGCTGGAATTGTGCGAAATGGGCGTCAAGAACATCGTTTGCACCCAGCCCTTCGGCTGCCTGCCCAACCACATCGTGGGAAAGGGCATGATGCGCCCGGTCAAGGACCGGTACACGGATGTGAACATCGTGGCCATCGACTACGATCCCGGCGCCTCCCGGATCAACCAGGAAAACCGTTTGAAGCTGATGCTGGCCAACGCCAGGAAGAACATCGGTCTATAAAAAAAGCAGCCCCGCGGGGCTGCTTTTATGCTGGAGGGTCATACAAGCAATGCTTTCATGATCGACTGGAAGGAGCCGTACACGCCGAGCAATTGGTCCAGCTCCACGTATTCGTCCACCACGTGGGCCAGACTTTCGTTGGATGGGCCCATGCCCAGCGTGGGGATGCCTGCCTCGCCGGCATAGTGGCTGGCGTTGGTGCAGAAGTTGTATTTCGTGATCTGCGGCGCAAACCCGTCGGCCAGCAATTGGGTGTACGCCGCTTGCACAAAGTCGTCCTTTTCGTCGAAGAGCCATCCGGGGAAGAATCGCTCTCCCTGGATTTTTTCTCCGGTGTAGCAGGTTTCCGCACCGACCGCATAGGAAACCTTCGCCCGCAGATCCGGATCTTCTTTGGACAAGCGGTCCAGCAGCTCCTGCAGGGGTTTCAGCACGCTTTCTTTGCTTTCGCCCACCAGAAGCCTGCGGTCGTAGGTGCAGCGGCAGTATTCGGGGACCACGGAAGCGCCCGGATAAGGCGAAGACTTGATGTCGGTGAGTTCAAGGATCCCTTTGCCCAGGATAGGATGCTCCGGGGGCGTCAGCGTTCGGATCGCTTTGATCACATCGGCCATTTTATAAACTGCGTTCAGTCCCTTGTCCGGGCTGGCCGAATGGGCGGGTTTTCCGAAGGTCTCCACCACGATTTCCGCCCGTCCTCTCTGCCCGATCTTCAGGTTCAGATCCGAAGCTTCGCCGATGACCACGTAATCGGGACGCACAGTTTTGCTGATCTCCCTGGAGGCGATGCCTTCGAAGCATTCCTCATGAACAACACCTGCAATATAGATTTCTCCAGCGAAATCCTTTCCGGTCTGCCGGGCGAAGGACACTGCGGCGCACATCATGGCGGCCAGAGATCCTTTCATATCGGTGGAGCCGCGGCCGTAGAGCCTGCCGTCCCGAATCTCTCCGCCCCAGGGATCGACTGTCCAGGCGGAAGGATCCGATACGGGCACCGTGTCCATGTGGGCGTCGAACAGCAGCTTCTTTCCGGGCCTGTTGCCTCTGATGCAGCCGATCACATTGCCATAGGCGTCGGTGCGTACGTCGTCAAATTGATTTTCTCTAAAAAATTTGATCATGAGATCCGCCACAGGGGCTTCCTGGCCGGACAGCGTGCCGGCGCGGATCATGCTCTGGCACAGCGAGAGCAGGGTATCGTTCATTTGTTCCATATTTTCACCTCGCATTGGGCTGTCTGCACCTGGCGGCAGACCGTCATCGTAAAACGATTCTATCACAGTTGCTCGTTGAAACCAACGGCACTTTTGTTGTATACTGACACAGATGTCCAAAAGCGATAAGTGAACATACAAAAGGAGCATGCGATGAACGAGAGAGTAGACAATTGGTTGAGCGAGCACAAAGACGAGATGATACGGGATCTTCGGGGATGCCTGGCGATCCGCAGTTTAAAGGCGGAAGCCGCGCCCGGAGCGCCTTTCGGAGCGGAAGTTAAAAAATGCCTGGATTTTACTTTGGGCATCGCCGATACAATGGGTCTGGCCACCAGAGATGAGCAGGGATATTACGGCTGCATCGACGAAGGAGACGGGCCGGAAATGCTTGGGGTCCTGGTGCACCTGGACATCGTGCCGGAGGGGACCGGCTGGGATCACGATCCGTTCGGCGGACATCTGGTGGACGGAAAACTGTACGGACGAGGCACCCTGGACGACAAAGGACCTGCCGTGGCTGCGATCTATGCCTTAAAAGCCATCCGGGAATGCGGCATTCCGCTGCGCAGAAAGGTGCGCGTCATTCTGGGCTGCGACGAGGAAAGCGGCATGGCGTGCATGACCCGTTACAAGCAGATCGACAGGATCCCGGACCTGTCCATCTCGCCGGACGGCGAATTCCCGCTGACAAATTCCGAAAAAAGCATCGTCAACGCGGTGTTTGAACGAAAATTTTCTTCCTCAATAACTATTACGGCAGGGGAGGTGGCCAATGTGGTTCCCGGGGAAGCGTCAGCCGTTGTGCCTCTCCCGATCGAAGAAGTAAAATCCATCGCCGAGAAATTCGGCAACAACAGCGACTGCGCCCTGGTCTTAAAGGCAATGGACGGCGCGACCCAGATCAAGACCCTCGGGTCCATCGCCCACGCTTCCATGCCGGAGGATGGGCTGAACGCTTTGCAGGGAATGTTCCAGTTCCTGGCGCTGCTGCCGCTGGAAAAAACCGATATGAACATCGTTATGGCTTTGAAAGAAAAATTCAGGATGGAATATTACGGGCAGAGCGTGGGGCTGGACAAGGCCGACGACTCCGGACGGCTGACGCTGAATATGGGGGTCATCCGCTGGGACGAAAACGGATTTCGGCTCACCTTCGATCTGCGCTGCCCCACGTCACTGTCTTCCGAAGGGATCAAAAAAGCGCTGTGCGACGCCATGGAACCCACGGGAAGCGCTTTGTCCGGCTTTACATTCAAGCCGGGATACTGCATCCCGGACGATGCGGAGATCGTGACGAAACTGTTGCAGGTATTCAAGGAGCGCACCGGTGAATCCCTTCCTCCCAAGCGGATCGGCGGCGGCACCTATGCCCGAACGCTTCCCAACGCGGTCAGCTTTGGACCGGAAGGCTATTTGTGCGACTCCTCGGCCCACGTGGCCAACGAATATATCACCGTGGACCAGCTGATGTTCAACGCCAGGATCCTGGCTGACGCCATCCTGGCGCTGGCCGGATAACAAGGGTCCAATCCATTGCAATAACCCGATTGTTAAGCTTGTGTTAAGTTTTTGTTGCACGAATCTTACACATTGTGGTAGAATGAGCCAGCTGAGTTGTCGGAGCAAGGCGTTTTACAAGAAAACGGCACTCCGGCGGAATCATGAAATTTTGGAGGTAAACAAAAGATGAAAAAACTAGTAAGCTTGCTGCTTGCACTCGTGCTCATCATGGGTATGTTTGCGGCTTGCGGCGGCGGCGGGGAAGTTGCGGAAGAAGAGGGTGGCTATAAGATCGGCATCATCACCGGAACCGTATCCCAGGGAGAAGAAGAATACCAGGCCGCTCAGAACGCTAAGGCGAAGTATGGGGACATGATCGTCACGGCAACCTATCCGGACAATTTCTCCACCGAAACCGAAGCGACCATCGCCCAGGTGGTGGGACTGGCCAGCGATCCTGAAGTGAAAGCGATCGTATTCGTCCAGGCAGTGCCCGGCGCAGCCGCAGCCAT
>CAZCTS010000013.1:17872-23526 GCA_964501635.1 uncultured Oscillospiraceae bacterium | reverse complement strand
CCGGGTTTATCATCCTCTACCGCAGCAAGGAGCCGCTGGCCCAGCTGGAGCGCGAGCGCATGGCCGAGGAGGCTGCCGCTCAATAACGCCACAGGGGGTTAATCATCATGAGCGAAAAGCTGGATTACAAAAAGGCATACAAGGAATTGTACCTTCCCCCAGCCCATCCGCACCTGATTGAGGTGCCCGACATGCTGTTCATCGCAGGCGTCGTCGCGGAAGATCCGGCCACTATCGCAAGCAAGGCCGACATCTGCATGCTCGTGGACGAAATTTCCATGGGGACCACGATCATCGACCAGGCCGCCAAGCAGGGAGCCGAGACATTTGTTCACATCTCCTTTGCCCGCCACCTTTCCTATGCCACCATCGCAGCCCGCAGAGAGCTCTTTATTGCAAGATGCGCTGAACTCGGCATCGAATACGTGGAAGCCACTGCACCCGATCCCACAGGGGATGCGGGCCTTTCCGGCGCACAGCAGTGGATCATCGAGAACGTACCGGCTCTCGTAGCCGAATACGGTCCCAACACCGCTTTCTTCTGCACAAACTGCGGAATGCAGGAACCCCTGATCCGCACCGTTGCCGAGCAGAAAGCCATTTTCCCCCAGCAGTGCTGTCCTTCCCCGTATCACGGCTATCCCTCAGCCTTCGGCATTGACGTTGCCGGACACGAAGGCGATGTGGCCTGGATGCTGGAAGCCATCAAAGCCAAGGTCGCAGAGTATGGAAACACCGGACGCATGTCCACCTGGGCGATCCCTGTCAACATGCTGATGATCGAAGCCGGCGTGGAATATGCCATCGCATTCTGCGAAGGCGAAACCAGCGGCGCCCTGGACGAAGAAGTTCTGATCCAGAAGATCAAAGCCATCGGCGGAGAGACCGTCGTCATGAGCAAGTTCGTCGACGAAGCCGCAGGCGAATTGAACAACTTCTACATGATGCTCTGCCCGTTCTACGATTTCTAAATCACGCGAGCCGGAGAATTGAGCAAACCATTCTCTAAATAAATCCGATGAAAGTGCCTGCGGGTCATGCTGTAGGCACTTTCTGACTGTAAGTATTTTGAACGGAATTCCATTTCGCCGCCTATCCGGCGTCGAAGGGAAAGGAGGATTGGGAGGCCTATGAATTCCCAATATGTACTGAAAATGGAGGGCATCACCAAGGAATACTTTGGCAACCGCGTGCTCAACGATGTCAATTTAGCGGTCCGGCCCGGTGAGATCCATGCCCTGATGGGCGAAAACGGGGCCGGCAAATCCACCTTGATGAACGTGCTGTTCGGCATGCCCGTCATACACAACACCGGCGGTTTTTCCGGCACCATCCAGGTGGACGGGGAGACCGTTTCGATCGAAAATCCCCAGAAAGCCATGCAGCTGGGCATCGGCATGGTCCATCAGGAATTCATGCTGATCCCCGGGTTTACGGTCACGGAGAACATCAAAATCGGACGGGAAAAGACGACCCCGGGTATCGCCAGCCGGATCTTCGGAAAGACGCTGGAAAAGCTGGACACGGATTCCATGCGCAAGGATGCGCGCAAAGCCCTGGATACCATCGGTCTCAATGTAGAGGAGTACGTCAAGATCAAAGGGTTGCCGGTAGGGTACATGCAATTCATTGAAATCGCAAGGGAGATCGACAAGACCGGGATCAAAATACTGATCTTCGACGAGCCGACGGCGGTTCTGACGGAGAGCGAAGCGGACAGGCTGCTGGAGGCCATGCGGGTCATCGCATCCCAGGGCATCGCGATCCTCTTTATAACACACCGTTTGGACGAAGTGATCGCGGTCACCGACGGCATGACCATCCTGAGGGACGGCCAGTTTGTCCGACGGCTGACCACAAAAGAGACCAGCGCAGTGGAGATCGCGGAGCTGATGATAGGCAGAAAAGTTGAAAAACTGCTGGACGAGGATCTGGATCATCGAGTCCTGACCGATCAGGATATCATGCTGAGCTTGAAGGACTATTATGTGGACATGCCCGGCGAAAAGGTGAAAGGCATCGATCTGGAGGTGCGAAGAGGGGAGATATTCGGCATCGGGGGCCTGGCTGGACAAGGAAAGCTGGGCATTCCCAACGGCATCATGGGATTGTTTGATTCCGAAGGAGCCATCGTGCTGGACGGTGTGGCGGTGGACCCCACTAAACTGGGAGATGCTTTGAAAAAAGGGATAGGCTTTGTCTCTGAGGACCGTCGGGGCGTGGGCCTTCTCCTGGAGGAGTCCATCGAGCAGAACATCGCTTTTACGGCGATGCAGATCAAAGGATCCTATTTGAAGAATATTGTCGTTGGCAAGCTCTACGACGGCAAAAGCGGCAGGATCCATGCCGACAAGATGATCCGCCAGCTGGACATCCGCTGCACCAGCGCAGCCCAGCGCGTGGGCGCCCTGTCCGGAGGAAACCAGCAAAAGGTTTGCCTGGCCCGGGCTCTGGCCTTGAATCCCAAGTTGCTCATCGTATCCGAACCGACCCGGGGCATCGACATCGGCGCCAAAAAGCTGGTGATCGAGCTGCTGGCGACGCTCAATCGCAAAGAGGGCATGACCATTGTCATGGTCAGCTCGGAGCTGAACGAACTGCGAAGTATCTGCGACCGGATCGCCATCGTTTCGGAAGGGAAAGTGGCCCGGATCATGAAGCCCGACGATTCGGACGCCGAATTCGGACTGGCCATGGCCGGATATAAGGAAGGGGGGAAACAGCAATGAAGGAGAAACTGAGCAGAATGGTCAAAGCCATCGGCCTTCCCCGCATCATTATCTTCGCCTTCTTTCTGCTGGTCGTTTTCGGAGCCTATTATTACGGCCTTGGCCTGCCGGCGCTCTTCGGCAGCGTGCTGCGCCGCTGGGGGATGTTCGGGATCCTGGTCCTGGCCATGGTGCCTGCCATTCAATGCGGCATCGGGCCAAACTTTGGGGTCAGCCTGGGCATCGTATGCGGCCTGCTGGGCTCCCTGCTGGTGATCGAATTCAATCTGGCTGCAAGCCTTGGCCCCTGGGGCGCCATCACCATCGCGATCCTGCTGAGCACGGTCTTCGCCGTGCTTGTGGGCACCGGCTACGGTCTGCTGCTGAACCGGGTCAAAGGCTCGGAGATGACGGTTTCCACCTATGTGGGGTTTTCCGCCATCGCTTTTATGAATATCTGGTGGGTGACGCTGCCGTTTCGCAGCGGAGAGATCAATTGGCCCATCGGCGGGGAAGGCGCCCGCACCACGATCAATCTGGCCTCCAGCTTCGGCGAAGTGCTGAACAATGTGGGCGGATTCTATCTCTATGGAGAAGAAAGCACCGGCCTGTACATTCCTACCGGCTTGCTGCTGTTCTTCTTTCTGATGTGCTATCTGGTCTACTTGTTCATGAAGAGCAAAACCGGCAAGGCCATGAGCGCTGCCGGCGCCAATCCGGTGTTCGCCCGGGCCAGCGGCGTGAACGTGGATAAGATGAGGATCCTTGGAACTGCCATTTCCACCGCCTTGGGCGCCATCGGCATCATCACCTACGCCCAGGCCTTCGGATTTCTCCAGATGTACAATGCGCCTCTCATGATGGGTTTTGCCTGTGTGGCGGCGGTTTTGATCGGCGGCGCCAGCACGGTTCAGGCCAGGATCAGCCACGTGGTGGTGGGGACCTTCCTGTTCCAGGGCATCCTGGTGATCGCTCTGCCTGTGGCCAATAAATTGTTCGTGGGCACGGATCTGTCGGATATCATGCGCATCATCATTTCCAACGGCATTATCATTTATGCCCTCACCAAAGCGAAAGGAGGGGCCTCCAATGAAGAGTGATTATGCAGTCTATCTGAAGGATCGAAGCGTGGAAGGGCTGAAAGCGCTGTATGCGAACAAAGTCGTTCTGATGTTTGTGGTTCTTTGCACCTTCGGCATTCTTACCACCGGAAAGCCCACTTCTTACACTGTGGTGGAGGTGTTCAGCCGTTTCGGGCGGAATACATTTATCGTGCTGGCGCTGATCATCCCTGTCCTGGCCGGATTGGGCCTGAACTTCGGCATCGTCGTGGGGGCCATGGCGGCCCAGGTGGCGATTTTCTGGACGATCTACTGGGGCTTTACCGGTCTGAAGGGCCTGCTTGTCTGCGTACTGATGGCGACGCCCATCGCCATCCTCTTCGGTTGGCTTGTGGGGAAACTGTACAACAAAACGAAAGGGGCGGAGATGATCACCGGCCTGATCCTCGCCTATTTCGCCGACGGCCTTTACCAATTTGTTTTCCTGTTTCTGATCGGCGGCGTCATTCCCATGGACAATCCCACCATGATCATCGCAGGGGGCACGGGGGTCAAGAACACCATCGACATGACCGGCAATTTGAAATACACCATCGACACCATCAGCATGCTGTCGGTCGTAAGGGGAATTGCCGTCGCCTATGTCATCGTCTCTCTGGTCATATGGGCGATGAACCGCAGCAAGACTGTGAACTTGCAGACGCCCTTGCAGAAGGGCCGTTTGTTGGGATCCGCGATCGTTTTTGCGCTTACCTTTGTGCCGATGGTCAACGCCTTTATGGCCACAGACCGGCTGCAGCTGTCCCAGGGGGTCCCCGCCATTTCGGCGCTGGTGGCGCTTATGGGCTTGTACAGAGTTCTGATCGTCAAACAGAAGGAGGGAGACAGCGCATTTCGGCAGAGGAATCTGACCATGGCGCTGATCGCCGCAGCGATCGCAGGACTATCCTTCCTGCCGGGCGTGCAGAAGGTTCTTTGGGCCGTGCATCTGCCGGTCATGACCTACGCGCTCATCGCGCTGCTCTGCGTCTTCAACAGCTGGCTTCTGGGAACGAAGATGGGCCAGGATATGAGGACCGTGGGTCAAAGCCGCACCGTGGCCAATGCGGCGGGCATCAATGTGAACCGTACCCGCATCATCGCCATGTGCATGTCTACGACGCTAGCCGCCTGGGGGCAGATCATCTATCTCCAGAACCTGGGCACCTTCGCCACCTATGGCGCCCACACCATGTGCGGACAGTACGCCATCGCCGCCCTGCTCGTCGGGGGCGCCAGCGTGCAGCAGGCCAACAACAAGCAGGCGATCCTGGGCGTTTTCCTTTTCCATACGCTATTTGTGGTCGCTCCGCTTTCGGCCAGCACCGTCTTCGGCAGCTCGCTCATCGGGGAATATTTCCGCGTGTTCATCTGCTACGGCGTTATAGCGCTTTCTCTGGCGATGCACGCCTGGAAGAAAAAGCCGAACTTCGGCAAGGACGCCAATGCGCACGCCAGAGTGCTCAGACCCGCCGGTCTTCCCGCGGAAGGCGCCGGAACATCGCAGTAATTAAAACTTTCTTTTGCAAACATCAAGAAAAGCCCCCGTTTATCGGGGGCCTTCCTTTTGAATGAAATTAATCGATCAGCAGTAGATCGTCAGCGCGTGGGGCAGGTTTTGGATGCGCACGCGCAGGCCGCCTTCGGCTTTTTCTCCGTCCAAAGACCAGTCCACGGGTTCGGGCATTTGGAAATCTAAAGCGCCGGCCTTGAAAAACTCGAACATTTCGTTGTCGAAGTTCGAATTGGCCACGCCGCTGATGATCCTGTTCAGATCCAGAGCCGTCCGGGGCGTCTTGACCAGGATCACCTCGAACAATCCATCCTGAAGATCCACGGTGGAGCG
>CAZCTS010000013.1:13383-17862 GCA_964501635.1 uncultured Oscillospiraceae bacterium | reverse complement strand
AGATGATCTTTGTGCTGTCGGCAACGCTCCGGTCCTCCACCGGGGCGGCATCCCCCGCAGACAAGGCACCGGCTGCCGTATTGGCACTATTTTCCAGCCCGTAGCCGTATTCTGTACCGTCCAGATCCACGGTGGAGCGGTCCAGTTTGACGATGCCGGCCACCGAAGTGCTGTTGGTCACCGATCCAAACACATACTCGCCGCTGTAGCTTGCGGATTCCGTCCGGACGTTCACTTGATACGGCCGGATGTGCGCGATGTCCCGCACGCCTTCCAGCACGTAAGCCAGCTGTCCCAGGGTATTTTTGATCTCCTGGGGAGCACGGTAGGATGCGGTAGTAAAGGCGCCGAAGGAAGCGATGTAGCTGAAATAGCGATCGCCGTTGAACTGCCCCACGTCGATGGACCAGGGATTTTCCTCTGCGATGGCGGCGGCCGCTTTGGCCGGGAGAGTGGATAATTGGAGCGTTCTGGCGAAATCGTTGGCGCTGCCCGTGGGGATGTAGCCCAGGGGAAGGGGCTGGCCCGATCTCAGAAGACCGGTGATGACTTCGTTCAGGGTCCCGTCCCCTCCGCAGCACACCAGGATTTGATGACCCTGGTCCGCAGCTTCCCGGGCGAGTTGGATCCCGTGGCCGCTGTATTGGGTGATCGCTGCGGTTACCGTATAATCGGCTTTGTAGAACACGTCAAGCATGCCGAACAATTCTGTTCTGGCAAGCAGTTTGCCCGCTACCGGATTGATGATAAGCAGCACTTTTTTCATGGCGATACACTATTTCCAGCCTTTCTGCACAGGTCTTTCAGAGAGATTAGTATAATGGTCTTTTGTTGCAAAATCAAGCCTGTTCCAGTATAATGAACATTTGTATAAGCAGCGAAAGTAAATCGGGGGAAAGCATGAACCAATATACAAGAAATGAAGAGATCCTATCCCAGGAAAGCTATAATTGCGCGCAAAAGATCGTGGGCAATTTTTGTGAGACTTTCGGCATCCAGGCTGACGAGGGGGCCAGAATGGCGCGGTCCCTGGGCGGCGGGCTGCGGGCAGGGGAGGCTTGCGGCGCTTTGGTGGGCGGGCTTCTGGTCTCGGGGATGAAATACGGGACCGGCCGGGGGGATGGTCCTGAAGCCAGAGCATTGTGCGACCAGAAGGCGGCCGAGCTCAGCGGAAGGTTCCGGGCCTTGTTCGGAAGTCTTTCCTGCAGGCAGCTGCTGGGCATCGACACCTCCGTGGGGAACAATCGGCAGATTGCAGCCGAAATGGGCTTGTTTCGGGAGAAATGCCCGGGCATCATCATGCAGACCATCGAACTGCTGGAGGAATTGGGATATGGAAATTCAAAATTAACCAGAGAAGAAGACGCGGAATAGAGTCCTGAACCCTTGTTCAAATTTGCCTTCCGGGGCTCTTTTATAGTATAATTTGATTCGCAAATCGCCGTTCGGGCGAAGAAGGAGATAATCCATGTTGTTGAAAGCGCTGCGAGAAGAACTGATCGAATGCGGGCTGTCCGCTATCCGCGAAGGCTTGACCACAGGGACGGGCGGGAATTTCAGCGCCTGCGACCGGGCATCCGGTCTCATGGCCATCACGCCTTCGGCGATCCCCTACGCCCAGATCAAACCGAAGGACATCGTTTTGCTGGACATCCAGACAGGAGAGATCAAAGACAGCGACGCGATCCCTTCCAGCGAATGCGACATGCATCGTATTTTCTACAAATATCGAAGCGATCTGAACGCCATCATCCACACCCACACGCCCTTTGCAGCGACCCTGTCCTGCTTCCGGAAGCCCTTGCCCGCCATCCACTACCTGGTGGCATTCGGGGGCCTGGATGTCCCTTGCGCCGAATATGCCACCTATGGCACCGTGGCCCTGGCGAAGAACGCCTTCGAGGCCATGGAAGGCAAGAAAGCGGTCCTGCTTTCCAATCACGGCCTGCTGGCCGGAGGGACGGATCTGAAGGACGCCTTTGCCGTCACCGAAGAGATCGAGCTGTGCTGTCAGATCTATTGCCGGGCCATGTCCATGACGGGATTGGGCAGTCCGGTGATCCTTCCCCGGGAAGAGATGGTGCACATGATCGAACGCTTCAAAAATTATGGACGCCGCATCGAAGAGCACGACGAAATATAGGAGGTCGAAATGAAAAAAGCATTTGTGTCCGCGGAAATGGACGTCGAAGTCGCCAAAGAGCTGGAGCAGTATCTGGAGATCCAGTACGCCGAGGACCGCGCAGTCCTGTCGGTGGAAGACATGAAGCGGCTGGTGGCGGACAAGGATATCCTGATCACCAGCTACGATCCGGTCACCCGGGAGGTCATCGACGCCGCGCCCAATTTGAAGATGATCGTCTGCACCCGGGCGACCCCGGTCAATGTGGACACGAAATACGCGGCGGAAAAAGGGATCAAGGTCAGCTACGCGGTGGACCGCAACAGCGACAGCGCCGCGGAGTTTACCCTGGCCTTGATGCTCGGCTTGTCCAGGAAAGTGGCCTTCGCTTTTCGGGACCTCCACAACGGAATCTTCGTGGCTGAAGCCATGTCCAACAAGGAGAGCGAAAGCGTCAAGCGGGACGTCACCTGGTCCACGGGGAGCGAGAGCCCGTATGTCACATACAAAGGCTTCGAACTGAAGGGCCATACGGTGGGCATCGTAGGCTGCGGCGGCATCGGAAGAAGGGTGGGCGCCCTCTGCCACGCCTTCGGCTGCAAAGTCCTGGCGAGCGATCCTTTCCTGACTCAGGACATGCTGCCCGACTACATCCAGCTGCTCCCCCTGGAAGAACTGGCGGAGCGTTCCGACCTGATCACCGTTCACCTGAAGGACAGCCCGGCCACGGAAAAAATCATGAACGGGAATATTTTCAAGAGAATGAAAAAGACCGCGTTTTTGATCAACACGTCCAGAGGCGCGGTGATCGACGAAGAAGCGCTGATCCAGGCGCTCCGGGACAGAAAAATCGCGGGCGCCGCCATCGACGTGTTCAACCGCGAGCCCATCGCCAAGGATCATCCCTACTTTGAGATGGGGGACCGGGTGCTGGTGACGCCGCACATCGCCGGAGCCACCTGGGACGCCATCACCAACCACACCCGCCAGTTCGTGGCGGACGTGAAGCATTTCCTGGCGGGGGAAGAGTTGGAATATGAATATAAAAAATAAGGACACCGATGGAGGGGCAAATCGGAAAACCATGAAAGCCGCAGTATGGCATGGTTACAAGGATGTGCGGATCCAGGAGATGCCCATCCCTGTTCCCGGACCGGACCAGATCCTGATCCGGGTGGATTACGCAGGGATCTGCGGGACGGACCGGCACGAATATGTGGGGCCGAATTTTATACCGACCGTCAAGCCCCACCGGCTGACAGGGCGCATCGCGCCGCTGATCATCGGCCACGAGTTTTCCGGCCGGGTGGCCGCCCTTGGGGCGAACGTGTCGGCCTACACCCTCGGAGAAGCGGTCACGGCCAACGGGAGCCTCACCTGCGGATCTTGCGAAATGTGCCGCAGCGGAAGATACAATATCTGCCGAAAACTCGGATTTGTAGGTGTGGGGGACGACGGCTGCTTCGCTGAATATCTGACGGTGGACGCCGACAAGGTCTTTCGGATCCCGGAAGGCGTTTCGCAGCGGCAGGCTGTTTTGGCGGAGCCTTTGGCCTGCGGCATCCACGCGACCCGTCTGGCAGGGGATCTTTCCGGCAAACTGGCGGTGGTGGTCGGTGCGGGCATCATCGGCATCGGCGCTTTTTACGGCGCGAAGCTGGCCGGCGCGCGGGAGGTGCTGGTGGTGGGACGCAGCGAGGAGAAGCGGGCCCTGATCCAGCGAAACGGCGGCCTGTATCTCAACGCGGCTCAAAGCGATTTGAATTCCTTTGTCGAAGAATGGAGCGGCGGAGCCCTGGCCGATGTGGTCTATGAATGCGCCGGGACCCAGGAGACCCTGGATCTGTGCATCCCCGTCTGCAAACCCGGCGGGGTCGTCATGGTGATGGGCGTGTTCGAAAAACCGCCCAGGGTGGATATGAACACGCTCCAGGAAGCCGAGCGCAGGATCCTGACATCCCAGGCCCACGTGAACGAGATAGAAGAAGCCCTGGCATTCATCGCTCAAGGAAAGATCAACGCAGAGGAGCTGATCACAAAAGAAATCGTGCTGGAAGACCTGGTGGAGGAAGGCTTCGAGGAACTCATCCGCCATTCGAGCCAACACATTAAAGTGCTGATACGCGTCAAAGAGTGATCCGGGAGGATCGGGGAGGAACACCATGGACCTTAAGAATGCAAGCTTTATCACCCAGGCCGTACACGCCGGGCAGCACGGGGATCCGGTGACCGGCGCCCTGGTGTCGCCATTGTTTATGACCAGCACCTATTCCTGGACGGAAGACAAACTGGAGCGCTATCTGGCCGGAGACCGGGAAGGGATCTTTACGTACGGAAGATCCAGGAACCCCACGCAA
>CAZCTS010000013.1:0-13373 GCA_964501635.1 uncultured Oscillospiraceae bacterium | reverse complement strand
CTGGCCATGCTGGAGGGGGGCGAGCAGGCTCTGATCACCGCCTCGGGCATGGCGGCCATTTCTTTGTCGATCCTCAGCTTCGTGCATCCGGGGGACCACATCATCAGCTCTAAAACCATCTATGGCGGCACCTACGCGCTGTTCACGAAAATCTTCGAAGAGCTGAAGATCGAAGTGACTTTCGTGGAGGACATGGCTGCAGCGGCCCTGGATAAGGCCCTGAGGAAAGAGACGAAAGCGGTCTACACCGAAACCATCTGCAACCCCTCCATGACGCTGAACGACATCGAATCCATCGGCCGGTGGACGAAGGAAAAAGGCCTGACCCTGATCGTGGACAACACCTTCTGCTCGCCTTATCTATACAGACCTTTGGAACACGGCGCGGATGTGGTGGTGAACAGCACGACAAAATATATCAACGGGCACGGGGACCTGATCGGCGGAAGCATCTGCGGCACAGTCAAGTTCGTGGATAATATCCGGGCATCCATCTATCAGGAACTGGGTCCGGTGCCCAGTCCGCTCAGCTGCTGGCTGATGCTCAGAGGACTGAAAACCCTTCCCCTGCGGATGAAGGCCCACTGCGAAGGGGCTATGGAAGTGGCTCGCTGGCTGGAAGCCAATCCAAAGGTGGAGAGCGTCATGTACCCGGGTCTTGCCAGTCATCCGGACCACGATCTGGCCACAAAAATGATGGGGGACAAGGGTTACGGCGGCATGATCTCCTTTGTGGTCCGGGGCGGGATGGCCGGCGGAAAAGCTATTTTATACAACGTGGAGATGTGCAGGCTGGCCGTCAGTCTGGGCGATCTGGATACGCTGATCGAACAGCCCGCCACCATGACCCACGGAAAGATCGACCCGGCCAGGCGGGCAGCCATGGGCGTGCCCGACGGCCTGATCCGTTTGTCTGTCGGGATCGAAGATCCTAAAGATATCATTGCAGATTTAGAAAGGGCATTCAGCCATGTCGAATAGGGATAGCATGTACTTTCTGGTGATGGACGCGGGCACCACGAACATCAAGGCCGCCATCGTGTCCGGCCGGGGCAGACTGATGGATATTCAGGAGGAGCCGGCGGAGGTTTTAATGCCTTTTCCCGGCGCCTGCGAAATGGACATGAACGCTCTATGGGAAGCGGTCAAGCGCGTGCTGGGCAAATTGCAGCGCGCCAATCCCGTTCTCTGGCCCCAGGTTTGCGCCATCGGCATCGGCGCCCAGGGGGACGGCCTATGGATGATGGACCGGGAGGGAAAACCCATTCGGAACGCGATCCTTTGGAACGACACCCGGACGGTGATGAATTACGAGGAGATCAACCCCGTCTGTTTAGGATTGAACACCTGCGCGCTTTTTCCCGGCGCCAACGGGGCGATCCTCACCTGGCTCAAGGCGAAGGAACCGGAAAACTACCACAGGATCGCCCACATCTTCCACTGCAAGGACTGGCTGAACTACAAGCTGAGCGGACACATCGGCACCGACGCCACCGACGGCTCCACGGCGCTGATGGAGATCTATACAAAAAAATACGTCTACGATCTGCTGGATAAACTGAAAATCAGCGAAATGAGGGAGGCCCTGGCGCCGATCAGCGCTTCGGAAGATATCATCGGCCATCTCCTCGGCGAAACGGCGGCGGAATTGGGCCTGAGCGCGGGCATTCCCGTCATCGCCGGATGTCTGGACGTGATGGCCATCGCCACGGGCTGCGGTCTTGTGGCAAAAGGGCAGCGCGGCACCATCGTGGGGACCACCCTGGCCAACTACGTGGTGATGGACGAGGAGACGGCCCGGGGCTGCATCGCGACAAACGGAAGCATTCTGTGCCACACAAAAAAGGGCACCTATATCCGCCTGATGGCGGCGCTGTCCGGCTCTTCCTCTCTGGACTGGATGCGCCGGGAGATCCTTCAGGATGAAGCCTACGAGGTGACGGATTGCCAGATCCTGCAGATCCCCATCGGCTCCCAGGGAGTGCTGAGCACGCCTTATCTTTACGGCGAGCGAGCTCCTTTTAAGTTGAATTCCGCTTCCGGCGGCTATTACGGCGTGCGGACCCACCATACGAAATACCACCTGGCCAGGGCTTCCTTCGAGGGAATGATCCTGTCCATGTACGATTGCTACGAGAATTTGCCCAAGGGCGACGCGGAACTGTACCTTGCCGGCGGCGCCGCCAAAAGCCAGTGCATCTGCCAGATGATCTGCGACTGCATGGGGACAGACACCTATCGCTTTGAGCAAAAAGAATTGGGTCTGATCGGCATTTGCCGCCTGATCCAAAGCGCGCTGGGCATCGAATCGGACCTGGCCTCGGAAACGGATCATTTTATCCCTGATCAAGAAAACCATCAGAAGTATCTGGCGCTCTACGAGGACTTTAAGCTGCTCAAGGAAAGCCTGATGCCCTTCTGGAAAGCCCGGCTGGGCAGAGAATAAGCTAAGCGGGCCAGCGCCGAACGATATAAGGAGAGTGATAGCTATGGTCCTTTGGATCAAGAATGCAAAGATCGCCACCATGGATGCCGAAAAGCCCCGGGCGTCCTCCGCAGTGGTCAACGGGAAGTATTTTGCCTATGTGGGCGACGAAGAAGGCGCAAAGGCCTGCCTGGACGGGCTGGGCGATCCGGATATCCGGACGATCGACCTGCAGGGAAGACTGCTGATCCCCGGCTTCAACGATTCCCACATGCACTATCTCCACTACGTCAAGACGAAGATCCACGTGGACCTGGTGGGGGTCTCCTCCATGAGCGAGCTCCTGGAAAGGATGAAGCGCAGCCTGAAGGACTACGATCCTGCCAGCGGGCTGTGGTTTGTGGGCGAGGGCTGGAATCAGGACTACTTCCAGGACGAAAAAAGATTTCCGACCTGTCAGGACCTGGATCAGATCACCCGGGACTATCCGCTGATGATCCAGCGGGCCTGCGGCCACATCGGCTGCCTCAACTCCAAAGCCCTGGAGCTCTTCGACTGGAACACGAAGGAAGCCTTGGAATACACCAAATACGCTGAGCTTGACGAAGCGGGGAACCGGAACGGCGTCATTAAAGAGAACCTCTTCGATTACTTTAAATTGAAGCTTCCCGCGCCTTCCGCAGAGGCCCTGGTGGACAGGATGATCGATTGCCAGAAGGATCTGTTCGAAGCGGGCATCACCAGCGTGCAGAGCGACGAATACAACTATATCCCGGAAGGCTTGTTCTTTACGCTTCAGGAACTCCTGCGCATCGCCTCCGAAGAGGGGCGCCTGAAGCTGCGCTTATCCGGCCAGGCCCTCTACTTTAAGCCGGAGGCGCTGCGCTACGCCTTCGAAAAGGGCTACGATCACACCTTCGGCAACGATACCTTGAACATCTCCGCCACGAAGCTCCTGGCCGACGGCTCCCTGGGCGCAAGGACCGCCCTGATGCGCAAGCCTTATGTGGACGACCCCTCCACCCGGGGACTGGCTATGTTCACCCAAGAAGAACTGGACGAACTGGTTTTCATTTCCCACCGGAACAACACGCCGGCCATCATCCACGCCATCGGCGACGGAGCGATCCAAATGTGCCTGGACGCCATCCAGAAGGCCAGGGAGGCGATGCCTTACCTCAAGCCCCGCCACGGCATCGTCCACTGCCAGGTGACGGATCAGGCCCTGATCCGGCGTTTTAAAGAGCTGGATGTGATCGCCTATATCCAGCCGGTTTTTATCGACTACGACATGAACATCATCTACGAGCGAGTGGGCAGGGAACTGGCTGAAAGCTCTTACGTATGGAAGGATTACAAGGAGCTGGGGATCCATCACCCCTTCGGAACCGATTGTCCGGTGGAATCCTTCGATCCCTTCCTGGGGCTCTACTGCGCTGTGACCCGTAAGGGTTTTCACAGCGACCGGGTCTATCTGCCCGAACAGGCCATGACCATGGAGGAAGCGATCAATGCCTACACCGCGGAAGGGGCCTACGCGTCGGGGCACGAGCAGGTGAAGGGACGGATCCGGGCGGGGATGCTGGCGGATTTTGCCGTGCTGGACCGGGACCTGTTCTCCGTCCCGCCGGAAGAAATATTGAAGACGAAGGTCCTTATGACCTATGTGGGCGGCGAATGCGTCATGGCCCGCAGCGAAGGATAGCACAGCAGCAGAGGAGGAAGAAATGGCAAAATCGGTATTGTACAACGGCAAGGTCTATGTGGATCGGGACAATTTTCAACAGGCTGTGCTGGTGGAAGACGGCATCATCCGGATGGTGGGCTCCGACCGGGAGGTCCTGGCGGCGGCGGAAGGGGCTGAGAAGATCGATTGTCAGGGCCGCACGGTGCTCCCGGGCTTGAACGATTCGCATATGCATTTGCTCATGGTGGGAGAAGTGCTGTCGGAAGCGCCGATCAGCGCGTCAACCTCCGTGGAAGATATGATCGAACGCTGCAGAAAGTTTGCGGCGGAAAATCCGGAACTGGTCAGGAACGGCATGCACAGCCAGGGCTGGAACCAGGATCTCTTTGAGAAAGGAAAGGTGCGCCTGCCCAACCGCCACGATCTGGACAAGATCTCCACGGAATACCCCATCATGCTGGAGCGGGTGTGCGGCCATACCTGCGCTCTGAACACGAAAGCCATCGAACTCCTGGGGATAGGAAAAAATCATCCCCAGATCTACGAGGGCGGCACCATCGAATTCGAGGCAGACGGAAGCCCCAGCGGATACTTTACCGAGAACGCTGTCTACGAAGTCCGCAAGGTCGTTCCCCAGGCGACGATCGACGTGCGCCGGCAGTCGCTGCTTCGCGCGATGCAATACGGTGTGGAGCATGGCCTCACCTCCGTGCAGTCCAACGACATCGGTGAAATGGCGGAGGACCGGGCCTCCATGTTCCGCATGTTCAAGGAAGTTTACAGGGAAGGACTGGCGCCTCTTCGATACCGTCACCAGGTGTGCTGCATGACCGAAGGACATTTCAAAGAATACCTGGAAGGTGAATATCAAAACAGGGACAGTTACGATGACATGCTGGCCCTCGGACCCCTCAAGCTGTTCAAAGATGGCTCCCTGGGTGCCAGGACGGCGACCATGCGCCACGAATATCTGGACGATCCGGGCAATTACGGCGTGGAAGCCCTCAGCGACGAGCTGATGGACAAGCTGGTCAAAATGGCGGCGGAAAACGATATGCAGACCGTCACCCACGTGATCGGAGACGACGCCATCGAAAAGACGGTGGCCGCCTACGAAAAAGTGCTGCGGAAGGGCCGCAACGAGCTGCGCAATTCGCTGATCCACTGCCAGATCACCGACCGGCCGCTGATGGAGAGGATCCGAAGATCGGAGACCCTGATCGCCTACCAGCCTGTGTTCCTGCAGTGCGACCTGTACGCCGTGGAAAGCCGCTGCGGCAAGGCGCTCAGCTCCACCTCCTATGCCATGAAAACCGCCATCGAACTGGGCATCCATGCCTCCTACGGCACGGATTCGCCGGTGGAGGACTGCAACCCCTTCGCGAACATCTATGTGGCGGTCAACCGGAAAGACCTGAAAGGGAAGCCCGAAGAGGGCTTCAACACCCAGGAATGCGTGGACGTGTGCGAAGCCATTGACGCATATACGGTGGAAAGCGCCTACCATGAATTTATGGAGGACAGAAAAGGCCGGATACGCCCGGGGCATTATGCGGACATGATCATTCTGGACAGGGATATCTTTACAATCGATCCCATGGACATCATCCACATCCTGCCGGTGCTCACCATGGTGAACGGGAAGGTGGTCTACCAGAAATGAAAGCGGAAAATCTCAAAAAAGCGGTGGAACTGAGACGGGCGATCCACCAGAACCCGGATCTCTCCAACGAGGAGCGGCCTACATTGGAGCGGGTGATCCGATTTCTTTCGGAAAATACCCGGAATTTGGAGATCGTCGATAAAAGGCATTATGTATATGCGGTGTATCGAGCGGCCGATCCTAAAAAACCCTCCATCGGCTTTCGGGCCGACTGCGACGCCATCAAGGTCTATGACGACATCGACAAGCCCTATAAATCCCTGAAAGAAGGCGTGGGCCACAAGTGCGGCCACGACGGGCATACCGCCGCCCTCTGCGGTTTTGCCATGGAGATCGACCAGGAAGGAGCCGAGCGGGATGTGTATTTCCTGATCCAGCCTGCCGAGGAGAACGGATCCGGAGCCATAACCTGCACCGGCTTTGTGACGGACAATCAAATCGCCGAGGTCTATGCGTTTCACGACCACCCCGGAGCGCCCAAGAATTCGGTCACAGTCCGGGACGGCCTGATGAACTGCGCTTCCAAAGGGATGACGATCACCATGACCGGATCTCCCGCCCATGCCAGCGAGCCGGAAAACGGACGGAACCCGTCCTTTGCCATCGCCAGGACCGTGCTGGCCACGGAGCGGATCACCGCCCCGGAAAATTTCAAAGGATTGGTCATGGCCACCATCGTTCAGATCGACGTGGGGGAAAAGGAAGCCTTCGGCGTGGCGGCCAGCAGGGGAAAACTGCTGATGACCATCCGGGGCGCCATCGAATCGGAAATGGATGAGCTGCAGGAAAAACTGGAGGCGGAAGCCCTGAAGAACGCCGCCGAATACGGACTGGAGTGCACATTTTCCTATTGCGACGCTTTTCCGGAGACCATTTCGCATCCGGAGAGCAACGAGAAGATCCGCCGAGTCGCGGCAAAACTAGGTTATCCGGTCATCGAAATGCCCCAGGCCCTTCGCGGCTCGGAGGATTTCGGCCATTTTACAAAGCTCGCCAAAGGCGCCTCTTTCTTCCTGGGTATGGGGATGGAAGCGCCGGAGCTCCACACATCGCATTTTGATTTTGACGACGATCTGATCGAATCGGCCACGGAGATTTTCAAAGGGCTGGTTTGGGAAGCGTAGAAAGGGACGATCATGAAAAAAGTATTGTACAACGGAAAAGTCTATGTGGACCGGGATGTCTTCGAGGAAGCGGTTCTGGTGGAAGACGGCCTTATCGCCGCAGTGGGGAAGAACGAGGAGATCCTCTCCCTGGCCGGCGATGCTGAAAAAATCGACTGCGAAGGCCGCACGGTGATCCCCGGCTTCAACGACTCCCATCTCCACCTGGCCTATGTGGGCGAGTCCATGCTGAATGTGGACCTGAGCAAGTGCAAGTCCGTGGACGAGATCGTGGACAAATGCATCGCTTTCCGCAAGGCGAACCCGGAGTTTACAAAGTCCGGGCTGTTCTCTCAGACCTGGAACCAGGACAACTTCGATCCCGCAAAGCGCCGGCTGCCCAACCGTCACGACCTGGACAAGATCGCCACAGATATCCCCGTGGTTCTGGCAAGGGTCTGCGGACATTCAGCGGCAGCCAACTCCAAAGCATTGGAAATGATCGGCGTATCCAAAGAGAACAATAAGATCGAAGGCGGAGATGTCATACTGGAAGAAGACGGAACCCCCAACGGCTATCTCTGCGAAAACGCCGCTTTCGCCGCCAGGATGATCGTGCCGCCCCTGAGCATGGAGCAGCGAAAAATGGCGCTGCTCAAGGCCATGGAGTATGCCGTATCCCACGGGATCACATCGGTCCAGTCCAACGATGTGGGCACCATCATCCCGGACCGGAAAAAAGCCTACGAAATGGTCAAATCCCTGTACGACGAAGGCAAAGCCCTCCTGCGCTACCGCTCCCAGGTAGGTTGTCCCACCATGGACGACCTGAAAGCCTATGTGGCGAGCACGGAATTTATGGAGGAATCTCCCGACGGCTGGTTCTCCGTGGGACCCCTCAAAATGTTTAAGGACGGCTCCATCGGCGCCCGCACGGCCACGGTGCGCCACGAATACCTGGACGACCCGGGCAATTACGGCGTGGAGACCACCGACGACGCCAAGCAGCAGGAAATGGTGGATTACGCCGCGGCCCACGGACTCCAGGTCGTGACCCACGTGATCGGGGACGACGCCATCGAGAAGACCACGGCAGCTTACGAGAAGACCTACGAAGGCGGCGCAAACCCGCTGAGACATTGTCTGATCCACTGTCAGATGACGGACCTGCCGCTGCTGGAGCGGATCAAAAAATCCGGCGTGCTCATCGCCTATCAGCCCATATTCCTGCAGACCGACCTGCACGCCATCGAAAGCCGCTGCGGCAAGGAGATGAGCTCCACCTTCCTGGCCATGAAGACGGCCATCGACCTGGACATCCGGGCTTCCTACGGAAGCGACTCTCCGGTGGAGGACTGCAACCCGCTGCCCTGCGTCTACTGCGCGGTGACCCGCAAGGATCAGACCGGCTTCCCGGAGGGTGGATTCTATCCCAAGGAGTGCGTGGATGTGCCCGAGGCCATCGACGCCTATACCGTCGAAAGCGCCTATATGGAATTCAAGGAAGATGTAAAGGGGAGAATACGGCCGGGCCACTATGCAGACATGGTGATACTCGACCAGGACATTTTTACCGTGGATCCCGTGAAGATCAAGGATATTCTGCCGGTGCTCACCATGGTGGGCGGCAAAGTCGTCTATCAAAAATAAATCAACCGTTGTCATCAGAGGGGGATCGCATCCCCCTCTTTCTGCAGGAGGTAGCATATGAACCAGGAAAATGTCAAAAAAGCGATCGCCTTCCGGCAAGAGCTCCATCGTCATCCCTATCTGTCCAACGAAGAAAGGCCTACGCTGGAGCGCATCATCGATTTCCTGAAGGCGAACACCCAAAACATCGAAGTCATCGACAAAGGCCACTATGTGTACGCCGTCTATCGGGCTAAGGAGGCGAAAATGCCGGCCATGGCTTTCCGCAGCGACAACGACGCCATCAAGGTCTTCGACGACATCGACAAGCCTTACAAATCTGTGACCGACGGGGTGGCCCACAAGTGCGGCCACGACGGCCACACGGCGGCGATGGCCGCTTTTGCGCTGGAAATCGACCAGAGCGGCGCGGACAGGGATGTCTATTTTCTGTTCCAGCCGGCGGAAGAAAACGGCAGCGGCGCTGCCACGTGCCTGGATTTTATCACCGACAAGCACATCCCTGAAATATTTGCCTTCCACAACGAGCCGGGCCTGCCCAAGTACACCGTGATGGTCCGGGACGGTCTGCTCTGCTGTGCATCCAAGGGCATGATCATCACCATGACCGGGAAGGCTTCTCACGCCAGCGAGCCGGAAAACGGGCTCAATCCCTCCTTTGCCATCGCCCAGACCGCCCTGGCGTCGAAAACGATCGCGGCGCCCGAAAATTATAAAGGGCTCGTGCTGGCCACCATCGTGCAGATCGATGTGGGCGAGAAGGAAGCCTTCGGCGTGTCGGCCAGCAAGGGAAAGCTTCTCCTGACGATCCGGGGGGAGTACGAAGAAGAGATGGATCTGCTCCAGGGAAGACTGGAGGAGGAAGCCTTGAAGAATGCAAAGGAATACGGGCTGCAGTGCGAATTCTCCTATTGCGACGCTTTTCCCCAGACTCTCTCCCATCCGGAGAGCAACGAAAAGATCCGCCGGGCCGCCGCAGCGCTGGATCTGCCGGTCTACGAGATCCCCAAAGCCCTGAGAGGCTCCGAGGACTTCGGCCATTTTACGAAGCTGGCCAAGGGCGCCATGTTTTTTATGAGCTACGGGGAAGGCAAACCCATGATCCACACCTCCAAGTACGATTTCGACGACGACCTGATCGAGCCGGTGGTGGAAATGTATAAAAAACTCCTGACGCTCTAGCAACCGTATCGCCATAGAAAAAAGGCCCTCGCAAGGAGGAGGAAATGCACCAGGATATCCTGACCAAAGCGATCCAGCTGAGGCACCTGATCCATCAATACCCGGATCTGTCCAACCAGGAGCGCCCCACGCTGGAGCGGGTGATCAAGTTCCTACAGGAGAATACGAAACTGGAAGTGGTGGACAAAGGGCATTATGTTTACGCGGTTTACCGCGCCCGGGATGCGGGCCGCCCCAACATTGCTTTTCGGGCCGATTGTGACGCGATCAAGGTGGAGGACGCCATCGACAAGCCTTATCGATCCGCTAAACCAGGAATCGGCCACAAGTGCGGCCACGACGGACACACCGCCGCTCTGGCGGCGCTGGCGCTGGAAGTGGACCGGGAAGGGGCCCAAAGGGACGTGTACTTTCTCTTTCAGCCTGCGGAGGAAAACGGTTCCGGCGCCCTCAGCTGCCTCGATTTTATCGGCGACAACCACATCGATGAGATCTATGCGGCCCACGGCCACGGCGCCTATTATCCGGATGACGCTATTGTGGTCAAATACGGCGTCATCCAGTGCGCCTCCAAAGGCATGATCATCTCCATGAGCGGAAGCCCCGCCCACGCGGCCAATCCGGAAAAGGGCAGAAACCCCATTTACGCCCTCTCCGCATTGGCCTTAAAGACCCGGGAACTGGTTCGCCAGCCGCACTACAAAGATTTTGTCCTGGCTACCGTGGTCCAGATGGATGTGGGCGAACACGAAGCCTTTGGCGTCATGGCCAGCAAAGGACGCCTCCTCTTGACCATACGGGGCGGCAACGAGGAGGAGATGGAGGATCTGGATCAAAACATCCAAAAAGCGGCCCTGCAGTTTGCGGCGGAAGAAGGGCTGAACTGCGCGTTTGAGTACCGCGACGTATTTCCGGAGACCCGAAACCACCAGGTTTCCGTAGACAAAATCAAGCGCGCCTGTGATGAGTTGCATTACCAGATCCACGAAACGCCCAAGGCTCGGCGGGGCTCCGAAGACTTCGGCCATTACCTGAAGAAAACGAAGGGAGCCATATTTTTCTGCAGCTTCGGAACGGATCATCCGGCCATCCATACGGCAGCCTTCGACTTCGATGATTCAGGCATTGAACGAATCGTGGAAGTGAACAAAAAGCTGATCGGCTTTATGGACTGAATGGCTGAAAACACCGGAAAAGATGGAACGATAATTTTATCATGATTGTATACAATCGACGAATTGTATGCTATGCTAAAGCTGTCGCAGCGATGCGGCAGCTTTTACTTTACAATTTTATTGGGAGGAAACGAAATGATTGAACTTTTTAGGGAAGGGGTATTTCTTGTGGACGGGGTTCCCCGTGAACACGGACCCTTGCCGAAGGAGGAAGCCCGGAAAAAGACCATCGCTTACAACATTTTGCAGGCGCACAACAAGTCGTCGGATCCGGCAAAGCTGCAGATCACATTTGACGCGCTGGCGTCCCACGACATCACCTATGTGGGGATCGTTCAAACCGCCAGGGCATCCGGGCTCAAAGAGTTTCCCATGCCCTACGCCATGACCAACTGCCACAACAGCCTGTGCGCGGTGGGCGGCACCATCAACGAAGACGACCATGTTTTTGGATTGTCCGCGGCTAAAAAATACGGCGGCATCTATGTGCCGGCCAATCAGAGCGTCATCCATTCCTATGTCAGAGAGGAAATGGCCGCCTGCGGCGCCATGATCCTGGGTTCCGACAGCCACACCCGCTACGGCGCCCTGGGCACCATGGGCGTGGGCGAGGGCGGACCGGAGCTGGTCAAGCAGCTGCTCAAGAACACCTGGGACCTGAACCTTCCGGAAGTGGTTCTTGTCTACGTCAAAGGAAAGCCCGCCAAGGGCATCGGCCCCCACGACGTAGCCATCTCTTTAGTCAAAGAGACCTTTGCCAACGGTTTCGTCAACAACAAGGTCATGGAGTTTACAGGCCCGGGTCTTGCGAATCTGCCCATCGATTTCCGCAACGGCATCGACGTGATGACCACAGAGACCACCTGCATTTCTTCCATCTGGGAAACCGACGAGATCGTCCGGGAATACTATGACGTGCACAAGAGACCCCAGGATTTCAAAGTGCTGAAAGCCGGGGAAGGCGCTTACTATGAGAGCATGATCGTCATCGATCTGGACAAAGTGGAATCCATGATCGCTTTACCGTTCCATCCTTCCAATGCCTATACCATTCATGAGTTCCAGAAGAATACCGAAGAGATCCTGGCAGCCATCGAAAAGGATGCGGCCGAGCAATTCAAAAAGGCGAAATTGGACTTGAGATCCAAAATCAGGGAAGACGGCTTCTATGCCGAGCAAGGCATCATCGCCGGCTGCAGCGGCGGGCTCTTCGACAACATCGACGAAGCCGCGGCGATCCTGAAGGGGAAGAGCACCGGAAACGATTATTTCTCCCTGTCCGTCTATCCCACCAGCGTTCCGGTCAGCCTGGAACTGACCAAGATCGGGGCCACAGCGGACTTGCTGGCGGCGGGCGCCATTCTGAAGCCTTCCTTCTGCGGTCCCTGCTTCGGCGCCGGGGACGTGCCCGCGAACAACGGTTTTTCCATCCGCCACGCCACCCGCAACTTCGCCAACCGGGAAGGATCCAAGCCCGGAGAAGGCCAGCTGGCCGGCGTCGCGCTCATGGACGCCCGCTCCATCGCAGCCACGGCAGCCAACGGAGGGCGGATCACCGCCGCCACGGACGTGGACTACGAATACGAAGCGCATCCCTACCATTTCGACAAGCAAGTTTACGAAAACAGAATATATTATGGTTATGGTAAACCACAACCCGAAGCCGAATTGATTTTCGGACCCAATATCGCCGACTGGCCCAAGATGTATGCCCTTACGGATAACATCCTTCTGGAACTGGCCGCTGTGATCCACGATCCGGTCACCACCACAGACGAGCTGATCCCCTCGGGCGAGACGTCTTCCTATCGCAGCAATCCGATCCGCCTGGCGGAATTTACGCTTTCCAGACGGGTCCCCGAATATGTGGGCCGCTGCAAGGCCATTGCGGCCGTGGAAGCCCAGCGGATCGAAGGCAAAGCACCTGCCCATATTGCAGAAGCCTTGGCCAAGGTGGGGAATGCGGACGAATTGCTCAAAAATACCCAGTTTGGATCGGTGCTCTTCGCCAACAAGCCCGGAGACGGGTCCGCCAGAGAGCAGGCGGCCTCCTGCCAGAAGGTCCTGGGGGGCTTTGCCAACATCTGCTACGAGTACGCCACGAAGCGCTACCGCAGCAACTGCGTCAATTGGGGCATCCTGCCGTTCACAATGGATAAAGAAGCCGAATTCCCCTACGAGCCCGGAGACATGGTCTTCGTTCCCGGCGTGCGGGAGGCTGTAGAAAAGGGGATCGAAAAGCTTCCCTCCAAGGTGATCCGGAAGGACGGTTCGGTGGATGACATCACCCTGTACATCAAAGGACTCACGGAGGACGAGAAGACCATCGTCCTGGAAGGCTGCCTCATGAACTACTATGCAGCCATGAATAAATAGCACTGTCAATAAAGGGCTGCCTGCAAACACTATCGCAGGCAGCCCGGATTTCAACGCGTCATTAATGGAGGACAAAGCCATGGACAAGATTCAAATGACCACTCCCCTGGTG
>CAZCTS010000012.1:0-27769 GCA_964501635.1 uncultured Oscillospiraceae bacterium | reverse complement strand
TTTATTAAAAAATGTATAATAAATATAGATATCCGCAATGAAAGGGATCAAGGTTATGAGAAAACGAAAGCAAATCGCCGCGGCGCTGCTGCTGCTCGCACTATTATCTGCATGTGCTCCAGGCGCTATGGAGGAGCCGGCCGCGGATCCCACGCCCAATTTGGACGCGGCCGAAACACCGGAAATGGCTGTCATGGACTTTTCCGGAGAACCCGAAAATGTCATCTATTTGGCCGGCGGCTGCTTTTGGGGGCTGGAGGAATTGATGCAATCCATTCCCGGCGTGACCGGGGCCACCAGCGGCTATGCAAACGGCAGCGGCGAAGCCGAAGCCAACTACGAGACCGTCAGCGGACGCCAAACCACTTTCCGGGAGACGGTGAGGGTGGAATACGACCCTGGGCAGGTCAGCCTGGACGCGCTGCTGTTCGCCTATTTCCACGTGATCGACCCTACGGTGGAAAACCGGCAGGCTTACGATACAGGCCCGCAGTATCAGACCGGCGTTTATTATACCAATGAAAACGCCAGAGAGACCGTGGAACGCATCGCGGCCATCGAAGCGGGCCGGGAAGACGTTTTTGTGGTCGAGATCGGACCGCTGTACAATTTTTACCCGGCCGAGGAGTATCATCAGGATTATCTGGACAAAAATCCAAACGGCTACTGCCATATCCCCACACAAGAAATCAAGCTTCTATCCGGCTTGAAGATCGATCCGGGCGACTATCGCAAGCCCGACGAGGAGGCGATCCGGGCGAAGCTGAGCAGTCTGCAGTATCGGGTGACGAGGGAAAACGACACGGAGAAACCCTTTGACAATGAGTATTGGAATTTTTTCGAAGAGGGGATCTATGTGGACATCGTCACCGGAGAGCCGCTGTTCACTTCCATGCAAAAATATGAGAGCAGCTGCGGCTGGCCCTCGTTCTTTGAACCGATCGAAGCGCCTGTAATAGTCGAAAGAGAAGATATCAGCTTTGGCCGCAGCCGCATAGAGGTCCGCAGCCGGGCAGGGGACTCCCATCTGGGCCACGTGTTCAAAAATGACCCGGAATCGCCCAACGGCGTGCGCTACTGCATCAATAGCGCCGCGCTCCGCTTCGTTGCCATTGAACGGATGGAGGCGGAAGGCTACGGCTATCTTCTGGATCTGTTTGAATAGATGATCGTTGACAATGAAAGAACGCCGGATCCCCTTAATAGGTGATCCGGCGTTCTTTTGGTGCGGTAAAGAGGACTTGAACCTCCACGGTGTTACCCACACGGCCCTCAACCGTGCGCGTCTGCCGATTCCGCCATTACCGCAAGTTTCGACAAGGGCTATGTTAGCATAGGACCAGCGACTTGTAAAGCGGATTTTGCCTTTCCTGCAGGTTTTTCCGCTTCCTGCGCGCTCATCCCACCGTGACCCCCCAGAAGGCCAAGAGGCCTAAAATAAGCAGATGCACCGGGTAGAAGCCGTAGGAGATGCGCTGGAGCAATGGGCTGTCCGGGCCTCGCCTGCCGTTGTATTTCCAGATAAAAAGCAGGGAAAACAGCGCAAAGCTCTGAAGCGGGAATGAGATCGGCAGTCCCCAAAGGCTCCAGTCCACCGTCACACCGTCCAGCAGGACCACATTGATCCAGACCAATCCTAAAAATTCGCCCAGTTTGGCGTAACGCAGGCCTCTCATCGTGTAGAACAGCAGGACCGTCAAAACCCCTATGCCGTAGTAATCCGTCATCAGGTTGTCAGCGAGATAGGCTCCCGCCGCCGCTGCAAGGACGGTGGCCAGGCCGGTGACCACTGTGTTGGAAATTCTGCCCTTGACAGTCTGGATCGCCCACATCGCCAGAAAACCGATGGACAGCGTCCACAGCACATTCTGATAAGACGAATCGAAAGGATGTCCGCTTTGCACCAGGTCGAATGGAATTTCAGAGATCGCCGCCAGTGTAAGGAGGCGTATCAGATAGACGGGCCGCGACGCGGTGTGAAAGAATCCTTCCACCAGCAGAAACGCAAACAAAGGGAAGGCGATCCGCCCGAAGTACGTTAGCCAGTCGTTGCCCTGAACGACCGTCACCCAAAGATGGTCGCACAGCATGGCGCTGATGGCGATCAGACGGATCGCCTGTCCGGATAATCCTTTGATCGGTTTGATAAATCCCTTTTCCATCGATCCCGTTTCTAGAGTATAAATATCCCTGCCGCCTTGCAGGACTCTTTGGTCTTGGCGTCCCACACGGCGGACTGGACCTCGCCGATGTGGGCGTTGCCCAGCAGCAGCATGCAGAGCCGGCTCTGCCCGATCCCGCCTCCAATTGTATAGGGGAGTTCCCCCGCCAGCAAGGCTTTATGAAAAGGATAAGCCCTCCGGTGATCGCAGCCCGACAGCGTCAACTGGCGATCCAGGGATTCGGGGCTGACGCGGATGCCCATGCTGGAGATCTCGATGGTGGCGTCCAGCACCGGGTTGTGAAACAGGATATCTCCGTTCAGATCCCAGTCGTCGTAGTCGGGAGCACGTCCGTCGTGGGGCTTGCCGCTTTTCAGCGTTCTGCCGATCTGCATCAGAAAAGTGGTGGGGTGCTCCCGCGTGTAAGTGTCTTCCCGTTCCTTGGGCGTCAGATCCGGGTAGAGGTCCTCCAGTTCCTGCGTGGTGATGAAACTGATGGCTCGCTCCTTCCGGGGCCGAACTTCCAGCTGGGGAAAAATCGCCCGCAGCGTGTCCTCGGTATCGCAGATGGCGTCCACGATCCCGGTGACGGTTTCCTTCAGAAAATCGATCGTCCGGTCTTCCGGCCGAATGACTTTCTCCCAATCCCACTGGTCCACATACACGGAATGAAGGTTGTCCAGTTCCTCGTCCCGCCGGATCGCGTTCATGTCCGTATAGAGGCCTTTCCCCACATGAAAATCGTAGTCGTGGAGCGCCTGGCGCTTCCATTTGGCCAGGGAGTGCACGACCTGGGCTTCCGCGTTGATATCTTTGATATCGAAGGTGACAGGTCTTTCCACACCGTTCAGATCGTCGTTGAGCCCGGTGGAGGCTTCCAGGAAGAGCGGGGCGGAGACCCGCTTCAAATTCAGGGCATCGCTGAGCTTTTCCTCGAAGAGGATGTGGATCATACCGATGGCTTTCTGAGTATCGTAGGATCCCAGGGCAGCGCGGTAGTTTTGCGGAATGACGACTTTGCTCATGACGGCACCTCTTTCGTATGCGTAACTATAGTCTTATATCTCCAACGCTTCGATCGAAGCGATCTTGGCTGCGGTGCAGAAGACTTCCATGGCGGTCTGCAGTTCTTCCACAGGGGGGTAGGAGGGGGCGATGCGGAGGAAGCGGTCCTCTGGATCCCGGTGATAGGGGTGGGTGGCGCCGGGTTCCGTCAGGAGAACGCCAGCTTCCTTGCACAGCTGATGGATCCGCTTGGCGCAGCCCGGGTTTCCGACATAAGTGATAAAATAACCGCCGTCGGGGCGGACCCACTCCCCCGCGCCGCAGCCGTCCAGCTCCTGCTCCAGGATGGACAGCACCCGGTCGAACTTGGGCCTCAGCAGCTCCGCCTGGCGGTCCAGCATGTGGCGGATGCCTTCCATATCTTTAAAAAAACGCACATGGCGCAGCATATTCATCTTGTCCCAGCTGATGCTCTGCGCGGCGATCTGCTTCTGGGTGAATCGGATGTTGTCCGCCGATGCGCCGAAAAACCCCACGCCTGCGCCGGAAAAAGTGATCTTGGACGTCGAACCGAACAGGTAAGGCCTGTCAGGATTTCCGGCTTTCCTGCATTCGTCCAGAATGTTCAGAACCGGCACATCCTTGTAAATATAGTGCATCCCGTAGGCGTTGTCCCAGAATATTCGAAAGTCTTCGGCCTTGGTCTTCATGGAGGCCAGGGCCCGCACCGACTCGTCGCTGTAGCAGCCGCCGTAGGGGTTTGTGTACTTGGGAACGCACCAGATGCCCTTGATCGTGTCGTCTTCGGCCACGAGGGATCGTATCGTGTCCATGTCGGGCCCCTCCGCCGTCAATTCCACCGGGATCATCTGGATGCCCAGAAATTCGCAGATGGTGAAATGGCGGTCGTAGCCCGGCACGGGGCAGAGAAACTTGGTCCGGCCGCTTTTCCCCCAGGGTTCTTTGCCGCCCAGCACGCCGGTGAGCATGGCGCGGGCCATGCAATCGTACATAAATGTCAAGGAGGAGGAACCCACCACGATGGTTTCTTCGGCGGCGATGCCCAGATAATCTCCGAACAGTTTTCTGGCGTCCATGCTGCCGAGCAATTCTCCGTAATTCCGGGCATCCACGCCCATGGAGTCCCGGCAGTCGCTGCCGCTGTTGAGCACATCCAGCATCGGCATGGACAAGTCCAGCTGATTTTCCGCGGGCTTTCCCCGGGTCATATTCAGATGAAGGTCCAGATCCTTATACCGGCGATACCGTTCTTCCAGCAGTTCCTTTTGTGTATTCAGTTCTCCTCGGGTCATGCTTTGCAGCGATTTCATCTTGCCGGATCCCTTCGCTCCTCAGAGCAATTTACATTTTATGGAACATCAGATAATATGGTGGTATTATATGCTATTGCCAGCGCCTTGGCAAGATGATAAAATCCCAGTTACGCTATAGCTCGCGCGCAAAACAAGGAGAATATCCATGAATGAACCGAGGAAGATCATCCGTAAACCGCTCATTCTCGTGATAGACGGGCAGGGGGGAGGCCTGGGCAAACAGATCATCGAAGGGATCCGCAAAGCCGCTCTCTTTTGCGAAATCGTTGCCGTGGGGACCAACAGCATCGCGTCTTCCGCAATGCACAAGGCAGGGGCGGACAACAGCGCCACCGGGGAAAACGCGGTGATGGTCAACAGCCGCGCCGCCGACGTGATCATCGGCCCCATCGGCATCGTGATCGCCGATTCCCTTTTCGGCGAGATCTCCGCCTCCATGGCGGCTGCTGTGGGGCAGAGCAGGGCGTTGAAACTGCTGATCCCCATCAACCTGTGCAACAACATCGTCGTCGGCGTACCCGATCTGTCCACCAACGCCATGCTCCGCAGCGTGCTGGAGCAGGTGGAGAAGGCGCTTGACAATCTAAAGTAAATCGGTTAGCCTAATTTCCAATGATACCACGAAGGTATTGGGCGTTCCGGAAAGGGACCCATCCTTGTGGTATTTTTTATTGAGGAGGAATTACAGATGCAACAGCAAAGATCTAACACAAAAATGATCCTGTCCGGCCTCTTCCTGGCGCTTGGCATGATCCTGCCGTTCCTGACCGGGCAGATCCAGCAGATCGGCAACATGTTGCTGCCCATGCACCTTCCGGTGCTTCTGTGCGGATTCGTCTGCGGACCCTTTTGGGGAATGGCTGTGGGATTTGTCACACCGCTTCTGCGCAGCGTGCTCTTTGGCATGCCGCCGCTTTTTCCCATCGCCTTGACCATGGCCTTCGAATTGCTGGCCTATGGTTTGCTGAGCGGCTGGCTTGGCAGGATCCTTCCTAAAGGGGGAAAAGGGCTGATCACCGCATTGATCGTCGCCATGATCGGCGGGCGGATCGCATGGGGTCTGGCTGCCCGTGTTTTTTACGGCATGGCCGGAATGCCTTTCAATTGGTCTGTGTTCCTCGCCGGGGGTCTGTTGAACGCCTGGCCGGGGATAGTGCTTCAGCTGATCCTGATTCCGCCCCTTGTATCGGCCATCCGGCGTTTCTCTAAGTCAATGAACTGAGCTGAAAATCCAGCGCTTTTTTCAGCTCGCCCAGGCTGGATTCGATCTGGAGACCGATCTTGCCGGCGCTGATGATGATCGTTTCCCATTCAGAAGCGCTTTCATCAATAAAAGAAGAGAAATTTTTCTTCATCCCCAGGGGGCTGCAGCCCCCGTGAACGTATCCGGTCAGGGCAAGCAATTCTCGGGAAGGGATCATCTCGATGGATTTCTCCTTCGCCGCGGCGGCGGCTTTCCGCAGGTCCAGTTCGCGGTCTCCCGGAATGATGAACACGAAGTGCTGTCCCGACCGGCCCACTGTAACCAGCGTTTTAAAGATCTGTCCCGGGTCCCGGCCCAAAGACCCGGCCACTTCCACCGCGGAGAGAGCCGTTCCGCTCTCGTAGGTGTGGGGCGTGTAGCGGACGCCGAACTTGTCCAGGATCCGCATGGCATTGGTTTTATTCAAGGAAGCTCCTCCCCGTTCAACAGCAGTTTCAGAAAAAGGCACCCCGGAAGGGGTGCCTTTGGTGCGCCAGAGAGGAATCGAACCTCCAACCTACTGATTCGTAGTCAGGCACTCTATCCGTTGAGCTACTGGCGCATGCGCTTTGACGCAAAAATCACTATACACGAATTGCCGGATAAAGTAAAGTGCCGGTCCTCAATTTTACCCGAGTATTTTTGGAACATATAATTCGGAAAATCGAGCCGTTTGTAAAGAAAATATTTGCAATTGAACAAAATACCCCGGCAAATGAAATCAGTTCACGAATATTGCCAAAATAGCAATGGAATTGCGGCAATGCATCGTATGACCCCGCGATCTGTGCTATAATTCCATATCGTTCATAATACATCCAATACTGGCAGACATGGACGAAATCGGATGAGAGGCAGATAATGGCACAAAATAAGGACACCCTCCACCAGCGCTACATCTATCTCGTGTTTTCCAGCACTCCGTCCCGCTTCGGCCGCATGATCCGTTTTGCATCCGGCGCGCATTTCAATCACGTTTCCCTGGCTTTTGACTCAAGTCTCCGCAAACTCTACTCCTTTGGCCGCCGCAAGAACAACATTCCCATTAACGCCGGGCTTGTCCAGGAATACCCGGACCGTTTTTCTTTGCGCAAAGTGGATTACGTAGGGGTCAGGATCTATCGGATCCCCGTGACGCACCGGCAATACCGCTTGGGGAAAACAAGGATCCGTCAACTGATGAACGACGAGCAATATCTTTACAACCTCTTTTCGGTGGTTTTTTATCCGATCTTCAAAGGATTTTACACATATAAAGCCTATACCTGTGTCGAATTTGTCATCCATATGCTGCGCTTCATGAACATCGAAGTTCCCACCCGGAAGCCTTCATACAAATATTTGCCCGACGAATTGGAATCCATTTTGGGTTTTGACAATTATTTCGAAGGAAATTTGCTGGAATATGCGGCGGGCGAAAGTATTTCCTGCGGCAATTTCTTTGACCCCATTATCACCTCAAAAGAACAATTCTACGCTACAGGCATCAGCGTGGTCATCCTGTCCAAGCTGGCTTACCGGAAGGTCCGGCACAGTCATCGTCTCGCCAAGATTTACTCCTTGATAATGTTCTCTTAGTATGATAATAAACATATAACAGCCGGATTCCATCGGAGGAGTTGCACTGTGCTTGCACCGGGTTATTTTGTTGTTGCCGCGTCCATCGCACTGGCGGGCATTTTTCTTGCAGCGCTCCTCTGGGGCCTGCGCAAGACCAAAGGGGATCGCCGGCCGATCGGGATCGGGATCGTGGCATTTGTCCTTTTTGCTTTGTTTTGCGAAAACATCTTTCACCAGGTTTTGATGTTTCTCTTTCCCGCATTGAATGAGCAAATTGCGGGAAACTTGTTTCTGTATGTGCTTTACGGTTGCGCCATGGCTGCGTTTTTCGAAGAGGGCGGCCGGTATTACGCCTTCAGCAGGGTCATACAGTCTTACACCGAGCCGGGGGATGCCCTGGGATACGGAGTCGGCCACGGCGGCATCGAACTGCTGTTAAGCGGGATCTTGGGACTCTGCCTGACGGTTCCCGAACCCTTCGGAGCCCCGGAGGCTATATTTTGGACATTTGAGCGAACGATGGCGCTGACAGGCCACATTGCGCTGTCGCTCATTGTTTTTACCGGGGTCAGGCTTGGCCAAAAGAAATATGCCGCCGCAGCCATGGGTCTTCACATGCTGGCCAACGTGCCCATCGGACTGTATAAATACGGCACCGTCTCCCTTGCCGTCTGCGAGGCAGCCTTTACCGGCGGTGTGCTTCTCTGCGTTCTGGCGGCCGCGGCGTCTTACAGAAGGTTGATGCGCGCGCAAGCGCCGGCGCCAAGAAAGGAAATAGAAGCATGAGTCAAGGTAAAATCGGATTTTCAACCGCCCGGGTCGATACATTTTCGGTCACTGTCAGCTTGATCCTGCTGGGTTTTTTGGCTGCTGTCACGATCCTGGCACCTGTGGCCACCACCAATGCCTTGGTGGACCTGCGCGTCACCGTGGTCGACGGTCTGGATTTCTATTTTTTACTTCTTGTATTCGCCTGCGTCATATTTAACGCATATATGGCTTTTTCCAAATACGGCGGCATACGGATGGGCTATGAAGCTCCCGAGTACACGGTCTTTTCCTGGGTGTCCATGATTTTTTCCGCAGCCATCGGCTACAGCATACTGTATTGGTCCGCCCTCGAATGGATCTATTATATTCAGGCGCCGCCCTTCGGCATGGAGCCCCTGGGCGCCGATGCGGCGGAGATCGCGGTGGCCTACAGCTTTTTTCATTGGGGAGTGCCGGCCTGGAGTCTCACTTCTGTGGGGGTCATTCCATTGGCCTACCGCTACTATGTGCGAAAGAAACCCGGGCTGACCCTCCAGGCCACCTGCGAAGGCTGGCTGGGCGAACGGATCTATGGGAAGCTTGGGAAGGTGTTCAACGTCCTTTTTATATTCAGCATACTTGGTGGCCTGACCATATCCTACGGCACCGGCGTGCCCATGCTGGCCAACAACCTGTCCAACGCCTTCGGGACACCGGAGCACTTCGGCGTATACGCGGGCATGATCGGGATCATTACGATCGCCTTTGGTTTTTCCACTTTCATCGGATTGAAAAAGGGACTGCAAGTGGTTGCAAAGGGGGCCACGGTGGCCAGCCTGGTCCTTTGCGGATGGTTTTTGATCTCGGTGTGCCCCGGCTTTATTCTCGATAATTTTGTGCAGTCTCTGGGCATTGTGGCAGATCGCTTTATCCAGATGAGCACCTATCTGGATCCGGTGCGGAAGGGAGGTTTCCCTCAGGCCTGGACCTGTTTTTACTATGCCTGGTGGATCACGCTTTCCCCCTGGATGTGGATATTCGTGGTGAAAATATCCAAGGGCCGCAGCATTCGCTCCATCGTGGGCACCGTCACGCTGGCGGGCACCATAGGCTCCATGCTGTTTTTTGGAACGATTTCCTCCTATGGACTGAACCGCTATCTGACAGGGGCCTTTGACGCTGTGGAGATCATGAGCAGCCGGGGTCCCAACCAGGTGATCTCGGAGCTGGTGCTCTCGCTTCCTCTGGGGAAGCTGGTGCTGATCCTGTGGATTTTGACGGCTTTCTCCCGCATGGTCACCACCATGGATTCGGCGGCGTATTCTCTGAGCGCTTCCTCGACCTACGACCTTCGGGCGGAAGAAGACCCGGGACGCTACCTGCGTCTCTTCTGGGCGGTGATGCTGGCGGTTTGTCCGCTCTGCCTCCTCTATGCGGGTCAATATCTGGAAGGAGGCGTGCCGCTCGAAGGGCTCCAGGCCATCCTGGTGATCCTGGCCATCCCCATATCGGCCACGATGATCGCTTCCATGCATTCGGCGCTGAAGTGGATCCGGGCGGATTATCAAAGCAAAAGCAGACAGGAGATCGAAACCGAGTTTTCGCAGCAGAGAGGAGAGGACCATGAAACCATATCTTACGTTGGAATGGAATGACACAAAGACAGAGGCCAAAGGCTGGCTCTGCATCCACAACCTGGTCAAAGGCGCCGCGGGGGGAGGCATCCGCATGCACCCCAGCGTCACCCGTCAGGAAGTGGAACGCCTGGCGCTTGGAATGGCATATAAATATAGAGCCATCGAATCCGAGACCACCGGCGGCTGCAAAGGCGGCATCGTCTACGACAGCCGGATGCCCGACGCCTACGATGTGCTGAAGCGCTACATCATCGCCATGCGCCCCTATGTGGATCTCGGACTGGGGATCGGCAGCGATTTGGGCACGAGCTATGACGACGTGCTGCAGATCTTCGAGGAGCTTGGCATGCGCTATCCCCAGACCCATTCGCAGGCTGCGATGCCTCAATTCCGCAAAGGGCAGCAGGCCGTGATGGATTTTCAGTCCATGAAGGTCGACCGCTTCCTGGTGAACGACGCCGTGACGGGATACGGGGTCGCGTTCGCCGCGGACGAGGCCTGGTCCTTTACGGCAAAGAAAGACGCGGGGCCTGCCCGGGTGGTCGTGCAGGGTTTCGGCTGCGTGGGCGCCAGCTGCGCGGCGAAGATGTCGGACTTGGGCTATCGGATCGTGGGGATCGCGGACGCCAAGCAGTTCGTGTACAGTCCTGACGGACTGGATATCGGCAAACTGATCTCGTCCAAGGACCGATTCGGTGTCATGGATCTGAGCCGCATCCAGCACGGCTATGAAGTGATGGAAAACAGCCGATGGCTGGACGTTCCCTGCGATATCCTGATCCCTGCGGCCCTGGAGGATGTGATCAACGAAAAGACCGCGCACAAAGTGCAGGCGCGTTTGGTGGTGGAAGGGGCGAACATCCCCACCAGCGAGGAAGGGGACAAGATACTCATCGGGAATAAAGTCGACGTGGTGCCGGATTTTATCGCAAACATGGGCGCCATCCGGTTCTTTGACCAGGTGGGGTTTGCACTGATCGATTTTACGGTGGAGGCGGTCGTGGCCGATATCGAGGGAATTGCGAGGAAGAACGTAAGAAGGATCTTTGAAGAAAACCGCAGAACGGGAGAATTCCAGAGAGCCATCGCAAAGCGGCTCTTTGCTCCTGCGGTCCAGGATGATCCGGATTTCAATGGAGATTATCTTTAAATGATCCATAAAAGGAGACAGATGATGAGTGGGAAAAGGAACGCCGCATTTCGCAAAAATTCGATGAGGCTCCTGCTGATCGCGCTGCTGATCGCTTTCAGCAGAAAAGACAAGGTGTCATTTGGAACCGGGAAAGGTCAAAGGACAAAGCGTTCATCCCCCGGCAAACCCTCTTACAAGAGCGACGGGTGGGGGCATTCAGACTGGGAATCCTTGTGATATCAATAGTTGTGATAGCCCAGATTGTAGGATATGAGGCTCTTGACTGAAACCAGCTCCGAAGCGATCTGTTTCCGCTGGTCTTCGTCGATGAAGGGCGTCAGCACCACGCTCATGCCGGCCACCACGCGTTTCGTGTGGTCTTTGATGCCTACGCCCAAACAGCGGACATTTTCCATATATTCATTGTCTTCATAACAGTAGCCGTTCTCCCGGAGTTCCCGAAGGTGCTTCGTCAGGGCGGCTTTTTCTGTGTAGGTCTTTTCTGTCAGGGGGATCAGCTTGATCCGATCCAGCGTGGCTTCCAGCTCCGCGTCGTCCATCTCGCAGAGGAAGACTTTTCCAAGGCTGCTGGCATAGGCGGGAAAGTTCACGTTCGAGGGGAAGAACAGGTACGAGGTGCCCGGGGCGCCGCCGGGGCTGTGGGCGGACAGAATGATCACACGGTCCGGCGCCTTGAATACCCCCACATTGACCTGCAGGTTCCATTTTTTGGAGAGCTGCACAGCCTGCGCGTCCATCATCTGGATGAACGGATACTTCTTTCGATAGCCCAGCCCTATTTCAACCGGCCGCAGTCCGATGCTGTAAAAGCCGGTGGTGGGATCTTTTTCAAGATAGTCCCTGGAGACAAATGTATTGAGCGTAGCATATAGGGTCGTGCGGTTCACATCCAGTATTTTCCCCAGTTCCGCTACGCTCATGGACCGGTTCGCCTGCTCCAGCACATCGATCAATTCCAGCGCGCGATCCAGGGATTTGAGTGTGGCTGCCTGATTGTGTTCCATTGTTCTTTCTCCATAAATGCTATTGACAAAGGGGGCTGTTCATATCATAATATATGACATAGTGTCATTATAGACAACATCAGGACATTACGCAATCATTTTTTCAGAAATTGTTCATTCGTTTCTGAGACGAAGTAAAGGAGGATGAATTTTGAAAAAGCTTGTGATCTACAAAAACAGATGCAAAGCATGCGGATTTTGTATTGATCAATGTCCGAAGGGGGCGATCAGTTTCGGGGAGGAATTCAACGAAAACGGTTACGCCGCCGTGGTTTCGGACCAAAATCTCTGCATAAAGTGCGGTACGTGCTATCGGGTCTGTCCCGACAGCGTATTTGAACTGATCGAAGAATAGGAGGCAGGATCTTGAGAATATTGATGAAGGGCAACGACGCCGTTTCAGAAGCGGCAGTCCGGGCCGGTTGCAGATTTTTCAGCGGATATCCGATCACACCGCAGAGTGAAATCGTCGAATACATGTCCTGGAGAATGGATGAGGTGGGCGGTTCTTTCGTCCAGAGCGAATCTGAATTATCCGGCATTTCCATGATCTACGGCGCTGCGGCTTGCGGCCTTCGGACCCTGGGGAGTTCTTCCGGACCTGGCTTCGACCTGATCCAGGAAGGTCTGGGATACATCGTTTCCGCGGAGCTGCCCACATTGCTGGTGGACGTGGTCCGCTACGGAAACGGGCTGGGCGAGATCGTGCCTGCCCAGAGCGATTACTGGCAGGTCGTTAAAAACGGCGCCCACGGAGACTATCACTGTCTGGTCTTTGCGCCGGCCTCAGTGCAGGAAGCCGTCGATCTGGTCAGCCATGCCTACGAAAAGGCGGAGCAATACAAAAATCCTTCGATCCTCTACTATGATGGCGCCATCGGACAGATGATGGAACCCGTGGAGCTTCCCGAAATGAAGGAACACGACCCGGATCAGTTCTCCTGGTCCATCAAAGGCAGAGGCGGCGAGCCTCAGAAGCAGGTCACCTCGAAGTGTTACTATGAATACACCACGCCGGAAGCCTACGTTCAAAATCTCAGGACGAAGTACGCGGCGATCGAAAAGAACGAGCAGATGTGGGAATCCTTTATGACCGAAGACGCCGAACTGATCTTCGTAGCCTACGGCATCATGTCCCGCACCTGCAAAGAGGCCATCACCGTCGCCCGGAAGCAGGGGCTCAAGGTCGGCATGATCCGCCCGATCACCCTGTATCCCTATCCGGTAAAGGCATTCGAGAAGCTTTCGGAAAACCTGAAGGGCTTTGTCTCCGTAGAAATGTCGGCCCTGGGACAAATGGTGGAAGACGTCCGTCTGGCCGTGAACGGCAGAAAACCGGTCTACAACTACGCGACCGGCAAAATGATCCCCGATACGGAAGAATTTATCTCCTACGCGAAAAACGTGTTGGAGGGAAAGGAAGAGAGCGTGTAAACGATGGCTAAAAATTTAACTACTCCCAAACTGATATCGGAGTTCAACCGATTCTGCCCCGGCTGCGGCCACGGGCTCATCGCAAAGATGATCGCGCAGGTTCTGGAAGAAAGAGGCGTGGAGGATGATGCGATCCAGGTCTACGCGGTAGGCTGCTCCTGCTTTGTCAGCACCGTCATCAAGGCGGACAGCATCCAGGCTCAGCACGGCCGGGCGCCTGCTGTGGCCAGCGGCGTGCGCAGAGCCAGGCCAAACGCTGTGGTCTATACGTACCAGGGTGACGGGGACGCGGCGGCCATCGGCTTGTCCGAGTCCCTCTATGCAGCGTATCGCAACGAGAACACCACGGCCATTTTCGTCAATAACGGCGTGTTCGGCATGACCGGCGGACAAATGGCGCCCACGACCCTGGAAGGGCAGAAGACCGCCACCAGCATTTACGGCAGAAACACCGCGCTGACCGGACAGCCCTTTAAGCTGGCCGAACTGATCGCTCAAATGCCCGTAGCGTATGTGGAAAGATGTTCTTTGGCCAACGCCAAGCTGATCGCCCAGACCAAGAGAGCCATCGGCAAAGCGTTTGACAATCAGCTCGCAGGGAAGGGGTATTCCTTTGTGGAGATCCTGTCACCATGTCCCACGAACTGGCACATGGATCCGGTAAAGGCATACAAAAGACTGGAAGAGGTCGTCTCCGAAGAGTATAAGCTCGGGGTATTGAAGGACAGCAAGGAGGATTCAAAATGACAGGAATTATCTGTTCGGGCTTTGGCGGCCAGGGTGTTTTGACCATGGGTCTCATTTTGGCCAACACGGCGATGCTGGCCGGAAACGAAGTCACCTGGATCCCGGCCTACGGCGCCGAAATGCGGGGCGGAACCGCCAACTGCAGCATTCGGATCAACGACGAGCCGATCGCCAGTCCCTACGTCAATAAAATCGATGTGCTCATCGCCATGAACGAGCCCTCCTTGAAGAAGTTCGAAAAGGATGTGGTTCCCGGCGGCATGATCATCGTCAACACCTCGATCATCAAGGAAAAAGTGAGCAGGACCGATATCAAGGTCGTGGAGATCAACGCCAACGAAGTGGCCATGGAACTGAACAATCCCAGGGCGGTGAACCTGATCGTTCTTGGAACGTTTGTCGGCGCAACCGACGTGCTGACCAAGGAAGAGATGTCCAACGGCATCGAGAAATATTTCGAAAAGAAGAAGATCGACAATTCGTTAAACCTCCAGGCATACGAGAAAGGGTTCGCGATCGGCGAAGCCCAAAAGGGATAGACTATGAGCATCAGCAAACTTTTGAAGCCCAATGTCATAGCCGTCGTCGGCGCTTCCGACAGAGCCGGCTTTTCAAGAAACACCTGCAAAAACCTCCTCTATACAGAGGAGCCGAGGAAAGTATATTTTATCAATCCCAAGAAGGATGAATTGTACGGCAAAAAATGCTATGACAGCCTGGCGGATCTGCCCGAGTCCCCGGACCTGGTGATCCTGTGCGTCAATGCAGGACTGGTGCCCCAAATGCTGCGGGAGGCCGCAGCCGTGGGGTGCCATTCCGCCGTCGTCTATGCCAGCGGCTATGCGGAAACAGGCACAGCGGAAGGAAAGAAGCTCCAGGAGGAATTGCAGGATCTCTGCAAAGAGCTGGACATGCACCTGATGGGGCCCAATTGCGCCGGCTACATCAACTTCATAGACAGAGTCTACGCCTTCGGACTGCAGGTCAACAAGGCGGTCCGCACAGGCAGAGTCGGCCTGATCTCGCAAAGCGGGCAGGTCGGGCTCAACGCCGTGGATATGGAGCACATGGATTACTCCTACATCATCTCCGCCGGAAACAGCTGTGTGGTGAGCATGGAGGAGTACTTCGACTTCCTGGTGGATGATCCCAACACCGCGGTGGTATCCCTCTATATGGAGGGCGTCCAGAAACCCCAGGACTTCGTAAAAGTTCTGGAAAAGGCGGCCAAGAAGAAAAAGCCGGTGGTGATCCTGAAGACCGGCCGCTCAGAGAAAGGCAGCCAGATCGCCAGTTCCCATACTGGAAGTCTTTCCGGCGCCGACAAGGTGTTCGACGCCATGTTCCAGAAGTATGGGGTCATCCGGGTGTGGGATATGGAAGAACTCCTTTCCACCTCCCAGATGTTTTCCGTTCTGGACAAGCTGCCGAAAGGCCCCAACTTATGCGCCATGTGCCTCTCCGGAGGCGAAACGGCGATATCGGCCGACCTGGGCGACGAAGTCGGCCTCAGCTATCCGGCCTTCGCGCCGGAAACCCTGGCAAAAATCAAGGCGCTCCTGCCTTCCTATTCCACCCCGAACAACCCCCTGGATACGACGGCCACGCTGGCCCACGATCCGGAAGGATATGCAAACCTGATCAGGACGATCATGAGCGACGAAAGCATCGATATGGTGGTCTGCGGTTTTACCGCCCATCCCACCGTGGACAGCGAAGTGACGATGCACATCGCCCAGGCGCTGGCCAAGGCCAAAGAAGGGCCTGACGCAAAACCCGTCCTGATGATGCCCTTTATGGAATGCTCCAGGGCGCCGGAGATCCGGGAGTTGCTGCGGGAAGCCGGCGTGCCGATCCTGCCCACCAGCACCTACGGATTCAAGCTGGTCAAGCACCTGGCCGACTTCGTGAGCTACAATTCTTCTGAAAAAGAATCGGCCTGCGGTCCTGCGGACATTAGTTTAAAAGATAAACCTTTGAAATACTTGTCGGAGTTCGAAAGCAAGAAAAAACTGGCCGAATGGGGCATCCCATCTGCGGAATCCCGATTGGTCAACAGCCTGGATGAACTGAAGTCTGCCGTAGAAGAACTGGGCTTTCCGCTGGTGGCCAAGATCTGTTCCGCGGACATCCTGCACAAAACAGATATCGGCGGCGTCCGCCTGGGCATCAAGGACATGGCGGGGGCGGAAAGCGCCTTTGCGGAGATCCTGGCCAATGCGGCAAAGCACTGTCCGGATGCGAAGGTGGAAGGCGTATTGATCCAGAAGATGGTGAGCAAAGGTCTTGAAATCATCATCGGCGTCAAGAACGATCCCCAGCTGGGTCCCGCTGTCATGTGCGGACTGGGCGGTGTATTCGTGGAACTGTTTAAGGACGTGTCCCTCTGCCCCGCGCCGATCAGCAGAAAAGAAGCGATGGACATGGTACTGTCTTTGAAATCCGCCAAGCTGATCACCGGATACCGGGGCTCGGCGCCCCTGGACCTGGAGGCGCTGGTGGATGCGATCGTCAAAGTGGGCGAAATGGCGAAAGACCAGAAAAACACCCTGGTCGAGATGGACATCAATCCGCTCTTCGTGTACGAAAAAGGCGTGTGCGCCGTGGACGCAGTCCTGGCCTACGCAGAGTAAATACTAGGAATTAATTTTGAAATAGCTAGAGGGGAGGCCGGGAGGCCTCCCCTCTATTTTTGAAGCGATTCCGCTATAAATCTTTAAAATGAAAGCTTTTGCGTCCCGTCGCATAGTCCTCCACGATCTGGCCTTGTCCCCGGACCAGATACTTATACGTAGCCAGGCCTTCCAGTCCTACAGGCCCGCGGGCATGGAGTTTTCCCGTGGATATGCCTACCTCCGCGCCGAATCCGTAGCGGTAGCCGTCGGCAAAGCGGGTAGAGCAGTTGTGCATCAGGGAAGCGGAATCCACCAGGGCGAAAAAGGTTTCCACAGCGGAAGCGTCCCGGCTCACGATGGCGTCGGTATGGCCGGATCCGTGGCGGTTGATGTGGTCGATGGCTTCTTCTGTGGAAGAGACTATTTTGACAGCCAGGATGCGGTCATTGAACTCTGTTCCAAAATCCTCGGCATTTGCGGGGATGCATGGAATGATGGCTGCCGTTGCCCGGTCCCCCCGAATTTCCAGCTTCCGGCCGCCGAGTCCTTTCAGCAAGGCAGGGAGAAAGGAGGGGGCGATTTTTTCGTGGACCAGGAGGGTCTCCGCCGCATTGCACACCACCACGTACTGCAGTTTGGAGTCCAGAACCACGGATACAGCCAGCTCCGGTTCCGCAGTCTGATCCACATAGACGTGACAGACCCCGGAAGCGTGGCCCATGACCGGTATCTTGGTGTGGTCCATGATATACGAAACGAACTCGTTGGATCCCCGGGGGATCAAGAGGTCCACCGAGCCTTCGCATGCCAGCAGCTCATCGATCTGGCTCCGGCTTTCCAGCAAGGTCAGAAAATGAGGTTCGATCCCCTGGCTGCAGGCTGCCTCGTGGATGATCCTGTGCAAGATGCGGTTGGTGCGCAGGGCTTCGCTTCCGCCTTTCATCAGGGCGCAATTTCCGCTCTTGAGGCACAAGGTGGCGATCTGTACCAGCGCGTCCGGTCTGGATTCAAAGATGACGCCGATGACGCCGATGGGGCAGCTGACTCTTTCGAGGGTCAATCCGCTGTCCAGCTCCCGCTTCAGCATCACTTTGCCCAAAGGGTCAGGCAGGCGGATCAGGTCATCCAGGCCGTCCAGAACGCCCTGCAGTTTTCCTTCATCGAAAAGGAGGCGCTTTTGGATCGGTTCAGGCAATCCGGATCGAACCCCTTCGTCGAAATCCAGCTTGTTCTCCTGAAAAATAGCCGACCGATTCTCGAAAAGGGCGTTCTTGATTGCCAGAAGAGCGCTGTTTCGTTCAATTTCTGTGGAGCGAGCCAAGTTGACAGAATTTAATTTTATGTCTTTCGCTAGATCCTTAATTTCAGTGCTCATGCGCCTAATTCCTCCTTGAACAGTGATTCGATGATAGCTTTTACTAAGACGCACATGGCTTTGTGCATGGTTGTTTGCTTGTCTTTCAGGACCAGGCAGTTGTTGCTCAGCAGTCCAAGGGAGGCGAAAAGCTCCGGCTCAACAGGCATGGATCCCAAATTTGCAAAGCTCAGATTTTCTTTTTGTTCACACTGCACCTTCAAATCTATTATGCCGTTCACGGGTTCGTAATCCAGACTGTAGTTGTTTCCATAGATGGAAGCGGGCAGGAGGCCCCGATCCGTTCGTCCTTTCGCCTCAAGGCGCTTTGGGGAAAGCTGGACGGTTTCTATTCGGATGTTCCGGGATCGTCCTCTGATCAGAAATCCCTGTTCAGCCGCAATTTGATGATAGGGCAAGAAATTGGCCGCATCCGCGATTCTTGCCAGCTGCTGCAGATCGTCCCGGTTGTGCAGCAGCATATCCCTTTTGTCATCGGGTCTTCGGGTGAGGAGATAGTTTTTGTACAACTGGGCCGACTGGGCGCCGTTGATTTGATCCTCCCGCTGTTCCGACAAGCCCAGCGCGTATTCCACAGCCTTTTGCCGCAGGCTGGGAAGCTGTCCGGCCAAAGGCCAGTACGACTTGAGCCAGCGATACAGGTCCACGGATTGAAAAGGCGTGCGCTCCGTAGAAATATGGTATTTTCGGGCTCGACGCTCGAAAAAGGGCCAGTCGAAGGAATCGCCGTTGTACGTGATGACCGCATCGTAGCGCCGCAATTCCCGGAGCGTCGCCAGGATCACTTCCGGCTCTTGACTCAGTTCTTCGGCAAAATGCTGGACGTAAGTCCCTTCGTTGACAGAATAAATGCCGCCCAGCACCAGGGCGTCGCTGGACGGATACAGTCCGGTGGTCTCGATGTCAAATACGGCGGTCCGTAGCCCGCGGAGGTATGGGTTGCTTTTCATGGGGATATTCTACCACAAGGAAACAAAAAACAAAACAAGCCACAGGGGAGTAGCTTGTTTTGCTCAAAAGGGGTATTGGGATTAGAGATTTGTGTGGTTATCAGGGGGATAGCCACACTTGAATCATAGCAAAATATATGCGGGATTGCAAGGCACATCCTGAAATAAAACGAATAATTATGGAATTGACAGAATACATAGACAAGAGCCTGTTTCACGAGTAAAATCAACATGTGTATCCAGTGCTGTGTACTGGACATCTTGAGATTTCATAGGAGGAAAAAATGAACCCAAGAATCGCCAGCAGAGTAGAAGAGATCGCCCTCGACCTTGCCAGTACCCTCAGTGTTGTGGAAACCCGGGGAGAAGTGGAGATCGCAGAGAAGATTTACGGAATTTTTGCCGGAATGGAATATTACAAGAACAACCCGCAAAACCTATATTATGTGGATGCGAAGGACGACTCTCTCGGAAGAAAGAGCGTCATCGCGATCCTGGAAGGCCGCAAAGCCAAGTCCGATAAAACGATCCTGATGATCGGCCACCTGGACAGCGTGGGCGTGTCGGACTTTGGAAACCTGAAAGAATTCGCCAACCAGCCCTTAAAACTCACGGAAAAGTTCAAGGAGATCGACCTTCCGCCCGCTGTAAAAGCCGACCTGGACTCCGGAGACTATCTCTTCGGAAGAGGACTGTTCGACATGAAGGCCGGGGATGCCATCATCATGGCCATCATGGAAATGCTCGCGGAAGATGTGGACAATTTCGAGGGAAATTTGGTATTTGCCGCCGTGTGCGACGAGGAAGGCAATTCCGCCGGCATGCTCACCTGCGTGGGCGAATTCGGACGGATCCGGGCGCAGAGAGGCTACGATTATCTTGCCCTGCTGGATGCCGATTACATCACCGAAGAATACGAAGGGGATCCAAACAAATATATCTACATCGGAACGGTCGGCAAAGTGATGCCTACGTTCTACGTCGTGGGAAAAGAGACCCATGTGGGCGAATCATTTAAAGGGATCGATCCCAACCAGATCGCCGCAGCGATCACAGGCCGGATCAATCTGAACCCCGAATTTTCCGATGTAGCCGACGGAGAGGTGACGCTGCCGCCGATCACGCTCAAGCAGAGAGATCTAAAGACGGAGTACTCGGTGCAAATCGCCAAGAGCGCTGTGGTCTTTTTCAACTATGCCACTCACTGCAGCACGCCGGAGATCATATTGAACAAGATGATCCATGCGGCGGAGGATTGCTTCCGGGACGTGGTGGAGACCCTGAACCAGCGCTATGCGAAATTCTGCGAAATGGCCGGCAGGGAATTCAAAAGGCTCCCATGGGTCCCGCGGGTCATTTCCTACGACCAGCTCTGCGCCCTTGTCGCGAAAGAAGTGCCGGGCCTGAGCGAAATGATTCGGGAAAAGTCCGAAGCGCTCATGAAAGAGCAGATCGATTCCAGGGACAGGAGCACGAAGATCGTCGAATTCGTGCACAATCTCTGGTCGGACAAAAATCCCGTGATCATCGTGTACTTCTCTCAGCCATACTACCCCCATGTCTTCGTGGAAGGGAAGCTGCCCAAAGAAAAGGCGCTGCTGGAAGCGGTGGAAGCGGCTGTCAAAGAGACAAAATCCGACTATCAGCTGGGCTTTAAAAAGTTTTTCCCCTATATCTCCGACCTGAGCTACGGGGCGGTGCCCATGGAGGAAGGGGTCGTGGAGACATTCCAGGAGAACATGCCCGGCTACGGCATCACCTACGATCTGCCCTTCGAGGAAATACGTGCCCTCAATCTGCCTGTTTTGGACATAGGCGCCTTTGGAAAGGACGCCCATAAGTTTACGGAGCGGATCGAAAAGAAGTATACATTCAATGTTGCGCCGGAATTGCTGTATCGAACCATTATGAACTTGCTCAAATAAACCAAATATTTAAAATAAGCAATGATAAGGAGAATCGATCGATCATGAAACAGACAATAGACAAACTATTTAGGAACGGCACCATTTATACCCTCGAAAAGGAGGGCGCCCGCGTGGAAGCCCTGGGGGTGGACAAGGGTAAGATTGTGTTTGCCGGATCCGCTGCCGATGCGGACCAACGCTACGAAGCCAAAGAGAGCATCGATCTGGAAGGAAAAGTGCTGCTGCCTTCTGTAGGCGACTCCCATCTTCATTTTTACGCTTACTGCCAGACCCTCACCACTGTGGATCTTGGCGGCTGCACGACCCGGAAGGAAGCGCTCCAGCGGCTCAGGAAAAAGGCCGAAGAGACCCCGAAGGGCATGTGGATCAAGGGCTCCAACTTTGACCAGTCCAAATGGAAGGACAGCGACGACAGGCTGCCCACGAATCAAGAACTCGACGAAGTCACCACAGACCATCCCATGGTGATCAAGCGCTGCTGCCTCCACGCTGTGGTGGCCAACACGCCGGCCATGAAGGTGGCGAAGATCGGCAAGGACTATGTTTTCGGACCCGGCGGCCTGGTGGAATTGAATGAGGACGGTTCACCCAACGGCATCTTCCGCGAGCAGGCCTCCAAGATATTTGACGACATCGTGCCGGACCCCCTGCTGGATAAAGACATTAAGGCCAAGCTGATGTCCCAGGTGCTCAAGGAGGCTTCCGCCCTTGGGATCACCATGTTCCACACCTATGCGGCGGCCATCTGGAACTTCAGCGAAGACCTGGAGACATATCAAGAGCTGGATAAAAGGGGACTCCTCCCGGTCCGCATGAGCATCTGCCTGGACGAGATGTACGAGAAGCCCGTGTTGACCCAGGCGGAGAAAGAGGATCCCTACAGAAAAGTACAGTACGGAACCTTTAAGATTTTCACCGACGGCTCTTTTGGCGCCAGATCCGCTGCTCTTATGGAACCCTACAGCGACGATCCCTCCACAAAGGGGATGATGGTCATCGAGCAGGACGACTTGAACGAAGTCACCTATAAGGCATACACGAGCGGCCTTCAGCCTGCCACCCACTGCATCGGGGACGGCGGACTGGAAGCATCGATCCAGGCCATCGAATATACCCTGGGCCGCTGCAGAAAAGAAGGCTGGTCCGAGGCTGACATTGCGGCCAGGCTGCCCTTCCGTCTGATCCACGTGCAATTGTGCAACGAAGACCAGCTGGCCAGGCTGAAAAAGCTGCCGGTGATCTTCGATATCCAACCGGTGTTCCTTTGCACAGACCTGCATTGGATCGAACAGCGCCTGGGCAAAGAGCGGATGAAGCACGCCTATTTGTGGAAGCGCTACACCGACGAGGGCTTTATCTGCTGCGGGGGTTCGGATTGCCCCGTGGAAAGCTTCAATCCCTGGATCGGTATTTACGCGGCGGCCACCCGGCAGGATGTGGACGGTTATCCCGCAGGCGGCTGGTATCCGGAAGAACTGGTTTCAATTTATCAGGCCTACTGCATGTTCTCCAAGAATGTGCCCTACGCCAACGGAGAACAGGACTACATGGGCACCCTGGAAGCGGGAAAATTTGCGGATCTGGTGGTGATCGACCGGGATCTCTTCCAGAGACCCGCGGACGACATATTGAACGTAAAGGTTCTAAAGACCTATTTGGCCGGAGACGAAGTCTACAGCGCCTAAATCATTGTTGCTGCAATGCCCGGAGCAGGCGGCTTTGCCGGCTCCGGGCGGATTGGATTGAAGGAACAAAATGAAACAGACCATCGACACATTATTTACAAACGGCCGCATCTATTCCCTGGAGGCGGAAGGGATCTGCTTCGAAGCGCTGGCCGTGGACCGGGGCGTCATCGTTTTTACCGGAACAGATGCAGAAGCCCTGGAGCGTTTCGCTCCGCGCCAGCATGTGGATCTTAAAGGCATGACCATGTTGCCCGGGATGGGGGACTCCCACGTGCACTTCTACGCCACCTGTCAAGCCCTTACCACTGTGGATCTGCTGGGCTGCAAAACCAAGGCGGAAGCCGTCATGCGCCTTCGGAAGAGGGCGGAGGAAACACCGGAGGGAACCTGGATCAAGGGGTCCAACTTCGACCAGTCCAAGTGGCAGGACGCCGACGACCGGCTTCCCACCAGGCAGGATCTGGACCAGGCCAGCACCCGGCATCCCATCGTGATCAAACGCGTCTGCCTGCACGCGGCGGTGGGCAACACCCTGGCCGTGGAGACAGCGGGTATTCCAAAGGGATATGTGTTCGGCACCGGGGGTTTGGTGGAATTGGAGGAGGACGGGACGCCAAACGGCGTTTTTCGGGAACAAGCCTCCAAGCTCTTCGACGAGGTGATCCCGGATCCCTTGCTGGATCCGGTCAACCGCAGAATCTTGATGAAGCGGGTCTTCGATCAGATCTCCTCCTTCGGGGTCACCATGATGCACACCTACGCGGCCAAGATCTGGAATTTCGCGGAGAGTCTGGACATCTATCGCGAACTGGACGCGGAAGGCCTGCTGCCGGCCCGCATGAGCATATGCCTGGATGAAATGTTCGAGCCTCAAGCGATCACAGAGGAAGAGCGCAAAGATCCTTATCGAAAAGTGCAGTACGGGTCTTTTAAAATATTTGTGGACGGTTCCCTGGGCGCCCGTTCCGCCGCCTTGTTCGAGCCCTATGCTGACGCGCCCCAGACAAAGGGACTCTTCGTGATCGGACAGAAGGACCTGAACGAAAAAACCTACACCGCCTATCGCAAGGGCCTTCAGCCGGCCATCCACTGCATCGGCGATGCGGGCACGGACGCGGTTCTGCAGGCGATCGAGTACACCTTGTCCCGCTGCAGGGAAGAGGGCATGACACAGGAAGAGCTGGACCGGCAGCCGCCGTTCCGCCTGATCCACGCCCAGCTGCTGAACGACGACGTATTGAGAAGGATGAAGGGACTGCCCCTCATTTTTGATCTTCAGCCCGTGTCCATGTGCACGGACATGCACTGGATGGAACAGCGGGTAGGGCCGGAGCGCTCCAAATACGGCCACATGATCGGCACGCTGCTGAACATGGGCTTTATCCTAACGGGAAGTTCCGACGCGCCGGTGGAGAGCATCAGCCCCTGGCCGGGCATCTATGCCGCGGCAATGCGCCAGGATCTGGACGGCACGCCGGCCGGCGGCTGGAACCCCGAAGAAAAAATCTCTCTGTACGATGCGGTGTGTCTGTTTTCGAAGAACATACCCTATGCCATCTGCCAGGAAGATTTGACCGGCACGCTGGAATGCGGAAAGTTTGCGGACATGATCGTCATCGACCGGGATATTTTCCAGAGGCCCGCAGAGGAGCTCTTGCAGGTGAACGTCCTGAAAACATACCTGGCCGGGCGGGAAGTCTATTCAGCCTGAACGGCACTGATGGGGGCAAACGAAGGTGGACCACACACAATATGAGCATCCGCTGATCAGCCGATATGCCGGGGAAGACATGATCCGGCTGTTTTCGGACGAGATGAAATACACGACCTGGAGAAAGCTGTGGACCGCTTTAGCCGAAGCCCAGATGGAGCTGGGGCTGCCCATTGCGCCCGCCCAGGTGGCTGAGATGAAAGCCCACATCTCGCCGATCAATTATCAGGACGCTCAGGCAAAGGAGTCGGAGATCCGCCACGATGTGATGGCGCACCTCTACGCCTTCGGTCTGCAATGCCCCATGGCCAAACCCATCATGCACCTGGGCGCCACCAGCGCCTTTGTGGGGGACAACGCAGACCTGATCGTGATGCGGCAGGCCCTGCAGCTGGTCCGCCTCAGGCTGGTGCAGCTGATGCACAGCCTTTCTGTCTTTGCCATGGAGCACAGGGCGGAGCCTGCGCTGGGATACACACATTTTCAGGCTGCTCAACTCACCACCGTGGGGAAAAGGGCGGCGCTGTGGCTCCAGGATTTCTATCTGGACTATCTGGAGATCGACCGCCTGGAAACCACACTCCCCCTGAGGGGGGTCAAGGGCACTACGGGCACCCAGGCTTCTTTTATGGAACTATTCGAAGGCGACCAGGAGAAGGTCAAAAGCCTGGACGCGCTGGTGTGCGGCAAAATGGGGTTTCAGCGCAGCCTGCCTCTTACAGGGCAGACCTACAGCCGAAAGATCGACTTCTATTTGCTGTCGGCGCTGTCCGGTGTAGCCCAGAGCGTTTCGAAGATGACCAACGATCTTCGCCTGCTGGCCCATCTCAAGGAGATCGAAGAGCCCTTCGAAAAACAGCAGGTCGGCTCTTCCGCCATGGCCTACAAGCGCAACCCGATGCGCTCCGAACGGGCCGCCTCCATCGCCCGCTATGTGATGAACCTGGCGGACAATGCCGCGCAGACCGCATGCAGCCAGTGGTTTGAACGAACGCTGGACGATTCGGCAAATCGGAGAATGGTCTTGCCCGAAGGATTTTTGGGCATCGACGCCTGCCTTCGGATCTGCAGCAACATCGCGGGAGGGCTGGTGGTGCATCCCCGGATGATCCGGCGTCACATTCAGGAAGAAATGCCCTTTATGGCTACCGAAAACATTCTGATGGAAGCGGTCAAACGGGGCAGGGACCGCCAGGAGCTCCACGAAAGGATACGGGTCTTAGCACAAAAAGCGGCTTCCCGGGTCAAGGATGAGGGCTTGCCCAACGATTTGCTGGCGGATATCGCCGCCGACCCGGCCTTCGGGCTGGACCGGGACGCCTTGGACACCATACTGGACCCCCAGGCCTACACAGGCAGAGCGGCAGACCAGACCCGGGAGTTCATCGAAACCTATCTGCCGGAAATATTTGAAAAATACCTAAGCATACTGAATATAGAAACCGAACTGAAAGTGTAAACGCAAGAAGGCAGGTCCCAGATGACAAGCGCAGCACAATTGATCAAAGACAGCAGAAAAATCGTCGTGAAGGTCGGAAGCAATACCCTGTCCACGGAAAAGGGCGAGGTCAACTATACGCGCCTCCACAACCTGGTGGAGCAGCTGGTGGCCTTTATGGACCAAGGCAAACAGATCCTCGTGGTCACCTCCGGAGCGGGCGTCTGCGGTACGGCCGCCATCAACAAGTGGAAGCGCAAGAGCGACATGAACTACAAACAGGCCCTCTGCGCCATCGGCCAGGTGGAATTGATGATGGCCTATAGGAATCTCTTTAAGGAATATGGACGGCATGTGGGGCAGATGCTGCTGTGCAACGACGACTTCGGAAACCAGAGCCGCAACCTCCACATTCGAAATACCCTGTTCACATTGGTGGACGAAGGGGTGGTCCCCATCATCAACGAGAACGACAGCGTCACCGTGGACGAGATCAGGATCGGAGACAACGACACCCTCAGCGCTTTGACCGCCAGCCTGTGGGGGGCCGATCTGCTCATCATCCTGTCGGATATCGACGGCGTCTATGATAAAAATCCGAAGGAATATCCGGATGCAAAGCTGATGGAAGTGATCCGGAACATCGATCAGGCCATGGAGTCCATCCAGATCGGGAAGACCAACGATTTCGGCACCGGCGGCATCACCACCAAGCTGTCCGCGGCCAGGATCGTCAACAAAGTCGGGATCCCCATGGCGATCATGAACGGATTCAAAGAAGACATATTGGTCAAAGTAATGGAAGGGAAAGAAAAGGCGACCGTTTTTATTCCCGAATAAGCATAGTGGAAAAGAAAGGCAAAATGATGAAAATTGGATTGATAGGAACCGGCAATATGGGCGGCGCGATCATTCGCGGATACACCGGCGCGCATCCGGAGGAGGCGCGAAATTGCTTTATCTATGATTTAAACCGGGAGGCGGCGGAAAAGCTCAGATCCCTGACCGGTTCTGTGGTCGTATCCTCGATTTCCGAATTGGTGCAAAGCGCGGATCTGACCATCATCGCCGTCAAGCCTTATCATTACGACGACGTGCTCCCGCTGATCGGAGCCTGCGATCTGAAGGGCAAGACGATCATGACAATCGCCGCAGGCATACCAATCGCCAGGGTGGAAAAAGCCCTGGGCAGCGACAAGCCGATCATCCGGATCATGCCCAACACGCCTGCCGGCGTTCTCTGCGGCATGACGGCGGTATGGCGCAACCCGAATGTGGATCCGGCGGTGTTCGAGTCGGTGATGGGACTTCTTTCTTCCTTCGGAAAAGCCATCGAGATCGACGAGGAGGAAAAGATCCACGCGGTGATCGGAGCCAGCGGCAGCAGCCCGGCCTATGCGTATATGTTTATCGACGCGATCGCCAAAGCCAGCCAGGCCGAAGGCCTTTCCTACGAAGACGCCCTGGTCTTTGCGGCCCAGTCGGTCATGGGCGCCGCAAAAATGGTCATGGAGAGCGGATCGGATCCCACAGAGCTTCGGATAGCGGTCTGCTCGCCCAACGGCACCACCATCGAAGCGGTGCGAAAACTCCAGAGCAACGGGTTCGAATCGTGTATCGCCGAAGCGGTCCACGCCGCGGCGGAGCGCTCCCGGGAAATGAGCAGAGAATAGCATGACGATCGAAGAGAAGACCATCGAATCCAAGGTGATGTTCGAAGGCCCGGTGTTCAATGTGCGGCGCCACCAGGTGACGTCGAAAGAAGGGCGGACCGCCCTGCGGGATATCGTGGAGCACAGCGGCGGCGTGGGCATCTGCGCCATCACCCCTGATCAGAAGATGGTCATGATACGTCAGTATCGAAAAGCCGCCGAGACCGTTGTATGGGAGATCCCCGCAGGAAAAACGGAACAGGGGGAGGAAACTCTCAGCACTGCCATAAGGGAATTGCGGGAAGAGACCGGCTACCAGGCGGTGGATTTTCACCGGATCGCCCGATTCTACGGGACCATCGGATACAACAACGAAGTCATCG
>CAZCTS010000011.1:27027-27960 GCA_964501635.1 uncultured Oscillospiraceae bacterium | reverse complement strand
CTGGACGCTTATTACGAGAATAAAATCTACGAAAACGACCCCTTCGAAAAAATCGACGTCGATGGCGTGGGCAAACTGGTGGAAATGGCTGTCAAACTCGGAAAGAAAGCCAACCCCTCCCTCCATTTGGGCATTTGCGGCGAACACGGCGGAGATCCTTTCTCTGTTGTATTCTGCCACAACGCAGGACTGGACTACGTGTCCTGCTCGCCCTTCCGGGTCCCCATCGCCCGGCTGGCAGCCGCCCAGGCCCAGCTGAGAAATCCAAGGACCGAATAAAGCAATGTGATCTACCATTATCCTATCGCAAAGCACCCGCCAAGAGCGGGTGCTTTGTTGTTAATCGATATATATATATTGAATAACAATAAATAATATGATAAAGTATGTAAAAATAATTGATGGAGGTGTTGATATGCAAAGAGGAAACACGCTTTTCTTGCGGGGAGCGATCCTTGTGGCGGGGATCCCCGTTCTGCTTCTCTGCATTTGGTTCGTCCCGGCGCTGGCGGAATATTCGGTGGAGCTGTATCCGAACATGCCGTTTTTGCAGTATCTGATCGGCCTGGATCTCTATGCCGCCGCGACATTTTATTATCTTGCGCTGCACCAGGCGTTCCGGCTTCTAGGTTACATCGAGGGGAACAAAGCCTTCTCGGATCTATCCGTGCAAGCGCTTAAACGAATCAAGCACTGCGGTGTGGCCATCAGTCTGGTGTTTGCCGCCGGGATGCCGCTCTATTATCTGGTCGCCGAGAAAGACGACGCGCCGGGCATGATTTTGATGGGCTTGATGATCATTTTCACCTCTGCGGTGATCGCCGTATTTGCGGCAGTTCTTCAAATGCTTCTCCACGAAGCGATCCGATTGAAGTCAGAAAACGACCTGACGGTCTGAGGGAGGCGGACATGGCGATCATCATCAACATCGAC
>CAZCTS010000011.1:8735-27006 GCA_964501635.1 uncultured Oscillospiraceae bacterium | reverse complement strand
GGGGATCACGCTGGCGAATCTATCGATTCTAAAAAACGGAAAGGCCAGAGCCATTCGCTTTTCTACATTGGAAGCGATCTGCCGGGCTTTGGACTGCCAGCCCGGGGATATTCTGGAATATAGACAAGAAATAGATTCATAAAGAATATTTGAATATTCAAATAATGGAGATAGCAAAAGCATCGCAAAAAGAACAAGCCCCTGCGGCTTGTTCTTTTGTTTATAAAGTTATCCTGTAGGATCTGACCACGTCCATAAAGGCTTTGACGCGGGCTTCGTCGATGTGTTTGCTGAAGTCTCCGTTTTCTTTAAACGTGGTGCCCACAACGGCCGCGTCGGCGTATTCCAGCTTCATGGCGACGGTGTCCATCCGGCATCCGGTGTTGCAAAGCACCACCACGTCCGGGGCGGCCGCCTTGACGGCCCGGATCAGATCGTTGTCCACTTCCTGGCCGGCGGTGGAGGCGGAAATGCAAAGACCGGCAGGCGAGGCTTTGAATATGACGGATTTTGCGATATCCGCCAAAGGCCGGGTATCCAGATTGCGGTCGGACTCCGGATTGATAAAGTAAAGCATTTTCAGGTCGTCCAGACGCAGCTCGGCCTTGCGGCGCATCAGCATCGAGAAGTCATTGTTATAAAGGCCCCCGTCGCCCGCATAGACGCCGGAAAAGGTGCCGCGGACGAACTTTGCATCCACCACTGCCGCCAATTCGATGCTGGCCAACCCGTCGGAAATGCAGTCCACGCCGTAGGGCACTGAAATCTCGCTCATTAATTCGCCGATGATCCGGGCCATGGCGGCCGGTGTCACGAAGGACATATGCCGTTGATAGGGCAGACTGAATTCATTGCTGAAAATGATCCCGTCCACGCCGCCGTTCTGCAGAGCGCGCAGGTCCTTTCGGGCCAGGTCTGTCACGCGCTTCATGCTGTCTCCCTGCCTGAACAAGGGGTCTCCCGGCAGCGGATCCAAGTGCAGCATGGCGAAAATGGGCTTCTTTACGCCAAACATTTTTTCGGTCCAAAGCATCGCAGAATTCTCCTTTAAACGAATTTGATCGGATTGATTATACCATGGGGCGCGCAAGCTTTAAAGCCGCCCGTTCAAAACTGAACGAAAGGAGGTACTTGCCAAATAATGTAAAATATGGTAAAATAACCATAAACCAAGGAGGGCGGCATGAAGTCGATCCAGATCGCGATTTGTCACAGGGATTCTGTTTATGCCAAAGCGCTGGCCGAAGGGTTGGCGGCCCGATGGCGAAAAGCGGAAGTGCAGGCGGCTGACCCGGACTGTCCTGATTTGCTTGCCGGAGCGGACCTCATTCTGTGCGGCGACCGGGACAGCGCAATGGGATATGGACCTCGGGGGGTCCATCTGTACGATGATCCGGAGGATGTAGAGGAAGGGTGTCCGGCGATCCATCGCTTTCAGCCGCTACGAAAGATCGTTGGACAGATGAAAAACCTTGCAGGCGGGACCGAAGAATGGGGGAAAGCCCTCGCCGATCCTTCCGATACGATCTTTTGGGGATTCACATCCGGAGCCGGCGGCAGCGGGACCACTTCGCTGGCAGTGGCGGCAGGCCGTGTCCTCTGCCGGTTGCAAGGCTCTAAAGCCTTGCTGCTGAGCTTCAGCCGCTTTTCGGGAGGGGATCGCGACTACGGCTTTGAACCCGGGGGGCTTTCGGCTGCGCAATACCTGTACCGGGTGGCAACAGAGGGAACGCTCCCGGACGGCCTTCTCCAAAACTGCGTGCAGAAGGATGCCTACGATCTGTGTCGTCTGGGCGTTTCCGGGACCGAAAATCCGCTTTGCTTTGCTGCGGAGGAGGATTTGTACCGATTGCTTCGCCATGCCGCCTCCTGCGGCGGCTTTGCCCATATCCTTCTGGATATCCCTTCCGGAATACCCTGCTGGAAGTCCCTGATGCGCCTGTGCGAGCGGCAGATCGTCAATTTCGGATGCCGCCCTCATCGCTTCCCCTCGTCTGAAGCGCTGGAGGATGCGTTGAAAGGACTCTGCGAGTCCGACGGCATCGATCCCCGGCACAGGATCTTCTCTTTCCGTCCCATGGAAGATCCGGACAGTTTTCCGCAATACGCGTGGGGCGGCGATGTGGATATTCACGGGCAGTTCGGAGCGGAGGTGAGGGCGCTTGTTGACAGAACCGAAAAACTGTAAAGCGCAGGGCGGAGCTTCGCTGAAAGAATTGTCCCAGGCCGTGCGGGGCCGGATGGTCCAAAGCCAGGGACCGCTTTCAGACGAGCAGGTCCTGGCGCTTGTGGAAGAGCTGGTGCTGCAGCATCCTGCCCTCTATGACCTGACGCCGGCAAGGAAAAAGGAATGGATACGGCTGGTGTTCTGTTCCCTGCGGCGGGAGCTGGAGATCCTTCACGATTATGCGTCGGATCCGGATGTGTCGGAAATCATGGTGAACGGAACCCAGGGCATCTTTATCGAACGCTGCGGGAAAATAGAAAAAGTCCCGGTTTGTTTCGACTCAAGCGAGGAGCTTAACAATGTCATCCAACGCCTGGCAGCCGGGGTCAGCCGGGAGATGAACGAACTGCATCCCATCCTGGACGCCAGGCTGGCCGACGGATCCCGGATCAACGCGGTCAACAGCAACATCGCCATCGGCGGACCGGTGCTGACTATACGGAAATTCAACCGGGACCGCATGACATTGGAGGATCTTGTCCGTCAAAAGGACATCAGCCGGGAAGCCGCAGACCTGCTGGTGCGGCTGGTCCGGGGCGGGTACAACATGTTCGTGAGCGGCGGAACCAGCTCAGGCAAAACCACATTTTTGAATGTGCTTTCCGATTGCATCCCTCCGGAGGAACGGGTGATCGTCATCGAGGATTCGGCGGAGCTGGCGATCCGCAAGCACGAAAATCTGATCCGCCTGGAAGCCAGGAACGCCAACGCCCAGGGCAAAGGCGCCATCACCATCCGGGATCTGATCAAAACCAGCCTGCGGATGCGTCCGGACCGTATCATCGTCGGAGAGGTGCGGGGCGGAGAGGTGGTGGATATGCTGGCGGCCATGAGCACGGGCCACGACGGTTCCCTGTCCACGGGCCACGCCAATTCGCCTGCGGGGATGATCGGGCGGCTGGAAACCCTGTTTCTTTCGGCTTCCGGCTTTCCCATCGAGGCCGTTCGCAGCCAGATCGCCGAAGCCATCGATATCTTTGTGCATTTGAAAAGAACCTCCGACGGAAGGCGGCAGGTGTATGAAATTACAGAAGTGGAAGGATATTTTGACGGCAAAGTGCGCCTGAACCCTTTATTTGCCAGGCTGCCCGGGAAAGGATTGATCCCGACAGGCAGGCGGCTGATCCATGGCGAAAAACTCGAAGCCTACGAGCAGGAGTCCCCATTGTGACGGATTATCGGATCTATATGCTTTCGAAGCGGGAGAGGCAACGCTACTATGCGGCCGCCTTCTTGATCATTTTTTCCATCGGGATGCTGTTCTACAGGAGCCCCGTATTTTCCGCATTGTGCCTGCCTGCGGCAGTGCCCTGCGAAAAGCTGTGGCGCGCGAGAAAGGGCCAGATCCAAAGAGAGGCATTGCTGGAAGGGTTCAGAGATGTGCTCTACGCCATTTCGGCCGCCATCGCCGCCGGCCGTCAAATGCCCGAAGCGATCAAAGACGCGGCCGCACAGCTTCGCGACGGGTACGGCGCCCAGGCCCCGATCACAGGAGAGCTGGACCGCGTGATGGCCAGCTACGAAGGGTCTCACGGCTCTGTGGAACAGGCCTTGATGGACTTCGGGATCCGAAGCGGGCTGGACGAGATCCTCCAGTTTGCCCGCGTGTGCCAAATCTGCAGCAAAAGCGGCGGAGATCTGGAAGAGGTGGCGCTTCAAAGCGCCCGCCTGATATTGGAACGGATCCGCTTTCGCCGGGAAGTGCAGATGCTCACGGCGCAGAAGAAACTGGACATCCTGTTCCTGATCCTGCTCCCCCTGGGCGTCTTGCTGTTTCTGAATCTGAGCGCGCCGGAGTATCTTGCGGTATTGTACAGCGGCTTGCCCGGCCGCCTGATCATGACCGGATGCCTGCTAACGGTGGCGGCAGCCTTGCTCTGGAGCCTGCGGCTGGTCGAGGTGACGATGTGAATGCGGCGGGCTTGCGAAAGAAGTGGCGTTCCGCGGGTCATTTTCTGGAAGAGCGGATCTTCCGCAGAGAACTGGCTCAACTGGGAAGGCAAAGCTGGCTTCTTCCAGGCAAGGGGGCGTTCTCTGCTTGCGTCGACCAAGGGCGAAGGAAAAGCCTTGGAAAGGTGCGCATTTGCCTGGCCGCGGGTCTGGTGCTGACGGTCGTTTGCGCCTTGCTCGGCGGCGGGGATCCATCATTGGATCAGGCTTTGACCCGTCCGGACTTTGGCGGGGCGCCCGGCAGCGCCGCTCTGGTTCTTAAGGCGGAATATGACGGACATTTTTTGGAGCAGCCCATGCGTCTTCGCATCCTGCCCAGGGCCTTGTCCGCTTCAGAAGAACAGGACAGGATCGACCTGTGCGCCCGGGAGCTTCGGGCGCTGATCCTGAAAGACAATCGATCCCTTCGCCAGGTGAGCGGCGACCTGGATCTTCCGGCCAGCCACCCCGGGACCGGCGTGCTTCTGAGCTGGGAGAGCAGCGATCCTGCCCGCATCGATCCGGAGGGCAGAGTAGACATGCTGGGGATAAAACCCGGCGAGGAGGTGACGCTCACGGCAACATTGTCTTTGGGCGGGTCGGCGCAGCGCCAGACCTACGAGATCGGCTTTGCCGCGCCCGGGGCGGTGGATTACGGGCCGAGCCTGCGGCGCGAGCTGGAAGAACTGGAAGCAGAACTGAGCAAGTCTGACTCGGCGGACCGCCTTCAGCTGCCGGCGTATAGCGAGCGGAAGGTCCGCCTGGCATGGGGGATCCAAAAAACGGATCCCTGGCTCTTTCCGGTGCCCCTATGCCTTTTGACCGCTGCATTCTTGTACTTTGCCCGCTTGAGCGGCCTGAAAAGTCAGTTGGATCAAAAGAGAAAAGCGGTGGAAGAAGAACTGCCGAATCTTTCTCTCCAGCTGACGCTGCTGCTGAATGCAGGGCTGGTGGTGACTTCTGCCTTCGACGAAATCCTTCTCGACGGCAGTCAAAGGCCCCATCCCCTGTACGAGATCCTTCAACACGTGCGAAGCCAATGCGTACAGACCAACGAACCCTTTGTCAAGGCGCTGTACCGCTTTTCCCAGACCACCGGGAGCCGGGATTTTCTGCGCATGGCCACGCTGATCGCCGACCACGCTGCCCGGGGCAGCGAGCTGGCCGATAAACTGGAGCGGGAGCGAAGCCATCTCTGGGAAGGGCGCTTGCAACAGGCCCATGCCCGCGCGAAGGAAGTGGAGACGAAGCTGTGCCTGCCCCTGATGATGCTCCTGTGTGTGATGGTGGTCATCGCCGTTGCGCCGGCTCTGATGGAAATGTAAGGGACACAAGACATGAACTCGAAAGGAGAAACGATGAAACTGAAAATGCCGAAAAACAGCAAAGAAGGAATGGAGTTGGTGCAGGTGGCCATTTTGATCGCGATCGCCATCGCTTTGGGACTGGTCTTTAAATCTCAGATCGGCGCTTTTGTGGACGAGGTGTTCGGGGATCTGCTGGGGAGCGACTTTTGATCCGCTCCAGGCAGGGAAGCGCGGCAGTGGAGGCTGCGCTGGTCTATCCTCTGGTCATTCTCCTGCTGGCCTCCGTCATCCGGCAATCCCTTTTTCTGTACGGAGAAGTGCGCGACGACAGCCTGGCGCACCGGGACGAGATCCTTTCAACGTTCAACCCGGCCGGCGCGGATGTCTGTCTGCTGATGAGAGGAAAGTGGCTGCTTCCATGAACAAGAAGGGATTTTCTTCTCTCTACATCATCATGACGCTGTCCTCTTTGGTGTTTCTGCTGCTGGTCGTCATCGAAGGGACTGCGGGCTTTGCCCTTCGAAGCCGGGCGGAGGGGATCTGTACGCTTGCGGGGGAATCCATTCTTTCGGAGTACCAGCCCTCTCTTTGGGCGCGATACGGGGTATTTGCATTGCGCGCCTCCGACGAGCGGCTGACCGCTCTGGCGGAGTTCTACATCGGGGAAAATCTGGCGGTGCAGGGCGACAATATTCTGCGGATGGAATCGGTTTTATGCCGGGCGGACAGCCAGGAATACCCGGCGCTGGACGGGGAGCGCTTCGCCGGGCAGATCCGCGCAGCTGCGGCTGTCCTGATCGCCGAAGACGTATTATTCCAGGAGGAGAGCCCGTCGATCTGCTCCGAGGTTCGCGAGGCTTTGACGCTGTCGGAAGCCCTTTCGAAAGATTCCGAAGAGGAGATCCAAAGGATCGAAGAGGAAACAAAGAACAGCAGCGGAGAAGCCGATCCGGGCGGCGCTCAGGCGGAAGCGGAAAAGGCCAGACTGCGCGCTCTGCTGAAGCGCTACCGGTCCTCCGGCCAGCCTCGGGAAAATGGGGCTGAATGGACGAAAACTCTTCCCTCCGGCGCACTGCGCGACGACCTTCCCACAAGGCTTCTGGGGCTTCCCGGCAACAGAACGCTGCTCAGCAGCGCCGTCCTGCCCCAGGCTTCGGCAGTCCTGGAGAACGAATATGTGGTGGAAAAGTGCTCCTTCGCCACCAGGGCATTGGAGGGTTCCGCATTGGATCTGGAGGCGGAATACATCCTCTTTGGGCTGCCCTCGGACAGAGAAAACTACAAGGAAGTCCGAAGCAGCCTCTTCTGGCTTCGCAGCGCATTGAATCTTTCACATATCTACGGGGATCCGCAGAAAAGAAATCAGGTGACCGCCCTGGCGGCCTCTGCCCTGGCCGTCATCCCGCTGCCCGCAGCGGTGTTCCTCGTCGCAGGGATCTGGGCTGGGGTGGAAGCGCAAAATGACGTGGATCTGCTGCTCTCCGGCAAAAAAGTGCCCTTTGTCAAACTGCCCCAAGACTGGGCCTGCAGCCTGGACGGCGCGATGCGCCCGGACGGTGTTCCCCTCGCCGGAGGGGAAACCACAGCCCGGACAGGCTCCTACAAAGACTATCTGCGGCTTTTGCTGCTGATGGTGTCCCCAGAGAAAAAGAGAGCCAGACTGATGGATGTGATGCAGCTGAATATCGCGGCCCTCGAACAGGGATCCTTCTGCTTTCGGGACTACGCCTATGGCTTTACACTGGAGGTTGAATTCAAAAAGAAAATGCACCTGCCGGGTTATCGAACAGCGGATCATCGCAGAGGGGCTGTGGTGCAGGCGCATGTGTACCAATAGCAAAAGAGGATCTTTGATCGTAGATGCGGCCTGCTGCCTTCCGGTCTTTGTGATCGCCGCAGTGACGCTCCTGTGCCTGATCCTCCAGTGCGGCATGGAAGAGACAGTATCCTATGTCTTGGTGCAGAGCGCCCGCTGCAGCGCCAAATCCGCGGCTCTTTTCGAAGCGGAGGATCGGGAAGGCTTTCGGCTTCGCGCAGCATTTTTAGCCGCATGGGAAGGGTTTTTGCTGGCCGAATGGGGCTTCGATGGTCCCCGGACCTCGCTTTGGAAGCTGAGCGCAGGAGAGGAGGCGAGCCTCGAAGGAGGGTCGATCCGGGTGGATCAACTGGTTCGGGTCCGGGTGGCGGTGGAAAACACCCGGCTGCCCGCGCCGGCGCTTGCAAGCGACCCGATCTCCTTCAAGAATGCCACCTTTCGGCCCTTTGTGGGAGAATCTGTCCAAACAGAAGGAGCTGACAATACTCGCGTGTATGTGTTCCCCAGAAGAGGGGAGCGATACCATATCCGCTCCTGTTCTATCCTGCAGAACGGCCAGGTCCAGGGGATATTGACGGACAAAATACGAAGGACCTATGGGGCATGCCGGCTCTGCCATCCCGACACCTTGCCCAACGGCGCGCCGGTCTGGCTTTTTTCCCAGCAGAGCCATGTGTATCATCGACATACCTGCGCTTCCGTTGTTAAAAACTTTGTATGCATGCCCAGGAGCGCGGCGGTGAGCGCCGGATACGCTCCCTGCCAGCTGTGTGGAGGAGGACATCGATGACGCTTGTTCGATACGCTCTGGACAAAGGCCGTCCGGCCGCTTATCAATTGGAATGGCTGCGGCGAGGCTGCTGTCCCTATCTTGCGGAAGCCAGCTTTTTTCTCCAGGGCGAATCCGTCCAAGTCGCCGTGGAGACGGCCGGGCTGTTTCATTTGAAAACCTATTTGGAATGCGGGGATGAGCGTAGCGGGAGCCCAAGGCTGGGCCGGGGGATGGTCCCTGACGTGCTCCGGTGGCTGCGCCTCCTGGCGGAGGCCGTGGACGGTCTGGAGGAGTATCTGATCTTCGAAGAAGATGTGTCCCTGGAACTCTCCGATTTGTGTTTTGAGTCCCGGGACGGACGTCCGCGCCTGCTGCTGAAACCCTCGGGCAAAGACCTGCTGGAGAGTCTATGCTGCCTTTGCTTGGAAATTGAACGTCTTTGCCCCGGCGGCAATGCGGACCTGGTGGAGCGCCGCCTGCGGCAGCGCAACGCCGAGCAGCGCATGGACCGCGCGGCGCTGCTGTCGTTCCTGTCCGCCTGGGAATGCGAGACGAGGGCCTGAAGTTTTAGAAAAGGAAAAAGCCGGAGGAATCCTCCGGCTTTTGTTGGTTGTTGAGTTCCGAGATATTTACTAGTCTGACATTCTGTCGTTTCTGAACTGTCTCTTTTGGTTCTTTTTCTTGTCTCTGCACTCTTTGCAGCGTTTCGGCTCGTTATCGAAACCCTTCTCTTTGTAGAATTCCTGCTCGCCTGCGGTGAAAATGAATTCCTTGCCACAGTCCTGACATACCATTGTTCTGTCTTCCATTTGTTTGGTTCTCCTTAGTGTTTCTATGGGTAGCGGATTTCAATATTTACGCGCAAGATCGGGAATAACGAAACGAAATCTGTCTCTGTGCTTCATAAATATCTCTTGTGGGCTATGATATATTACTTGCAAAGAAATGTAAATGTTTTTTTGCGATTGTATTTTTATTGTGAACCACTTGAATTATAGTTATAATCGTGTATAAGATACTATCTAAACGTCTATCGGGAGATATAAAAGATATGATCAAATTCGTCGCCAAGCGCATAGCCCAGGCCCTGGTCGTAGTGCTGCTCATCACCTGCATTACATTCCTGCTGATGAATCTGGTGCCCGGAGGGCCTTTTTTAAGTGAGAAATCGCCTTCCCCCCAGGTCCTTGCCGCCATGGAAGCCAAATACGGCCTGGACAAACCGGTTCCGATCCAGCTCAAAAATTATATCGTGAACCTGCTGAAGGGAGACCTGGGCGTTTCGCTGAAAATGCAGAAGAACCGTCCCGTCACCACCATCATCATGGAGATGTTTCCTGTTTCCGCCAAAATCGGCATGATTGCCTTGGGTATAGCGGTTTTATTCGGTGTCACCATGGGCTGTATTGCGGCTTATCACCGGGGCGGGACCCTGGACAGCGCCTTGAGGGTCGTCATGACCCTGGGGGTTTCGATCCCGGGGTTTGTGATCGCCACGGTCCTGATGATCCTGTTCGGGTCCGTGTGGAAGATCCTGCCCACCATGGGCCTCACAAGCTGGCAAAGCTACATCCTGCCTTGTTTCACTCTGTCCTTCAACCCCATGTGCCACATCGGCCGGCTGGCTCGCTCCAGCATGCTGGACGTGATCAACCAGGAGTATATCCGCACGGCCAGAGCAAAGGGGGTGCGACCCACAGCCATCATATTCAAGCATGCGCTGCGCAACGCCTTCATACCGGTCCTCACGTATCTTGGACCTCTGACGGCCGGCATCCTGACAGGCGGATTTGTTGTGGAGACAGTCTTCAACATCCCCGGCCTGGGACGCTATTTTATCCAGAGCATCATGAACCGGGATTATCCCATCATCATGGGAACGACGATTTTTCTTGCCGCCTTCATTGTAGCCATGACGCTGCTGGTGGACATTCTTTATAAAGCGGTCGATCCCCGGATCGACCTGTCGAAGGGAGGCGCAAAATAAAATGCACATGCATCGATTTTTTGGCTCTGTTCCTTTTCCCACCCTGCACGCGGATGCCGATTTTGCCTGCAGCCAGCCGCCTTTCGGAAGCGATCGTTTCCAAAAGGCCACACAGGAAGAGAAAGAAAGCTTTATCAATATAACGCCCGGCCTTTCCTACTGGCAGGATGCCTGGAGAAGGCTCAAGAAAAATAAAGTGGCCATGGTGTCGCTTTTTATTGTCATCGCCCTGTGTCTCTTCGCCTTCGTGGGGCCCATGTTCCAGGAGAACGATTACACCGTTCAGGTCCGGGGGGCCGAGAATATCGACCCATCCTGGGAATATCCCTTCGGCACGGACAACATCGGCCGCGACCTCTTCGTGCGCACCATGTTCGGCACCAGAGTGTCCCTGGTCGTCGGAATAACCGCCAGTCTGATCGTTCTGGTGATCGGATCCATTTACGGGGCCATTTCCGGCTATTTCGGCGGGAGAGTGGACGATATCATGATGCGCTTCGTGGAGTTGATCTATTCGATCCCGGACATTTTGGTGGTCCTGCTCCTGGCCACGGCGCTCAAGCCGGGGCTCACCCAGTGGTTCAACACTTCGGAAAGCGCCCTGGCGGCCTACCTGTCCATCGTGGGGCCCAGCCTCATCGCGATTTTTATGGCCTTCGGCCTGCTTTACTGGGTCAGCATGGCCCGCATCATCCGGGGGCAGGTGCTGATGCTCAAAGAGCAGGAATACGTCACCGCAGCCAGAGCCCTGGGTGCCTCCAGCACCCGGATCATCCGGCGCCATCTGCTGCCCAACTGCATCGGCCAGATCATCGTCACCACTTGCCTTGAGATCCCCACCGCCATATTTTTGGAATCCTTCCTCTCATTTTTAGGCGTAGGCGTCGCCGCGCCGCTTACCAGCCTGGGCTCCATGGCTTCGGACGCGCTGGGGGGCATGTACACATATACGTATAGGTTGCTGATCCCGGCCACCTTGCTGAGCGTGATGATCCTCACTCTGAATCTCTTCGGAGACGGCCTGCGGGACGCTTTGGATCCCCGACTAAAGAAATAGGTGCGCAAGGATGATAGATACGATGCACAACAATAAATTGATGGAAATCAAAGACCTGAAAGTCTCATTTTTTACGCCGGCAGGGGAAGTGAAGGCCGTAGGCGGCATTTCCTACGATTTGAACTACGGCGAAGTGATGGGGATCGTGGGTGAATCCGGGAGCGGCAAGAGCGTCCAGGCCTACTCTATCATGGGTCTTTTGCAGAGCCCCGGCAAAGTGGTGGGCGGTTCCATCACCTTCGACGGCAAAGACGTTCTCTCTATGACGCCGGAGCAAATGCAGGATTTCAGGGGAAATGCGGTGAGCATGATCTTCCAGAACCCCATGACGTGCTTGAATCCGGTCTATACCGTGGGCAACCAGCTGATGGAAGCCATGCTCTGCCACGGGAAAGTGACGAAGGCGGAGGCCCACGCAAAATCGATCCAGATGCTGGAACTGGTGGGGATCAACAACCCCGACAGGCGGATGCGTCAGTACCCCCACGAGCTTTCCGGCGGCATGCGGCAGCGGATCATGATCGCCATGGGGCTGATCTGCGATCCCAAGATGCTCATCGCCGACGAGCCGACCACGGCGCTGGACGTGACCATTCAGGCCCAGATCATCGAACTGATGAAAGATATCCAAAAGAAGACACGGATGGCGATCGTCTTCATCACCCACAACCTGGGCGTTGTGGCGGAAATATGCGACCGGGTTTCCGTCATGTACGCCGGCCGGATCGTGGAGCAGGGCTCGGCGGAGGACATATTCTACCGTCCCCGTCACCCGTACACGCTGGGACTGCTCAATTCCATGCCCCGGGTGGATGCGGAAGAGTACGAGCGGCTGATCCCCATCGAGGGAACACCTGTAGACATGCTGAATCCGCCCGCCGGTTGTCCCTTCGGACCCCGCTGCGGCCACTGCATGAAGATCTGCCTGAAACAGGAACCGCCGATGGCAACGATCGCGGAAGGCCATGTGGCGTCCTGCTGGCTCTTGTCCGATTCCTATCTAAAGGAGGCCGCTTCCCATGCTTGATCGCGAACTGATTCGGGTGGATCATCTCAAAAAATACTTCCCCATCAAAATGGGTTTTATGAAATATAACTACGTCCAGGCCGTGGAAGACATCAACCTGACCATTCACCACGGAGAGACCCTGGGGCTGGTGGGCGAGTCCGGCTGCGGCAAGACCACGCTGGGCAGGACCATCCTCCGATTGTATCAACCCACCTCCGGCAGCATCTACTATGACGGAGAAGACATTACCCATGGGAACATGATCCCTTTTCGCCGGAAGATGCAGATCATTTTCCAGGATCCTTCCGCGTCCCTGGACCCCAGGATGACGGTGGGCGAAATCGTGGGAGAGGCCATCGACATCCACAAGCTGGCCGGCAGCAAGAGCGACCGAAATGACAAGATCCAATCCCTGCTCACGAGAGTGGGGCTGAACACCGAGCATTCCAACCGCTATCCCCACGAATTTTCCGGGGGGCAGCAGCAGCGGATCGGCATCGCCAGAGCCCTGGCCGTGGAGCCCCAGTTTATCGTCTGCGACGAGCCGGTCTCGGCCCTGGACGTCTCCATTCAGTCCCAGATCGTCAATATGCTGGAAGACATGCAGGATCAGCTGGGCCTTACCTATCTGTTCATCGCCCACGATCTTTCCGTGGTCAAGCACATCTCCGACCGGATCGGCGTCATGTACCTGGGGAACATGGTGGAGCTGGCCGGCAGCCGGGAACTTCATAAAAATCCGCTCCATCCCTACACGAAAACGCTTCTTTCCGCCGTGCCGGTCCCCGATCCCCAAGTGAGCCGGGCCCGCAGACGGATCATCCTGGAGGGGGACATCCCAAGCCCCATGAACCCGCCGACCGGTTGCAGATTCCACACCCGTTGTCCCTACGCCATCCCCCGGTGCAAGGAAGAAGTCCCTCTTTGGAAAGAGGTGGGCAGTCAGCACTTCGCCGCCTGCCACATCGTTTAATGGCCGAGCCAGGCAAAATGTATGCTTATCTTTACTTGCATTATGCATTGTTGTATAATTGCGAGGTAATAAGGCGAAATGATTAAAAATTTATATCGTTGCCGCAAGGCGAAAAAGGAGGAGAAATCATGAAGAAGTACCTAGTAATACTGCTCTCGTTGTGCATGGTCTTTACACTGGCGGCCTGCGGGGGCGGAGCTCAGCCGGAAAAGGAAGTCGGCGACGACCTGACGGTCTGCTTTGCTTCCGAGCCGTCCACCATCGATCCCGCGCTGAACAGCGCAGTCGACGGCGCCATCATGCTGCACCACACCTTCGAAGGTTTGATCAAATGGGTGGACGACGGCCAGGGGAACGCCAAACTGGCCCCCGGCATGGCGGAAAGCTGGGACGTCAGCGAAGATGGCACAGTGTATACGTTCCACCTCAGAGAAGGCGCCATGTGGTCTGACGGACAGCCTGTCACCGCATCGGATTTCGAGTATGCCTGGAAAAGACTGGTGGACCCGGCTACTGCCGCGGACTACAGCTACATGCTGGACTGTGTTCTGAATGCACCGGAAATTATATATGACGGCACTAAGACTCCGGACGAGCTGGCTGCAAAAGCTCTGGACGACAAAACCTTCGAAGTGACGCTGCACACAGCGATCCCGTATTTCACGGAAATTGCGGCATTCCCGGCAGCCTTCCCCGTGCGCCAGGACATCATCGAAGCCGCCGGCGACCAGTGGACCTTCGACCCGGCCACCTACATTGGAAACGGACCTTTCATGATGAGCGAGTGGGTCCACAATTCCTACATCATGATGGTTCAGAACCCCAATTATTACGATCTGGCAAATGTCGGCCCCAACTCGATCAAGTTTGCCTTGATGGATGACGACAACGCCATGCTGGCGGCCTTCAACAGCGGCGAGCTGGACTTTAACGAGGGCTATCCCATCGACGAAGTGCCCACGCTTCTGGAATCCGGACAGCTGAAGGTCGGCGACTATATCGGAACCTATTATGTCTGCTTCCAGACCCAGAGAGCGCCCTTTGACGATCCCCTCGTCCGGAAGGCTTTCTCCCTCGTGATCGACCGCAACTACATCGTCGAGCAGATCACCCGGGCCGGACAGGTGCCGGCTGGGGGCTATGTGCCTGCCGGTATCTATGACGCCGACGGCCCCGGCTCCGACTTCAGAGAAGTGGGCGGATCCTACTACAGCCTCTCTAAAGACGATTACGCCGCGAACTGCGAAGAAGCCCGCGCGCTGCTGGCGGAAGCCGGTTATCCCAACGGAGAGGGCTTCCCCATCGTAGAATATCTCTACAACACCAGCGACGGCCACAGAGTCATCGGCGAAGCGCTGCAGAATATGTGGCAGACCGAGCTGGGCGTCCAGGTGACGATCACCAATCAGGACTGGGCAGTCTTCCTGGATACCAGAAAGAACGGAGACTACTCCATCGCCCGCAACGGCTGGATCGCAGACTACAACGATCCCATCTCCTTCCTCGACATGTGGGTGACCGGCGGCGGAAACAACGACGCGCAGTATGCCAATGCGACCTACGACGACCTGATCACCCAGGCCAAGACTTCTTCGGATCCCGCAGTCAGAATGGCGGCCATGCACGAGGCGGAGGACATTCTGTTGGGCGAGTCCGTGGTGGCTCCGATCTACTTCTATACGCAGCCCTATATGGTCAAGGATGAGCTGAAGGGTTGGTACTATTCGCCTCTGGGATACTTCTTCTTCACGAATGCTTCCAAATAAGCAAGCGTTGACGAAAGGGTAATATCACAACATGCAAGCGCCGCCTCCGGGCGGCGCTTTTGCTTGAGATGCCCGGGCATTTCGGTTATAATACAGCGTATGATACCATTATCCACGAGAATGAGGCCTCTGACGCTGGAGGAATTCTATGGCCAGCGCCACTTTATGAGCGAGGACTCTCTGCTCTACAATTCCATACAGAGCAAGACCTTCGAGTCTGCCATCTTCTACGGACCTTCCGGCACGGGCAAAACCACGCTGGCTCGCATTATCGTGTCCCGAATGGGCGCCGAGTTCCACGAGTTGAACGCCTCCACCTGCGGCACGAAGGAACTCAAAGAGGTGCTGGACGCGGCCAAGGTTAAATTCTTCGGCCTCCAGAAGGAGGTCGTCTATCTTTACGTGGACGAATTCCACCGCTGGAACAAACTGCAGCAGGATTCACTGCTCCAGGCTCTGGAAGAGGGGACGGTCCGGTTTATCGGCAGCACCACGGAAAACCCTTACTTCGCGGTGAACAATGCCATCCTGAGCCGGGTCCGCGCCATTTACGAGTTTAGGCGCCTGGAAAACGACGAGATCCTCCAGATCCTTCACCATGCGCTTGCGGACAGGGAAAGAGGGCTGGGCGCCCGGGGGATCACCGTCGACCAGGACGCCCTGGCCATGCTGGTGGACCGGAGCAACGGAGACGCCCGGATCGCCTTGGACACGCTGGGTTTTGTGGCCGACAACATCAGCGGCACCCATATCGCGCTGCCACAGGTGGGGGAAGCCATGCAGCGGCAGACCAGCTTCTACGACCGGAGCGAAGACAAGTACAACCTGCTTTCCGCCCTGCAAAAATCCATCCGGGGCAGCGATCCGGATGCGGCCATCCACTACCTGGCCCGCCTGATCCAGGCCGACGCCGACGTGGTGATGATAGGGCGGCGGCTGATGGTTTGCGCCGCCGAGGATATCGGCATGACGTTTCCCCAGGCGGTCTCCGTGGTCACCTCCTGCGTCCAGGCTTCTCAGATGGTGGGGTTTCCGGAAGCGCGTATTCTGTTAGCGGAAGCGGTGATCCTCCTGGCCTCGTGTCCCAAGTCCAACGCGGTGATCACGGCCATCGACGGGGCGCTGGCGGACCTTCGCAACAAGAAGATCGACGATGTCCCCGCCCATCTGAAGGACGCCCACTATTCGGGCGCAAAGAAGCTGGGCCGGGGCGAAGGTTATCTGTACCCCCACGCCTACGGCGGCTATGTAAAGCAGCAATACCTGCCCGACAGCCTGGCAAAAGAGGGGGTCAAGTATTATTCGCCGACGGAGAACGGCCGGGAAGGGCTGTTCAAAAAATTCCTGGAGGAACTGAAAAAATGAGGACCATCACCCTGGCGGAACACGCGGGCTTTTGCTTCGGCGTGGGGCAGGCGGTGGACAGGGCTTGCGCGGAGCTGGATCGATCACAGCAGGAGGGCAAAAAGCTCTACTGCCTGGGATCCCTGATCCACAACAAAGCCGTCACCGGCGAATTTGCCCAAAAGGGCATGGAGACAGTCAAAAGCCTGGAGGAAGTGCCTTCCGGCGCCTCGGTGCTGATCCGCGCCCACGGAGAGCCGCCGGAAACCTTTCGGGAAGCCGCTCAAAGGGAGATCACGCTCATCGACGCCACCTGTCCCTTCGTGTCCAGGATCCATCAATTGGCGGCCCAAGCCGCGGCCAGAGGCAGGTTTGTGGTGATCGTGGGGGATCCCGCCCATCCCGAGGTGGCGGGCATCACCGGCTGGGCGGGGCCCGATTGCCTTACGGTGGATTCTCCCGCGGATGTTGCGGCGGCGGCATCGCTGCTCAAAGACCGGCCGCTCACTGTGGTCGCCCAGACCACCATCACCGGGGAAAAATATCGCGCCTGTGCGGAGCAGATCAGGGCGTACACGGGAGATGCGGAGGTCTGCTACACCATCTGCCGGGCCACCAAAGAACGCCAGGAGGCCGCCAGGGCCCTGGCTCAAAAATCCGATCTGATGGTGGTGATCGGTGACAAGACCAGTTCGAACTCTCAAAAGCTGGTGGAAATATGCAAAAAAGCCTGCAAAAAGGTGCTTTTTGTCGAAAATTCAACGGATTTACCGTTGCATGAATTTGAAAAGTATTATAAAATAGGCGTTGCGGCGAGTGCATCGGCACCTGAACGCATCATTGAGGAGGTTATTGCAACTATGAGTGAAGATTTCACCAAGGATCTGCAGACAGAAGAATCAAACGACATGGCGTCATTTATGGACGAGATCGAAAAATCTCTCCGGCTGCCGTCGAGAGGCGAAGTGATCACGGGCGAAGCTGTGCAGGTCACAGACGAGTACATCGTGGTCAATCTCGGCTGCAAAAAGGACGGCATACTGCCCAGAAGCGAAATGGTTTTGGAAGACGACAGGCCATTGACGGAGCAGTTCAAAGAAGGCGACGAGATCCAGGCCAAAGTCATCAAGAGCGATGACGGAGACGGGAACATCCTGCTTTCCAAGAAAAAGCTCCAGTCCGGCGAAAACTGGGACGAGATCACCGCAGCCTTGGACAGCAAGGAAGTGGTCAACGCCACCATCGTCAAAGAAGTCAAGGGCGGCGTCATCGCCGTGTACAAGGAAGTATCCGGTTTTATTCCCATGTCCCAGCTGGCCGACCACTATGTGGAGAGCGCCGCGGAATATGTAGGAAAGACCCTTCCTGTCAAGGTGACCCGGGTCGACCAGAGAAGGAACAAAGCCGTATTTTCCCACAAGGCGTTCCTGAACGAAGAGAAGTACAAAAAAATTGCAGAGATTTGGAGTACGCTCAATGTGGGAGACGTGGTGGAAGGCAAAGTGATGCGCTTTACCGACTACGGCGCCTTCGTGGACATCGGCGGTCTGGACGGACTGCTCCACATTTCCGAAATCTCCTGGGGCAAGCTGAAGCACCCGCAGGAAGCCTTGTCGATCGGTCAGGTCATCAACGTCAAGATCCTGTCGATGAACGAGGAAAAGGGCAAGATCTCCTTAGGCCTCAAGCAAAATCTGCCTGAACCCTGGTCCGTGATCGACAACGCCTACACAGAGGGCCAGATCATCACCGGCAAAGTGGTTCAGATCAAGGAATACGGCGCATTTGTGGAACTGGAGCCCGGCCTGGACGGACTGGTCCACATCTCCGAAGTGGCCCACAAGCGGGTCAACAAGATCTCCGAAGAACTGACCATCGGACAGACGGTGCAGGCCAAGGTGCTGGATATCGACCGGGAACGCCGCCGGATCTCTCTGAGCATCAAGGAAACCCTGGATCCCAACGCGCCCCAGCCCGAACGGCCCATTGCGGAGCCTGCGGAAGAACCGGAGGAAGCCGCTCCCGAAGCTCAGGAAGCTATTGAGCCGATGGCTGCGGAAATTTCCGAAGCCGCCGCCGAAGGC
>CAZCTS010000011.1:0-8635 GCA_964501635.1 uncultured Oscillospiraceae bacterium | reverse complement strand
GAAGAGTCAGCCGAAGGGCAGCTCAACCTGAAGAATCTCAAGAAGGCTGAACTGATGGCGCTGGCGGAAGAAAAGGGCATCGAGCTCCCGGCCAAGGCCACGAATGCGGAAATGATTCAGATCATCGAATCCTCGCTTGCATAGAACCATATGAAAAAGAACATCATTCTGATCGGCATGCCGGGCAGCGGCAAGACTACTGTGGGCCGGGAGCTATCCCGGCTGACAGGGATGCCGCAAGCCGACGGCGACCATATCATCGAGGACGCGGAAGGCCGGAAGCTTCAGGACATCCTGGACACCGAAGGGACGGAGTACTTCAAAACCATGGAGGGCAGGATCCTTTCGAACCTGACCTACGAGGGTTTTGTGATCTCCCCCGGCGGGAGCGCGGTATACTACCCGGAAGCCATGGCCCATCTGTCAAAGATCGGCGACATCGTCTATCTGAACGTCAAGTTCCCGGAGATCCGAAGAAGGGTCACCAACCTGGATTCCAGAGGCATCGTTTTTAAGCCGAACCAGACCTTCGAAGACCTCTACAACGAACGCACGCCTCTCTACGAGAAGTACGCCGAGGTGAACCTGAAGACGGAAGGACTGTCTGCGATAGAGACCGCTTTAGAGATCCTGCGGATCCTCGGCTATCGTTCATAGGAAGCAATTCAGTACAAAGACAAGGACAAGTCGTCCTTGTCTTTTATTTTGTTTGCCTGTATATTTTACCTATCCGCATCGATCATCCCCCCGGAAAAGGCGAGGAAAGCAGGCAGATGGATCAATTTTTCGGACAGGATTTTCTCCTGGCCAACCGGACCGGCCGGGAACTATACCACCGGGTCGCTGAAGACCTCCCCGTAGTGGATTATCACAGCCACATCGACCCCCGGGAGATCGCCCTGGATCGCGTTTTTACGAACCCAAGCCAGCTCTGGCTCTCTCACGACCACTACAAGTGGCGGCTGATGCGGGCCGCCGGCGTGGACGAAGCCTGGATCACGGGAGACGTCGATGACTTCGGCAAGTTTGAGCAATGGGCAAGGACATTGGAAAAAGCGCCCGGCAATCCCCTCTACGCATGGACCCATATGGAGCTCAGGCGCTTCTTCGGCTATTCCGGACAGCTGAACGGGCGCAAGGCCCGGGAAGTCTGGGATCTGTGCATGGAAAAGATCGGCTCCGGCATTCCGGCCAGCGCATTTTTGGCGCAGTCAAACGTAAGACTTCTGTGCACCACGGACGATCCCGTTTCGGACCTGGCCTGGCATCAAAAGAGCCGCACGGAGCAGGGGAAGTCTTTTCGCATGCTCCCCACATTCCGGCCCGATCGGATCGCGGCGCCGGAAAAGGCCGATTACCCGGCATATTTAAAAGAACTGTCCTTGGTCTCCGGGATCGACATCGGCGATTTTGACACGCTTCGAAAGGCCCTGGAGCAGCGCATGGATCTCTTTTCGGTAAGCGGCTGCCGGATCTCCGACCACGGTCTGCCGGACTTTTGCTTCCGCTCCTGGGACGAAGCAGAGATCGACCGCATCATCCAGGCCAGGAGGGAAGGCGCTGCCATCTCGGAGGAGCAGCGGCAGACCTATGTTTCCGCGGTGCTGAATTTCCTGGCCGCCTCTTATGCAAAAAGAGGCTGGGCCATGCAGCTCCACCTGGGGGTCAGCCGGAACGTGAACAGCGCCATGTTTGAGCGGCTGGGCGCCGACAGCGGCTTCGACTGCATCGGCGGCGGCGTCTCCTGGCGGGACGTGGCCCGCTTCCTGGACAGATTGCAGTCGGAAAACGCCTTGCCCAGGACCGTCCTGTATTCCATCGATCCCAAGGACAACGCGGCAATCGACACGCTGATCCACTGCTTCCCGATGCCGGGAAGCCCTTCCTGGCTCCAGCACGGGGCTCCCTGGTGGTTCAACGACCACAGGGAAGGCATCCGCCGGCACTTGTCCTCGCTGGCGTCTCAGGGCCTGCTGGGCACCTTCATCGGCATGCTCACGGATTCCCGCAGCCTGCTGTCCTACGTGCGCCACGACTACTTCCGCAGGATCCTGTGCGATTTTATCGGAGGTCTGGTGGAGGACGGCGAATATCCTCGGGACCCGGAGCTTCTGGAAAACCTGGTCAAAGACATTTCTTACCGGAATTGCCTGTCCTATTTCGGTTTTGAAATAGAGGAATCAACCACTGTCAACCCCATTGCGCAAGGAGGCAAGCATGTCACAGATTAAGATCGCCCACACCGGAGACATCGTCCATCAATACAAGGATGGCTATTCCGCCGTTCCCTTCCTCGAAGGGGCCTACGACCAGGCCCGCTTTGAAAAGTGCTCCCTGCAGCCGGGCAGCTCCGTTTCGCCCGACGTGTACGGCATCGCCCAGAACAACCAGCTTTTCATCTTCCTCTCGGGCAAGGGTTATGTGGCCACGCCCAGAGAGGCCTTCAACATCACCGAAGTCGCCGTCTTCGTTCCGGAGTTTGACAAGGAGCGCTTTACCATCACCTGCTCTGCGGACAGCAAAGGACCGCTGGAGTTTATCCACGTGGTGACGGAGCTGAGCGACTACGACAAGACCTGCCTGGTGGAAGCCCGGATCAAGCTGCCCCGGTTCCGGCTGATCTCCCAAGGCTGGGAGTATGTGGAGAACTTTAAGCAGGACGACACCCGGTCCGTCATGATGATCGAGCACCGCAACCTGGGCAGGCTGTCCATGGGCGCGGTCCTGGGCAAAGGACCCACCGTGGTGGGCCAGCACATCCACAACGAGCTGGTCCAGTGGTACATTCCGCTTCCCGGGTCCACCCTTACATATACGGCCGGCGGCGACCACTATCCCATGAAGGGCGGCGACGTAAGCTTTACCCCCACCGGTTTTTACCACGGCGCCGAGGCGAAAGCCGGAGACGTGTACGATTACATCTGGTTTGAGCTCTGCTGCGACGGCTATCCCGGAGAGATCAAATAGGTGACGGTGAAGAGCACAGCTCCCTTCTTGCATTTGAACAGAGCAGGCCTGCAGGACACGCAGGCCTGGGCCGGGGCAGGGGTCGCGTTACCCTGCTATGATGTGGAAGCCCTGGCGCAGGAAACCATAGACCGCTGCGGCTGGATCCACTTTGGCCCGGGCAATCTGTTCCGGGCCTATATCGCCGTGCTTCAGCAGCGGCTGATCCGCCAGGGGGATGCCCGAACCGGCATCCTGGCCGCTGTGGGCGCCGGCTCCGACGCTGCCGAAAAAATATACGCCCCTCACGACAATCTGAGTCTGTCGGTCGTTCTGGGCGCCGACGGCGGACTGGAAAAGGAAGTCGTGGGCTGCATCGCCGACGTGCTCCGGGCGGATCCCGCGGGGCCGGACTGGCAACAGTTGGTCGCGGCTTTCACTTCTCCCGCCCTGCAGATGGCCACCTTTACCATCACCGAAAAAGGCTATACAACCCGTCTGCCCGACGGGCGGCTCCAGCCGGCTTTGGAGAGAGACCTGGCGGAAGGGCCCGGCAAGGCCGGAACGCTGCTGGCTGCGGCCACGGCGCTGCTCTGGGAGCGCTTTTGGGCAGGCGGCGCCCCCCTGGCCATGGTCAGCCTGGACAATTGCGCCCAAAACGGGCGGCGCCTGGAAGAGGGGATCCGTCTGATCGCCGGCGCGTGGCAAAAGAGGGGATGGGTAGACCCGGAGTTCACCGAGTATCTGGGCGACGCGTCCCGGGTCTCTTTTCCCTGGACCATGATCGATAAAATAACCCCCTATCCCTCGGAGATCGTCCGGGACCATCTGACCGGCCTGGGCATCGCGGACATGGATATCATCCGCACAGGGCGGGGAAGCCTGAGCGCGCCTTTTGTGAACGCGGAGCGGCCGGGCTACCTGTTCATCGAAGACCGCTTTCCCAACGGCCGGCCGCCTCTGGAAAGGGCCGGCGTGGTTTTTACAGACCGCCGAACCGTGGAAAAGGTGGAAAAGATGAAGGTGGGCACCTGCCTGAATCCGCTTCACACCTCCCTTGCCCTGCTGGGCTGCCTGCTGGGGATGCCCACGATCGCCGCTGCTATGAAGCATCCGCTTTTGCCCGGATTCCTAAGGCGCATGGCCGTGGAGGAAGGCATGCCGGTGATGGAGGACCCCGTTCTGCTGGACCCCCTTGCATTTTTAGATGAAGTGCTGCAGGAGCGTTTCCCCAATCCTTATATTCCCGACACGCCCCAACGCATCGCCACGGACACCTCGCAAAAAATGCCTGTGCGCTTTGGCGAGACCCTTAAAAGATATGCCGCCCTTCAGCCGGATCGCCTCAAAGACCTTCAGCGCATCCCCTTTGTCCTGGCCTGCTGGCTTCGCTATCTGCTGGCCCGGGACGACAAAGGAATGCCCATGGCGCTCAGTCCCGACCCGCTGCTGGAGGACCTGCAAAAAGCCCTGGAAGGCATCACGGCCGAAGGACAGTGGGACCCGGGCCCGGGTTTTGAGACGCTGCTGTCCGATCCGGCGGTCTTCGGCGTGGACCTGGCGGCCGCCGGCCTGAGCGAGCGGGTCGTCCGGCTGCTCCGGCAGATGTGCCGGGGGCCCGGTTCCGTGGAGAAGACCCTGGCGCAGTTTGAGAAGTAGAAGACCGATCCACAGGAGGAAACGATGAAGATGACACTGCGGTGGTATGGGAAGGACCTGGATCCCATCCCCCTGGAATATATCCGCCAGATCCCCGGCGTGACCGGCGTGGTCAGCGCGCTGATGGACCTGCCGGCCGGCGTTTTGTGGCCTGCGGAGCGGATCGCGGAGCTCAAAAGGCAGGTGGAAGAAGCCGGCCTGAAACTGGAGGTCATCGAGAGCGTCAACGTCCACGAGGATATCAAGCTGGGCCTGGCCTCCCGGGACGAGTACATCGAAAACTACCGGGAAACGGTTCGCAGGCTGGGCCGGGCGGGCGTCAAAGTCGTCTGCTACAATTTTATGCCGGTTTTCGACTGGACCCGCACCGATCTGGCGTCCCTGCGCCCCGACGGCTCTACGGCGCTGTCCTACCGGCAGGATGTGGTGGATGCGATCAAAGACCCCCAGGATTTTGCCGACAAGCTGGGCCAAAACACCGAGGGCTTCGAAATGGCCGGCTGGGAGCCTCAGCGCATGGCGGAAGTTCGGCGATTGTTTGGACTGTACAAGCAGGTTTCCCACGAGGATCTGTTCCGGAACCTGGACTATTTTCTGAAAGCCGTGGTGCCCGTCTGCGAAGAGGCGGGCCTGTCCCTGGCGCTCCATCCCGACGATCCCCCCTGGGACATCTTCGGACTGCCCCGGATCGTCACGGGCCGGGAGAGTCTGGATCGGATCCTTGCCATGGCGGACAGTCCCTCCAACGGTCTGACCTTGTGCGCCGGCTCCCTGGGCTCGGATCCGGCCATCGACCTGCCTGCTCTGATCCGCGAATTCGGGGGCCGCAAGCGCATCCATTTTGCCCACATCCGCAACGTCAAACACCTGGGGCCGGGGCATTTCGAAGAAGCCGCCCACTACTCCGGCGACGGCAGCCTGGATTTATATGAGATCGTCAAAGCCTACAGCGAGGTGGGTTTCGAAGGCTACGTCCGTCCCGACCACGGGCGGATGATCTTCGGGGAGACCGGCCGGGCCGGATACGGCCTGTACGACCGGGCCCTGGGCGCTTCTTATATAATAGGCCTCTGGGAGGCCGTCACCAAAGGCAAGAGAGACAAGGAGAACAGCCAATGCACCACATTCTGCAAGCCATCCGCCGACTGGGCGTCGTGCCGGTGATCAAAATCGACGATCCGGATCAGGCCGTTCCTTTGGCCAGAGCCCTGGAAGCCGGGGGCTTGCCCCTGGCAGAGGTGACCTTTCGGACCGCGGCGGCGGCGCAAGCCATCCGAAACATCGCCGACGCCTGCCCCAATGTTCTGGTGGGGGCCGGGACCATCACCACCACAGCCCAGGTGGACGAAGCCCTGGCGGCAGGCGCCTCGTTCCTGGTGAGCCCGGGCTTCAACCCCAGGGTCGTGGCCTATTGCCTCGAAAAAAATGTCCCCATCTTCCCCGGCACCTGCACCCCCAGCGAGATGGAGCAGGCTATGGAACTGGGGCTGGACACTGTCAAGTTCTTCCCGGCGGAAGCCTCCGGCGGCGTGGCCTTCCTGAAAGCGGTGGGCGGGCCCTATCCGCAGCTGCGCTTTATGCCCACCGGGGGCATCGGACCGGACAATATCGCATCCTATCTTAAACTGAAAAACGTGTTGGCCTGCGGAGGCTCCTGGATGGTGCCTTCCGACCGCATCGCCGCCGGGGATTTCCGGGCCATCGAAGCCCTGACGGCCCAGGCGGTGGAACTGGTGCGGCAGTGCAGGCCGGAAGGAGAGGCAAAATGAGCAAGCGCGTCGTCACCTTTGGCGAGATCATGCTGCGGCTGGCGCCGGAAGGCTACCGCCGCTTCGTCCAGGCGGACCGCTTCGGAGCTGTCTATGGCGGAGGGGAAGCCAACGTGGCCATTTCCCTGGCCAATTTCGGGCTGGATTCCCGCTATGTGACCCGGCTGCCCGCCCACGAGATCGGCCAGGCGGCGGTCAACACCCTGCGCAACTTTGGCGTGGATATCACCCATATCGTCCGGGGCGGCGAGCGGGTGGGGATCTACTTCCTGGAAAAGGGCGCCTCCCAGAGACCCTCCAAGGTGATCTACGACCGGGGCGGCTCCTCCATCGCCACGGCGAAGCGAAAAGACTTCGACTGGGATCGGATTTTCGAGGGCGCGGACTGGTTCCATTTTACAGGCATCACGCCTGCTCTGGGGCCGGAGCTCGCCGCCGTGTGCCTGGAAGCCTGCAAAGCGGCGAAAGGCAAGGGGCTGACCGTATCCTGCGACCTGAATTACCGCAAGAAGCTGTGGAGCAGGGAAGAAGCGGAGAAAACCATGGGATCGCTCTGCAAATATGTGGATGTGTGCATCGCCAACGAAGAGGATGCCAAGGACGTGTTCGGCATCGAGCCCGAGGACAACGACATCACCGGCGGCAAGCTGAACCGGAAGGGCTACGAGCGGGTCGCCCTGCGTCTGGCGGAGCGTTTCGGCTTTTCGAAGGTGGCCATCACCCTGCGGGGATCGATCTCCGCCAGCGAAAACAACTGGGCCGCCATGCTTTACGAAGACGGAAAGGCCTATTTTTCCAAGGAGTACAATATCAAGATCGTGGATCGGGTGGGGGGAGGCGACAGCTTCGGCGCCGGTTTGATCTACGGTTTTCTGAGCGGCAAATCGACCCCTGACGCGCTGGAGTTCGCCGTGGCTGCGTCCTGCCTGAAGCATTCGATCGAAGGGGACTACAATCTGGTCTCTCCGGCGGAGGTGGAAGCCCTGGCCGGCGGGGACGCCTCGGGGCGGGTCCAGCGCTGACCTCAGTCAAAAGACATTAAAAAACAGGCTCTGATCGAGTGGATCGCGGCCTGTTTTTATTTGAGGAGCACTACGGTGACGCCCTTGTTTTCCGAAATGTCCCGGTCGAACTGCTTCAGCTGGCTGCAGTAGTCGATAAACCCGGCCCGGCGGTCCTTCCACTCCTCGCCGCCGCAAAAGTCCTGCACCAGACCGGACAGGCTGCGCTCCCGAAGCTTGATTCGCACTGCAGTGCGAATCCCTCCGCCGGCGCCGGAAGAACCCCAGCCGTGGATGAACACCAGCGCCCGGTAGCCCTGACGCTTATAGGTGCCCAGCTGGCCGACCATGTCCCGGACCGCCAGATCCACGGTGGGGAATCCTTGTTCCAGGTTGATATATCGGACTTTCTGCACGGCCGCCCCCTTAATATGGATCGCTGAAGGAGCCGGGAGAAGCGCCGTTTCTGTAAATGGCTTCGAACACGGTCCACGCCGCATCCTCTGCCTGGGAATACTGCCAGCAGGCCGAGCCGGCCAGGCCGTGGTTGTAGACCAGGGCCAAACGCCCGGCCAGGGACCGGGGATCCTCCAGCCAGATCTTGTCCGTGTTGCTGCCGTTGGGGAATTCCGCATAGTACTGCCCGGTCTCCGGCCGCCAGACCGGGGTGAGGCCTTTGCCTGCGATGAGCTCCCGGGCTGCGGGCATTGTCATAGAGCGGCTGGTGGCGGGTCGCCCCGAAGGATCCACGGTCCAGAGGCGGGAATACAGCGGGATGCCCATCAGGATCTTGCGTCCCTCCACATAGCTCAGAAGGTCCCGGATGGCCTTGTCTGTCCATGGCAGGGAGGAGACCGAGCCGGCCACGGGGCTGGCCGAATAGTGTTCGTCGTAGGTCATGACGGCGATGTAGTCCACGGTTTTGGCCAGGGCGGCGTAGTCGTACTCGATGGTCCAGGGCTTTGGGATCATGGTGTCGATGGACAAGGTCAGGCCCAGTCTTTCGGTGTGCTTGCGCATCTCCCGCACAAAAGCCGTCAGATTGTCCCGGTCGGAATCCTTGACGGTCTCGTAGTCGATGTTGATGCCGTCCACTTCGTACAGGCAGGCGTAGAACAGGTACTGGGCGATGGTCTTGTTTCGAAGGGCCGTATCGGCCAGCACTTTGGTCGTGTAGTTGGTCGAACCTTTTTCGCTCATGTTGTTGGTGATGGTGGCCCACACGCGGAAGCCGTTTTCCCGGGCGGTCCGGGTATAGCC
>CAZCTS010000010.1:27165-28882 GCA_964501635.1 uncultured Oscillospiraceae bacterium | reverse complement strand
CTGGGCAAGCTGGCCGGCATCGAAGACAATGTGAACGTGGACATCCGTTCGGCCACCTTTACGGACCCGGAGGAAGCGGCGGAATTCGTGGACAAGACCGGGGTGGACTCCCTGGCCATCGCCATCGGCACCAGCCACGGCGCCTACAAGTTCAAGGGAGAGCCCTTCCTGGATTTTGAACGCCTCCAGGCGATCCACAAGCTGATCCCCAACGTGCCCCTGGTCCTTCACGGCGCCTCCACGGTGCTGCCCGAATTCGTGGCCATGTGCAACCGCTACGGCGGAGACATCCCCGGCGCCCAGGGCGTTCCCGAGGCGATGATCCTGGAAGCGGCCCGCTACGGAGTCTGCAAAGTGAACATCGACACGGACCTTCGCCTGGCCATGACGGCGGAGATCCGCCGCCACTTTGTGGAGAACCCCTGCGACTTCGACCCCAGAAAGTATTTGGGACCGGCGCGTGACGCCATCCAGCGCATGGTCCGGCACAAGATCAAAGATGTGCTGAACGCCAGCGGGCAGATGTAAGCCCTGACAGATCGATCTTGCTTGACATTATTTGACATTTGATTATACTGAAAGCGGAACGGGACCCGGAGCCATCAGGCATGGACCCTTCCGCTTTTTTTGTTTCCATTGTTTTCTCCCTTTTGCTGGGATCTCTTTCTGTGGCCGCCTGGAACAGGGCTCCGGCCCGATGGCGCTGCGACAGCGGGTCCGTGCCGGGAAAAGCCCAAAAGGAGTGCGCCCTTGGGCTGATCCCCTGGGTCCTCCCCTTTTCCTTGCTCTTTTTACCTTTGCTGTGGCCCGGGGCTTCCTCTTCTGGGATCTTCCAATGCCTTCCGGCCGGAGTCCTGGTCTTTGCCCTGATCCAGCTTTCGATCTGCGATCTGCGATTTCATATCCTGCAGGACCAGTGGATCCTATTTTTAGCCCTAGCGGGCCTGTTTTACCAAGTGCCTTTCATTTCCCGGGCCGCCGGCCTGGCGCTGCCCTTGGGACTCTACGCTGCGTCTGCCTGGGCGGCCCGCCGGGGCGGCCGCTCCCTGGGGCTGGGGGCCGGAGACGCCAAGCTGGCGGCCGCCCTGGGCTTCGCCTTCGGCGCCCAGGACATGGCGGCGATCCTGTGCCGGGCTTTTCTGGCCGCAGGGGTGGTTGCGCTGGCCCTTTTACTCACGAAAAAAGCCGCAAAAGGGGACCGGATCGCTTTCGGCCCTTTTGCGGCTTTTGCCTGCTATTGCTATCTGTTGTCCACCAGGCTCATGTAGCAGAGCATCCGCAGCAGGTTGCTGGCGTAGCCCCACTCATTGTCATAAAAGGCGATGAACTTAAAGAATTTATCGTTAAGGGCGATGCCCTCCCGGGCGTCGAAGATCGCCGGATGGGAGTCCCCGATAAAGTCCGTGGACACCACCTCGTCATCCACATAGTCCAGGATGCCCTTCATGGTGGTCTCCGAGGCTTCCTTGATCTTGGCGCAGATGGTGGCATAGTTCGTGGGTTTATCCAGGCAGACGTTCAGGTCGATCAGGGACACGTCGGCCACAGGCACCCGATAGGAGATGCCGGTCATCTTCCCTTTCAGCTCCGGGATCACCAGGCCCACGGCCTTGGCGGCGCCGGTGGAGGAAGGCATGATATTTCCGAAGACAGAGCGGCCGGTGCGCCAGTCTTTCAGCGACCGGGCGTCTACGACCTTCTGCTTGGCGGTGGCGGC
>CAZCTS010000010.1:3923-27155 GCA_964501635.1 uncultured Oscillospiraceae bacterium | reverse complement strand
TGTCCTGGAGGACCTTGCACAAGGGCGCCAGGCAGTTGGTGGTGCAGGAGGCGTTGGAGACCACGTTCATTCCCTTGGCGTAGTGCTCGTGGTTGACCCCGTACACAAAGGTCGGGGTCACATCGTCCTTGGCCGGGGCGGAGATCATCACTTTTTTGGCCCCTGCCCGGATGTGCTGAAGCGCTTTCTCCGTGGTCACATAAGCGCCGGTGGCGTCCACGATGTACTCGGCACCGCAAGCGGTCCAGGGGATCTTTTCCGCCTCGGATTCGCTGTAGACCGGAATTTTGACCCCGTCGACAATGATCCCGTCGGAGGCCCGCTCCAGCTTGCCGCAAAATCTTCCGTAGATGGTGTCGTATTTGATCATGTAGATCAGGTAGTCGATGTCCGCGTTCCGCACGCAGATCCCCCTGATCTCAAAATTTTCCGGCTGCGCCTTCGCTGCGCGAAACACCACGCGACCGATTCGCCCAAAGCCATTGATCCCAAGTTTGATAGCCATTTTATCCTCCCCGGATTACAAACGCATTATAAAAGTCGGATGGTTGCCCTCCGACTTAATATTATCATACCCTATGGCCATTATCTATGCGAAAAGAAAATAAGCCAGCACCGCCAGGCCCAGCGCGATCCGGTAATAGCCGAACACCTTGAAGTCGTGGTTCCGCACATAGCCCATCAGGAAGCGGATCGAAGCAAGAGAGACCCCAAAAGCCACAGCCATGCCCAGGAGGAGGACGGCCGCCTCCTGTCCGGTAAAGATCAGACCGAATTTCAGAAGCTTCAGCAGGCTGGCGCCCATCATGACCGGGATGGCCAGATAAAATGTAAACTCCGCCGCCGCAGGCCGGGAAGTCCCCAGCAGCATTCCGCCGATGATGGTGGAGCCGGAGCGGGAGGTGCCAGGGATCAGGGACAAGATCTGGAAAAGACCGATGCCAAGGGCGGTCTTCCAGGAAATCTCCGATACCTTTTGAATGGGAAAGGTCCGCGCCCGGTCCCGCTCCAGGAACAGGAACCAGACGCCGTAGGCGATCAGCGCCACGGAAACGGCTTTATAGTTGTAAAAGTGCTGATCCATCCAGTCTTCCAGGGGGATGCCCACCAGGGCGGCGGGAAACGCGGCGATCAGGATCCTGCCCCAGAGGCCCAGGATGTCTTTCTTGATGAAAGACTCCCCCTTCTGAAAGGAAAACGGAAAGATGCGCTTCCAGAAGATCACCACCACCGCCAGAATGGCGCCCAGTTGGATCACCACCAGGAACATTTCCCAAAAGGCGTCGCTCACCCGAAGCTGGATCCACTCGTTCAGCAGGATCATATGCCCGGTGCTGCTCACCGGCAGCCACTCGGTGATCCCTTCGACCACGCCGATCAAGATCACTTTCAGAATTTCCGCGAATTCCATCGCTGTCCTTTCTCCTGCGCAAGCCTTGCGCTTCTATTTTTCCGGTATCGGGTGCAGGGCCGCTTTCGCATAGCAGATCGCTTTGCCGGCTCCCGAAAACTTGTCTTCGTATTCTGTGCTTATGTTGTCCGCAGCCAGATCCGACGCGTAGAGATCCCTCGTCTGAGCTAAAACAGGCAGGCCGGCTGCCCGAAATTCCTCCAGGGAGAATTCAAAAAGCGCCTCGTTGTCTGTTTTGAGGGTCAGGGTGGCTCCCGGAGCGCTGATGCGGCTGTAAGCCCGGAGCCGAAGGCGGTGGGTGAGCCTGCGCGCGGCATGGCCGGGCTTGGGCCAGGGGTCCGAAAAGTTCAGATACAATCCGGCTACTTCGCCGGGGCCAAACCACTCCTCCGGATCTTCCGCATAGCGGGGGATCACCAGCAAATTATCCAGGGCGCCTGCTCTGGCCTTTTCCAGGATGCGGACGGCGATGTTGACGCCCCCCTCCACCGCGATATAGTTAGCCTGGAGATGGGTTTGGGCGAGGGCTACGATAAACTGGCCCTTTCCGCTGCCGATTTCCAGAAAGATGGGACCCTGCCGGGCAAAACGCAAGCTCCAGCGGCCTTTCCACGCAGCCGGATCCCCTACGGCCCAGGGGGCGCAGCCCGCCAGAATCTCCTCCCTGTTTTTGACATTCCGCTGTCTCACAGACCCAGATCGCTCCCTCGCCTGCTCAAAAAGCGCGCCAGGGGGATCCCGATCCCATAGCAGGAGATCAATTCGCCCAGGCCTACCCAAAAAACGCAGTACAGCGGCGAAAAGGGCACGCCGTACACATAATACAGCATCAGTCCCACGATCAGGGCGTTGGCGGCCACCGTGGGCGCCGGAGCCCAGTAAAAGCGGCGGCGGAGCCGGTAGGTGCCCAGGGCGCCCAGCAGCGTGGCCAGGGAGCCGATCACAGCGTCCATCATCCCGTTGGGACCCAGAAAATTAGCAAAGAAACAGCCCACCGCCAGCCCGGGGATGGCCGCAGGCGTAAACATCGCCAGCACCGTCAGGGCCTCGGAGACTCTCACCTGCATCACGCCGTAGGATATGGGCGAGAGCAGAAGCGTCAATGCGGCGTACAGGGATCCGATCACGGCGGCCTGCACCCAGAATTCCGAGGTCTTCGTTTTTTTCATATTTCTACCCCATTCTGACGCGCAAATACAAGATACCGCCGGCGTACAAGGCAAGGACCAGCACCGCCACTGCGTCTTGCTTTCCAAAAGCCATGCGGTTCATCCGGGTCCGGCCCTTTCCGCCCCGATAGCAGCGGGCCTCCATGGCCATGGCCAGGTCCGCCGCGATGCGGAAGGCGCTCACGAAAAGAGGAACCAGCAGCGGGATCAGGCCTTTGGCCCTTCGCAGCAGATTGCCGCTTTCGAAATCCGCTCCCCGGGCGGTCTGGGCTTTCATGATTTTATCGGTCTCGTCCAGCAGCGTGGGAATAAACCGCAGGGCGATGGTCATCATCATGGCCAGCTCGTGGGAAGGGAGCCCAAGCCTGTTAAAAGGCGACATCAGCCGCTCCATGCCGTCGGTCAGGGTGATGGGCTTGGTGACCAAGGTCAGCAGGGAGGAGCCGAAAATGAGCAGCACCAGCCGAAGCGCCATAAAGGAAGCCCGGTAGAGCCCCTCTTCCGTGACGGAAAGAGGCCCCAGGGCGACCAGGGGCGTCCCGGCGGTCATGAACAGATTGATCAGCATGGTGAACACGATGAGGAACAGGATGGGTTTCAGACCGCGGAACAGGAAGCGGAAAGGCACGCCGGACAGGAGGATCAATCCCACCAAAAAGAAGCCGGCCAGAGCGAAGCCCGCGAAATGATTGACCAGAAACAGGGAGATCAGCAATACAAAGGTCCCCAAAATCTTGGTCCGGGGATCCAGCCGGTGGACCGGGGATTCTCCGGGGAAATATTGTCCTAATGTGATGTCTTTGATCGCCATGGCCCCTTACCCGAATACCCGCAGGATCTCGTCCCGGGCTTCCTGCGCAGTCAGAACGTCGGTGCGCACCGGATACCCCCGCCGGGCCAGCATGCGCATCAACGCAGTGGAAGAAGGAAGGGACAGTCCCAGCTCGCGAAGCTCTTCTTCTTTGGAAAAAACGGTCCTGGGCGGTCCTTCCATGGCCAGCGCGCCATCCTGCATCACCAGGATGTGGTCCGCCAGGCGGGCCACGTCGTCCATGTTGTGGGACACCAGGATGATCGTCAGATCCCGCTCCCTGCGAATGGCCTGGATCATATCCAGGATGCTCCTGTGCCCCTGGGGGTCCAGGCCCGCCGTGGGCTCGTCCAGGATCAGCACTTCCGGCTCCATGGCCAGAACGCCTGCGATGGCCACCCTTCGCTTCTCCCCGCCGGAAAGACCAAAGGGCGAACGGTCCCGGACCGCCTGAGCGTCCAAGCCCACCAATCCCAGGGCGTGGATGGCCCGCTCCTCGCACAGCTCCTGGGAAAGTCCCAGATTATTAGGTCCGAAGCAAACATCTTTCAGCACGCTCTCCTCGAAGAGCTGATATTCCGGATACTGAAAAACCAGTCCGATCTTCCGGCGAAGCGACCGGGATTTTTCGCTCTTCTCCGTCACATCCACTCCGTCGGCCAGGACTTTTCCCTCCATGGGCTTGAGCAGCCCGTTCAGGTGCTGGATCAGCGTGGATTTGCCCGAGCCCGTGTGGCCGATCAGGCCGGCGAAGGAACCGGGTTCCACGGTAAAGCTCACATCCTGCAAGGCGACGGTTTCGAAGGGCATTCCCTCGCTGTAGACATGGGTCAGGTTTTTTACTTCGATGCGCATAAGAAATCCACCAATCCCTGGTCGTCGATGATGTCGGGCGGGATATCCATCCCCTGCAAACGCAGACTGGCGGCCATCTGCACCGCAAAGGGCATGTCCAGGTGCTGGCTCTGCAGCTGGGCGGCCGAGGTGAACACTTCCCTGGGGGTCCCGTCGAAGACCACCCTGCCGCTTTCCATGATCACGACCCGGTCCGCCTGGGCGGCCTCCTCCATAAAATGCGTGATCAGGATGATGGTCTTTCCCCGGTCGTGAAGCCGGTGGATGATCTCCATCACTTCCCTGCGCCCCGAAGGATCCAGCATGGCCGTGGGCTCGTCCAGGACGATGCACTCCGATTCCATGGCCAGCACGCCGGCGATGGCCACGCGCTGCTTCTGGCCTCCCGACAGCAGATGCGGGCCCTTTTTCCGGTGCTCGTACATGTCTACGCTCCGCAGGGACTCCTCCACTCTGCGGCGGATCAGCGCAGGTTCCACACCCAGGTTTTCCGGGCCGAAGGCCACATCGTCCTCCACTATGGAAGAAACCAGCTGATTGTCCGGATTCTGAAAGACCATGCCCACGGTCTTCCGGATCTCCCAGACTGCCGCCCCGTCGGCGGTGTTCATCCCCTTTACGTAAACAGCGCCCCCTCCAGGAAGGAGGAGCGCGTTCAGGCATTTGGCCAGCGTGGACTTCCCGGAGCCGTTTTGGCCGATCACCGCCACAAAACTGCCCTTCCGGATGGAGAGGTCCACGCCCCGGAGCGCCGGGATCTGTTCGCCCCCTTCTTCGCGTTCATAGGCAAAATCCAGCTGCTCGATTGTAATGATGGCGTCGTCCATTTTTATAAACTTTCCAGGGCTTTTTCAATGAGATAGTCGCAGGTGTCGTAGAAAACCTTGTTCTCCACAGGGTCTTTATAGTCGATATGAAAGCCGGCGCTGTTCAGATAGTCAAAGTATTCGGTGAGCGTGGCGGCGATGACCGTATCCGGATTGGCGATGATAAAGTCCTCGTAAGCTTCCCGGGCCTCCTGGGAGAAGGATCCGGTATCGTAGTCGAACATCGGTGTGCGCTCGCTTCCGGCCAGCAGCAGGAACAGATAATCCTTGTAGTATTCCATGGAGTTGGCCCGGAGCACATCCTGGCTCTGATGTTCTTTCAGGAGATTTTCAGCCTTTAGCGCCCGGTCCAGAAGATCGGGGTAAGCGGGGAGTATCTGGGCATCCTGGGTCGAGGGCTCATTGGATTCCAGCGCTTTGATGGCATAAAGCTCCCGGAGTTCCGGGCTCACATACTCGCCGTAATCGACCAGGAGCGCGTCGTAGTCTATCGAGGCGTCTTTGCCGTCCTCCCCATAGCGCAGCAGGTAATCCTCGTAGGCCAGCAGCAGCCGGCTGGCGCCCTCTTCGGACACCGCGGCGATATGCTCGTCGATAAAAGAAGCCGCTTCCGTCAGCCCCTGCTCGCTGGGCGCTGTACTGGTCATGCCGGCGAACTCCGACAGCAGCGCGTTCTCCGATTTTCCGCATCCCGCGAAAAAAATCATCAGCGCAGCCAGCAAAAGGATCCTTGTCTTCCACCCGGTGCTTTTGTGTTTTTCCATGGCCGTCTCTCCTGTTCTTGCAATACCCTTGCGTAGTATATCACAAACACACAAACATTGACAACGCAGGATCGCCAATGTAGAATCGTAGTGCACTCAAGAGAGGGGGATGCCTCATGAAATACCTGATCGCCACCGATTCATTCAAAGGAAGCCTTAGCTCCATGGAAGCAGCCGGCTGCGTCCAGGAAGGGATCCGCCGCGTATTCCCCGAAGCTTATATCCGCATGATGCCCGCTGCCGACGGCGGAGAGGGCACGGTGGAAACGGTCCTTGCAGGGATGGACGGCAGGCCGGTCACGGAAACCGTGCTGGACCCCCTGGGACGGCCGATCCTGGCCACCTTTGCCATTCTGGACACCGGAGAGGCCGTGATCGAGATGGCCCAGGCTTCCGGCTTGCTTTTGGTAGATCCAAAGGAGCGGGACGTGCTTTCCGCCTCCACCTACGGGACCGGTCAGCTGGTCCGGAAAGCCCTGGACATGGGGTGCCGGAAGATCTGCATCGGGATCGGCGGCTCCGCCACCAACGACGGCGGCGCGGGAATGGCCCAGGCTTTGGGCGTCCGTTTCCTTGCGGCCGACGGAAGCGAGCTGCCGCCGGGAGGCGGCGCTCTGGGCGACCTGCACCACATCGATTGCTCCGGGCTGGATCCCCGCCTTCAGGAAACCGAAGTCCTGGTCATGTGCGATGTCAACAATCCCCTCTGCGGCCCCGAAGGCGCGTCCTGCATCTACGGTCCTCAAAAGGGCGCCACACCTGACATGGTCCTGCAGCTGGACAAAAACCTGCGCCACTACGCGGACATCGTGGAGAAGGATCTGGGGCTGAAGGCCAGAGATGTTCCCGGCGCCGGCGCAGCCGGCGGTCTGGGCATGGGCCTTCTGTGCTTTGCCGGGGCAAGCCTGGTCCGCGGCATCGACGCGATTTTGGACTTGTCGGCTTTCGACGAGAAGCTGGAAGATGTGGACGTGGTGATCACCGGAGAAGGCAAGCTGGACCATCAGACCATGAGGGGAAAAGTGATCTTCGGCGTCCTGGAGCGCTGCGAGAAAAAGAACATCCCCGTCATCGCCATCTGCGGCCGGGTGACGGACCAGGGACGCCAGTCCTTCGGCAAACGGTTCCGGGCTATCGTGGCCTCGGCGGACGAATCGGTCCCCCTGGACCTGGCCATGAAGAACGCCAAGATCCTCCTGACGGCAGCCACCGAGCGGATCATCCAGAAATTGTACCTGGAATAATCAACAAGCAAAAAGCCGAATCCTCGATTCGGCTTTTTTTATTGTCCGGCCATCGGCATAAGCGTCCGGCAGAAGCTTTGCGTTTTCGTTCGATCCAAGCTTATTTGGCAAAGTCCTCTTCAACTTTTCGAAGCATTTCCATGATGGGCAGATCGTAGGGGCAGCGCTCTTCGCACAGGCCGCACTCGATGCAGGCGGACGCGTTGACCTTGAGCGAAGCGTAGCGGTCCCTGGCCCAGTCCGCCAGGCCGTATCTGCGCAGGTAGTTGGCAAAGACGAAGTTGGTGGGGATGTCGATGCCCACGGTGCAGGGGGCGCAATAGCCGCAGCGGCGGCAGAACCGGTTCCCAAGCTCTTTGCGAAGGGTTTCGATCTGGGCCCATTCTTCCGGGGTAAGAGGCGACAGGTCTTCGCAGACGGAGGCGTTCTTTTCCACTTCTTCCACATCCCCCATGCCGGGGATCGAAATGTCGCAGGCGCCGGAGAGCGCCACAAAGCGAAGGGCCAGCCTCCAATCCTCCAGGTTTCCGCCGGCCAGGGGTTTCATGGCGATGGTGCCGATGTCCTTGGCCCTGGCTTCCTTCAGTATTTCCTCTCCCTGGATCTCCACCAGGTTGTATGGAAACATGATGGTCTCCACTTGATGCGCATGCTGTGCAACGATACGTTTCAGGTCTTCCAGGCTGTGGGCCGTGACGCCGATATGGCCGATCTTTCCTTCGTTCCTGGCTTCCACAAGGGCTCTGTAGGCGCCTTCTTCCCCGAAAATCTTTTCGAAGTCGGCTGTCTTGATGTTGTGGATCTGATACAGGTCGATATATTCTGTTTGAAGCTTCGCCAGGCTGGTCTCCACTTCTTTTTTCATGCCGGCGTAATCCCGGACCATGCTCTTGCTGGCCAGAATGAAGCGCTCTCGCCGCCCCTTTAGCGCGGCGCCCAGATATTCTTCCGAAACCGTATAGCCGCGGGCGGTGTCAATATAATTGATCCCCAGCTCTTCCATCTTGTCCAGAACGGCTTTGGTGTCTTCCGCCGTGCCCCTCTGGATCGGGATGCCCCCAAAGGACACCGGCGATACGTTCAATCCGGTTTTGCCCAAGCGCACATATTGCATATTGACTCTCCTTTGTATACTCGATGATGGGTTGCATGCCCATTTTACGACAGAACGGGCCGGTTTGCAAACAAAATACGCGCGTGCTATAATCAGTCAAAACTCGAAAGGAGTTGCCATGGAACTTCAAAACGTGATGAAGCAGCGGTCATTCGCCATCGTGGGAGACACGCTGAACGAAGAAAAGTACGCCTGTAAAATCAAGCAGCGGATGCTGGTCAACGGCTACACGGTCCACGGTGTGGGCAAAGAGCTGGAGTCGCTCAACGACGTGCCCGGCGAGCTGGATATCGTCGATCTTTGCATCCATCCGGTCAAGGGCCTCAAACTGATCAAGGAATGCACAAAACCCTTCAAAGGCATCGTCATCCAGCCCGGCGCAGAAAGCGACGAGCTCATGACCTATCTGGACGAGATGAATTACCCCTATATTCAAGGCTGCCTGCTGGTAGGGCTCAAGCTGTTTGTGGAAAGCGGCACGGACCGGTAGCGCTCCAGGGAATGGAATTTTCCATGAAGGACAAGGTCAAATCTTTTATTATATTGCTGCTGGCCAACGGAGCTTCGACCCTTTGCGCCATCCTCGTCCATCCATTGGGCGTGGGGACGGAAACGATCATCCTGCTCTACCTTTTGGCGGTCCTTTTTTGTACCGTGCTCACCAAAAGTTATGTGTACGGGATTCTTTCCGCCGTTTTTTCGGTCATGGTCTTCAATTTTTTATTTACGGAACCCCGCCACACTTTCCATATCTACAGTTCTACCGATGTGACCCTCCTGTTCTTCTTCTTCGTCACCGCATTGGTGGCCGGAAGGCTGATGTCCCGGCTGCAGACGCAGACGGATCTCTCGGCGCGGAACGAAAAAACCGCCAGGCTTCTGTCCGAAATTTCGGGAGAGTTCCTGCGGATCACCGGAAAAGACAATATCCTGACCCATGGCCTGTCCTATATTAAAAACCAGTGCGGAGCGGATGCCTGGATCCTGATGAACGAAGGCAAGGAATACGGCACGCCGCTGTCCGGGGAATCGGCGCCGGGCAAGAGCTACCCCATCGCCGGCGCCGGGGGGAACCTGGGGGAGATCCGCATCGCCGCCGACGGCGACCGCCTGACGGCGGAGAGCGATCTTCTCATCAAGACGGTAGCCGCCCAGATCGGTGTCAGTTTGGACCGGGAATCCATCTACCACGAGCGGGAGGAACTTCGGGTCGCCATGGAGGGGGAAAAGCTGCGCAGCACCCTGCTGCGCGCGGTGGCCCACGACCTGCGGACGCCGCTCACGTCCTTATCCGGAGCCGGCGAGACCCTTTATGAACATTTCGACCGCTTGACGCCGGCCGAGCAAAAGTCCCTGGCCAAAGACATCAGCGAGGAAATGATCTGGCTGACGCAGAATGTGGAGAATATCCTGAACATGACCCGAATCAACGACGGACAGCTGAGGTTGAACCGCTCCTACGAAGTGGTGGACGACGTGGTGGGGGAAGCGGTCTCTCACATGAAGCGTCTCCTGGCGGGCAGAGACTTTCAAGTATCTCTGCCGTCGGACGTGGTGGAGCTTTTCATCGACGGAAGGCTGATCGTTCAGGTCCTCGTCAATTTACTGATCAACGCGGTCCGGCACACGCCGCCGGAAGCCGGGATCCGTCTGGACGTCGGGATCGAAGATCCGAACGTGGTCTTCGCCGTGTCCGATACGGGACCCGGCATCGATGCAGAGCGAAAAAAAGTGCTGTTCCGCAGCTTTATCCGGCCCCAAAAAGGTGTGGCGGACGGTCAGCGGGGCATGGGCCTTGGACTGTCCATCTGCAAAGCCATCGTGGAGGCCCACGGAGGGACTCTTCGGGCCGAGGATAACATTCCCTGCGGTGTCCGTTTGATTTTTACACTGCCTGCAGGAGGTCTGTCGTGAGCGGGGACATCAAAATACTGGCCATCGAGGATGACCGCTATATCACCGGATTCCTGTCTCTTTCCCTAAAGGATGAAGGCTATGAGGTCCTCGTGGCCCAGACCGCAGCGGAAGGACTGTTCCTGTTCACGTCCCATCACCCGGATATCGTCCTGCTGGATCTGGGCCTGCCCGACAGGGACGGTGTGGAAGTGATCCGGGATATCCGCGCTTTTTCGGCCACGCCCATCCTGATCATCTCCGCCCGGGATCAGGAGAAAGAAAAAATCGAGGCGCTGGATGCCGGCGCCGACGACTATATCACAAAGCCCTTCCATATGGGCGAACTGCTGGCGCGCATCCGGGTGGCCGAGCGGAAGATCCACACCCTGGCCCCGGAAGGCGAGTCCACATTCGAATGCGATTGGCTCCTGGTAGACCATGCAAAGCGGAGAGTGGAAGTGGAGGGGCAGGAAGTCCATCTGACCCAGACGGAATACCGGCTTCTGACACTGCTCATCGCCAACAAAGGGCGGGTGCTGACCCACAACTACATCCTGCGGCAGATCTGGGGATACGACGAAGCGGGCGACACCCGGACCGTGCGGGTCTTTATGGCGAACCTGCGTCGCAAAATCGAGCGGGACACCACGAACCCCAGGTTCATCTTTACGGAGATCGGCGTGGGATACCGGTTCGCCGACGAATAGAGGCGCCGGGCACGATCCTGCATGAGACTATGCGAGCCGCATCAGCTTGAGCGCATCCTTTTGGCTGCCTGCGATGATCAGGTGCTCGTTTTCGGAAAATATGTAGCAAGCTTTGGTCAGCGGCGTAATGTCGCTGCCCTTTTTTATACCGATCACATTGATGTTGAACTCTTTTCGCACGCCCACTTCGGCGACCGACTGGCCGATCCAGCTTTGGGGGGCGGCTATCTCGAAAATAGCATATTCCGGCGTCAGTTCAATATACTCGAAGGCACCTTTTGCGGAGAAGCGGACTGCGATTCGATAGGCCATATCCATCTCGGTATGGATCACTTCATCCGCGCCGATGCTCTTTAAGAATTTTGCCTGCTTATCCCTGTCCGCCCGGGCCACCACATATTGGGCGCCCAATTCCTTCAAGGCGCAGGTCACTTCCAGGGAACATTGAAAATCAGCGCTCACGCACACAAAGCAGACGTCGTAGTTCTTAACGCCAAGGGCTTTCAAAACCTCCTCGTCCTGACAGTCGCCGATCTGAGACGCAGTCACCAGGTGGGCGATCCGATTCACCTGCTCTTCTTCTTTATCGACTGCCATGACTTCGTTGCCAAGGTCCATCAGCTTCAGGGCCAGGTGCTGGCCGAAACGCCCCAGACCGATCACTAAAAATGATTTCATATCGTACTCCTTTTCTATCCGATGATAATTTTTTCTGCCGGGTTTTTGATGGGACTGTGCTCTATATTGATCATGGCCATGGCGACCGACAAGCTTCCGATCCGCCCGCAGTACATGAGCGTCACGATCATGACCTTGGACAGCGCCGGAAGCTGCGGCGTGATCCCGCGGGTGAGCCCCACTGTGCCCATTGCGGAAAAGGCTTCAAACAGGGAGTCCGTCAAGGAAAACCCCTGCGCGCTGAGGACAAATCCCCCCAGCAGCACCAGACCCAGGTACAGCGTGGTGTTCGAGCAGGCCCGCTTCAGCGAATCCGACTCCAGTCTTCGCCGGAAGATGTTCAAATCTTCGTGTCCCAGAGAGTAGGATATGACGGAGAGGACCAGGACCGCCAGGGTGGTCACTTTGATGCCGCCGGCCGTGGAGCCCGAGCCCGCCCCCACCAGCATCAGGAGCATGGTCAGGAGTGTTCCGCCTTCGCTCAGCTGATCGATCTGCACGGTGTTGAACCCCGCCGTTCTGGGGGTGACGGATTGGAAGAAGGAAGCCATGAGCCGCTGAGGAAAGGGCAAGCCTGCCAGCACCGTATCCTTTTCCAGGAAGAAGAAGCCCAGGGTGCCCAGGACCAGCAAAATCGCGGTGACAGTCAAGACGATCTTCGTGTGGAGCTGGTATTCGGAAAAGGCCAGTTTCTTTTCGAAGAGATCGTTCCAGAGGAAAAATCCCAGACCGCCGGTAATGATCAGGGTCGCGATGGTGCCGTTCACGAGAAGATCCCCTTGAAAATGGATCAGGGAACTGTTGGGCTCCAGGATGCCCATCAGATCGAACCCTGCGTTGCAGAAGGCCGATACCGAATGAAACAAGCCCTGCCACAAACCCTGCGCCAGGCCCATCTCGGGGCAAAAGCGGAACGCCAGAAGCAGAGCTCCAACAAGCTCGATGAGGCCGGTCATGATCAGGATGCGGCGGGTGAGCCGCACGATGCCGCCGACTTTCCATATCCCGGTGGACTCCATGAGCAGCGCGCGCTGCCGCAAACCGATCCGCTTCCCCAGAAAGAGGAAGAACAGCACTCCGATCATCATGAACCCCAGCCCGCCCACCTGGATCAGCAAAAGGATGACCCCTTGCCCGAAAACGGTAAATTGAGAATAGGTGTCGAAGACCACCAAGCCAGTCACACAGGCTGCCGACGTGGCAGTAAATATGGCGTCGAGAAATGAAATAGAGCCGCGGCTTGAAATCGGGAGCCACAGCAGCGTTCCTCCGGCAAATATGATCATTGCGAATCCAATCACAAGAACGCGGATGGAGCGTAAGCGAGCGTTCAAGAAAGCACCTCCCAGGATGTGAGTATCTTGACCAGGTCCAGCCTGTTGTTCAGCAGGGCGTCTACGGCCGGTTGATCGAACAATTCCCTGTATATCGGGCCATTGCAAAAAGCGATGGTGCGGGAAGCGGGATTGCGCTCTTTGGAAAGATTGCAGAGCAGCAGGTTGTCCAGATCAACGTCGGAAATAGCCACAACGATGTGATACATGCTCAGCAGGGGAAAAGCCGGGTAGTTCACCACATCGCAGGTCTTGTGCTGGGCCCGGAGCAGCGCGCAGGCCGAATCGCTGCTTCCGAATAAAAGCACATCCTTCCATATATACTCCGCATCCTTTTCGGGATCGGCATTCGGTCTGCGGGATTCGTCCAGATGGCAGATCCATCGATAGAGGATAGCCATGAACGCCAGCAGCGGAATGAGGATAAAGAACTCTTCCATCGGTACTACCTGCCTTCTGCAACAAGGTATACACCAAAAGAGATAAATGCGCCGCTAATTATCTGGCCGCCGGTGTTAAGAAAGTATTAAGGCCCACGAAAAAAGCGGCCGGAATGATCCGGCCGCTTCGGTCTTTGCCAAAACAGGCAGGCAGGGGACCTGGGTCCCGCGCCGCTTACCGGGCGCTACACCAGTTCCAGGAATACAACTTCCGCCGTATCGCCCCTGCGGGGGCCCAGCTTCAGAATTCTCGTATAACCACCGTGGCGTTCTTCGTAGCGGGGAGCGATCTCATCAAAGAGCTTCGTCACCACGTCCTCGTCCACCACATAGGCCAGCACCTGACGCCTGGCGTGCAGGTCGCCGCGCTTTCCCAATGTGATCATCTTTTCGGCTTCTCTTCTTGCTTCTTTGGCTCTGCATTCGGTGGTCTGAATGCGGCCTTCACGTAAAAGATCCGTTACGAGATTCCTCAGCATGGATTTTCTGTGGGCTGTTTTTACCCCCAGTTTTCTATATCCGGGCATTTCGAATCCTCCTTCTTGCGCTATTCATCGCTCGGTTTTAAGCCGAGACCCAATTCTTCCAGTTTGTGCTTCACTTCGTCCAGAGACTTCTTCCCCAGATTTCTTACCTTCATCATGTCGTCTTCGGTCCTGCGGGTCAGTTCCTCCACCGTGTTGATGGAAGCCCGTTTCAGGCAGTTGAAGGAACGGACGGAAAGCTCCAGTTCCTCGATGCTCATCTCCAGCGCCTTTTCCTTCTGATCCTCTTCCTTTTCCACCATGATCTCCATGGAGTGCATGCTTTCGGTCAGGTCGATAAAGAGCTTCAGATGTTCCTGCATGATCTTGGCGCCGATGGACACGCTCTCTTCGGGAGAGATGCTTCCGTCGGTCCAGATCTCCAGGATCAGCCTGTCGTAGTCGGTCACCTGGCCGACCCGGGTGTTCTCCACCGTAAAGTTCACCTTCCTGACCGGCGTATAGATGCTGTCGATGGGGATCACTGCGATGGGTGTGCTCTCCGACTTGTTCTGGTCGGCGGGCACATATCCCCTTCCGGTGGAAATGTTCAGTTCCATCACCAGGCTGGCGTTGTCTTCCAGCGTGGCGATGTGCAGGTCCGGATTGAATATCTCCAGTTCGCTGTCCGCCAAGATGTCCGCCGCGGTCACTTCCATCGGGCCCTGGGCGTTGATCATCGCCCGCTTGGTGTCTTCTCCGTGGAGGGCGATGGACAGCTTCTTCAAATTCAGTATGATTTCCGTCACGTCTTCCTTGACGCCGGAGATGGTGGAAAACTCGTGGAGTATTCCGTCAATTTTCACTGAGGTGACCGCCGCGCCGGGCAGCGAATTGAGAAGGATCCTTCTCAGGCTGTTGCCCAGGGTCGTGCCGTATCCTCTTTCAAGAGGTTCTACGATGAACTTTCCGTAGCTTGGGTCCTCATCCGAATATACACATTCGATGGTTGGCTTTTCAATTTCTATCACTCAAAGTCCCTCCTTTTCAATCGATGTAACAGATATCTTCTCGTGGTTCAGGGATTGGTTACTTCGAGTACAGTTCGACGATCAGCTGTTCTTCCACCGGCGTGTCGATCATGCTTCTGTCGGGCAGGGAGAGGATCTTGCCTTCGAGCTTGTCCGTGTCGATGCTCAGCCATGCGGGTGTGCTGATGGTCATTTCTTTGAGTTCTTTGAATTTGAGGGAAGAAACGCTCTTTTCCTTTACTTTGATGATATCGCCGGCCTTGACGCCGTAAGAAGGAATGTCGACTTTCTTTCCGTTGACTGTAAAGTGCCCGTGGCATACCAGCTGCCGGGCTTCTTTTCTGGAAGAAGCGAATCCCATGCGGAACACCGTGTTGTCCAGACGCGTCTCCAGCATGATCAGCAGCGTCTCGCCGGTGATGCCCCGCTTGCTGGCCGCTTTCACAAAGTAATTCCTGAACTGAGTTTCCTGCAGTCCGTAGAATCTCTTGGCCTTTTGCTTTTCCCGAAGCTGAAGACCGTAGTTGGAGACCTTCTTTCGGCCCTGGCCGTGCTGGCCGGGGGCATAGTTCCGCTTGTCCATGGCGCACTTGCCGCTGTAGCAGCGCTCGCCTTTAAGGAACAGCTTTTGGCCTTCTCTTCTGCAGAGTCTGCAGGAAGGTCCTGTATATCTTGCCATATTGCTTACCCTCCTGTGCTAGACTCTTCTTCTCTTCGGCGGTCTGCAGCCGTTGTGAGGAATCGGTGTGATATCTTTGATCAAAGTAATGTTCAGCCCTGCTGTCTGAAGCGCCCGGATGGCGGCTTCTCTGCCGGAGCCGGGGCCCTTTACATAGACTTCCACTGTTTTGAGCCCGTGTTCCATGGCTCCTTTGGCGGCTTCCTCGGCAGCCATCTGGGCTGCGAAGGGGGTGGACTTCCTGGAGCCTTTAAACCCCAAAGATCCGGCGCTGGACCATGCCAGAGCGTTCCCGCTCAAGTCTGTGAGCGTCACAAGCGTATTGTTGAAGGAAGCCTGGATGTGAGCTTGCCCGCTTTCAATGTTCTTGCGTTCTCTTCTCTTCTTGCGTACAGTTTTCTTTACTGTTGCCATTAAAGCTTACCTCCTTATTTCGTCGCTTTCTTTTTGCGGCCGACGGTCTTCTTGGGACCCTTTCTGGTACGGCTGTTGTTTTTGGTGTTCTGTCCGCGAACGGGCAGTCCTCTTCTGTGTCGAATCCCCCTGTAGCATCCGATTTCCATCAGGCGCTTGATATTCATCGAAACGTCTCTGCGGAGATCGCCTTCCACATCGTAATCCGAATCGATGATCTTTCTGATCGCGCCGACTTCGTCCTCGGACAGGTCCTTCACCCGGGTGTCGGGGCTGACGCCGGCCTTGGCCAAAATCTCCGTGGCCGTAGCTTTTCCGATCCCGTAAATGTAGGTGAGTCCGATTTCTATGCGTTTTTCTCTGGGTAAATCGACACCGGCTATACGAGCCATAATTCTACCTCCTGTGTGTTACTGTCGCTGTTTTATCTGCGAGCCCCTGTTGGCGCCCGTTATTTGGTGAAAAGGCTTTCGGGTTGTCCCGTGGCGTTTGCCTTCCGGAACCAGCCGCACCCTTTGGCCTGTTCAATCACGCTCAACCTTGTGTCTGCTTGTGCTTCGGGTTTTCGCAGATGACCATCACCTTGCCGTTCCGCTTGATGATCTTGCACTTTTCGCACATCGGTTTTACTGAAGATCTTACTTTCATCTTTTTTCTCCTCTCATCGCAGGACTTATTTGTCTCTCCACGTGATTCTTCCCCTGGACAGGTCGTAGGGCGAGAGCTCTATCTTGACTCTGTCGCCGGGTAGAATGCGGATAAAATTCATCCTCATCTTGCCGGAAATGTGCGCCAGCACTTCGAAGTCATTTTCCAATTTGACTTTGAACATGGCGTTGGGCAGCGCTTCCAGCACCGTCCCGTATACTTCTATGCTGTCTTTCTTCGACATGAACAGCGTTCCTCCTTTATCGGGTCGTATCAGCGATCCCACTCCATGAACAATCCCGGTCCGGACAGGTGAGCAGCCGGGGCTCCCCTTGGGTGATCACCACGGTGTTTTCGTAGTGGGCTGCCAAGGAGCCGTCTTGCGTGACCGCTGTCCAGTTATCCATCAGCACGTCGATTTCGAAGTCACCCGCCGCGATCATGGGTTCGATGGCCAACACCATTCCGGGGACCAGCTTGGGCCCGCGGTCCGGCCTTCCGAAGTTGGGGATCTGGGGATCTTCGTGGAGATGCCGGCCGATCCCGTGACCTACGTAGTCCCGGATCACCGAAAATCCGGCCGCTTCCGCGTGCGTTTGGATCGCATGGGACACATCCCCCAGCCGGTAACCCGGCCTGCAGAAGGCTAATCCCTTAAAGAAGCTTTCCTCTGTGACGCGGATCAGCTTCTCCGCCTGGACGCTGATTCGCCCTACCGGATAGGTGCGGGCCGCATCCGAGTAGTACTCTTTGTATACCGTGCCCAGATCCACGCTCACGATGTCCCCTTCTTTGAGAACTCTTTTGCCGGAGGGGATCCCGTGCACCACTTCTTCGTTCACCGATATGCACGCCGAGGCGGGGAAACCTCCGTAGCCCTTGAAGGCAGGGAGCATATCGTTCTTTAGAATGACCGCTTCCACATAATCGTCGATCTCCTTGGTGGAAATGCCCGGGTGAATGATCTGGCTCAGGTCCCGCAGCATCCCGGCGGTGACAAGGGCTGCTCGGGCCATGATCTCCAGTTCTTCGGGCGTTTTGATCACGATCATGGATCAGTCTCCCAACAGAGCGGTGATCTGTCTGAAAACTTCGCCGGGTTCCAGGGAGCCGTCCATCATGACCAGTTTTCCGGTCTGCTGGTAGTACTCCGCAAGCGGACGGGTCTGCTCTTTGTAGACCCGGAAGCGCTGCAGCACCGTTTCGGCCGCGTCGTCCGCCCGCTGGTACACTTCTCCGCCGCACACATCGCATATCCCTTCGACCTTCGTGGGCATATTGACGATGTGGTAGGTCTTTCCGCAATTCTTGCAGACTCTGCGGCCAGCCATTCGGGGGATCAGGATCTCCTCGCACACCTGCATGTCCAGCACGAGGGTCAGTTCCCTGCCGGACCGGTCCAGATACTCGTCAAACTGTCTGGCCTGATACAAGGTCCGGGGGAATCCGTCCAGCAAAAATCCATTGTTGCAATCTTCGCGGGACACCCGGTCTTCCACCAGGTCGCAAACCAGTTCATCGGGAACCAGATGTCCTTTGCTCATATACTCGACGGCCTTTTTCCCAAGAGGCGTCCCTTCTTTGACATTGCTGCGGAAGATGTCTCCGGTGGAAATGTGAGGTATTCCATACTTCTCGGATATCCGGACTGCCTGGGTGCCTTTTCCGGCTCCGGGCGGGCCCAGCAATACGATTATTCTCATGTCCCTCTCCTACTTCAGGAATCCGCTGTAGTTCCGCATGATCATCTGGGTCTCCAGCTGCTTCATCGTGTCCAGGGCAACGCCCACGGCGATGATGACTGAGGTGCCCCCGAATCCGATCTGAAGCGCCGACCAATGCTGGATCAGCGTGGGGATAGAGGCAATGATTGTCAGGAAGACGGCGCTCACAAAAGTAAGTCTGCTCATGACCTTCGTGATGTAATCCACTGTGGGCCGGCCCGGACGGATGCCGGGGATGAAGCCGCCGTTGGTTTTCATGTTGTCGGCGATGTCCGCCGGGTTAAAGGAAACCGAACTGTAGAAATACGTGAAAAACATGATCAGGACCATGTTCAGCACAAAGTACACCCAGACGCCCGGGTATCCCGAAGGCGACAGATACTTCGTGATGAAAGAGGCAAACCCGGATTCCGGCCACATGTACGCCGCCGTCATGGGCAGCTGCAGCAGGGAGATGGCGAAGATCACGGGGATGACGCCGGCCTGGTTGACCTTCATGGGGATGTGGCTGCTCTGACCGCCGTACATCTTGCGGCCCACCACGCGCTTGGCGTACTGGACCGGGATCTTCCGGTTGCCTTCCTGGACCAATACGATGCCTACGATCACCAGCAGGGCGAAAGCGAGGAACAGGATCACGGAGATAATGGATATCTCGCCGGCCGAAATGCCTTTGGCTGTGGAGGTGATGGCTGTGGGGATCCTGGAAACGATCCCGGCAAAGATGATCAGGGAAATTCCGTTGCCGATGCCGCTTTCGTTGATCCGTTCACCCAGCCACATCAGGAAGGCCGTGCCGGCCACCAGGGTAAGAACGATAATGATCTTTGCAAAGATGCTGTCGTCTGCCAGCACGCTGCGGAACAGGCCGAAAGTGTAGCCTATCGCCTGGACCAGGGCCAGCACTACGGTCAGGTAGCGGGTGTACTGGGCGATTTTTTTTCTGCCTGCTTCCCCTTCCTTGGCCAGCTGCTCCAGGTAAGGGATCGCGATGGTCAGGAGCTGCAGGATGATGGACGCCGTGATGTAAGGCGTGATGCTCAGGGCGAAAACCGTAAAATTGCTGAAGGAACCTCCGGAGAACAGGTCGAACAATCCGAACAATCCCGAGGTGTTGGCATCGAACATGGCGGTGAGCTGCATGCGGTCGATGCCGGGCACAGGGATGTTGGAGCCCAGCCGGAAAACCACCAGCATCATGAATGTAAACAGGAGTTTACGCCTCATCTCCGGGATCTTCCAGGCTGAAATCATTGTCTGAAACAAGCTCATCCTAGATCACCTCAGCCTTTCCGCCAGCGGCTTGGATCTTCTCGATCGCAGCTTTGCTGAACTTCTGCGCTTCTACGGTGAGTTTCTTCTCCAGTGTGCCGTTTCCGAGAATTTTGATTCCTTCGGTCACCCCTTTTGCAAGGCCCAAATTCATCATCATGTCCCCGGTTACCGTGGTTCCGTTTTCAAACACATTCAGCGCCGACACGTTTACGCCGATGAATTCTTTTTTCCAGATATTGGTGAACCCTCTCTTCGGGATCCTCCTGTAAAGGGGCATCTGGCCGCCTTCGAAACCGAGACGAGTGCCGCCGCCGCTTCTGGAATTCTGGCCGTTCATTCCTCTTCCGGCTGTCGTTCCGTTTCCGGTGCCTGTTCCTCTGCCCTTTCTCTTGGGGGCCTTGGTCGCTCCTTGGGGTGCTTTTAAATCATGCAGTTTCATCTATGTCACCTCCCTCTTAGAGTTCTTCTACTTGTAACAGATGAATGACTTTGTTGACCGCGCCGCGTGTCTGCGGGCTGTCGGGAAGTTCCACTGTCTGCCGGATCTTGCGAAGACCCAGCGCCTCGACTACCTTCTTGTGATGAGGAGTCGCGCCGATGATGCTTTTGACCAATGTTATTTTCAGCATTGCCATATGACCGTTCCTCCTATCCTAAGATCTCTTCCTTCGTCCTGCCTCTGAGTCTGGAAACCTCTTCCACGGTTTTCAGGGCTCTGAGCCCTTCGATGGTCGCGTACGCCACGTTGCCCGGATTGCTGGAGCCAAGGGATTTTGCCTTGACGTCCTTGAGGCCTGCGTACTCCAGCACGATTCGTGCCGAACCGCCTGCGATAACACCGGTACCCGGGGCTGCCGGCATGATCAGCACTCTGCCTGCTCCGAAAACGCCCAGGCTCTGGTGAGGGATCGTCGTGCCGATCATGGGGACGAAGATGAGGCCTTTTTTGGCGTCTTCCACGGCCTTTCTGACTGCTTCGGGGATCTCCTGGGATTTTCCGAGACCCAGACCCACATGGCCTTCGCCGTCTCCGACGACCACGGTCACGCTGAATCTGAAATTCTTACCGCCTTTGACGACCTTCGTAACCCGTCGGATGTTTACGATGGATTCCTTCAAGTCAAGGCCGGATGCATCAATTCTCTTTTGCATTGTCTCCTCCTCCTCTAGAATTCCAGACCGCTCGCTCTGGCACCGTCGGCGAGTTCTTTCACTCTGCCGTGGTACAAATAGCCGCCACGGTCAAAGCAGACTGCTTTGATGCCCGCCTGGAGGGCCACTTCGCCGATTTTTTCGCCCACCAGCTTGGCCGCTGCTTTATTGCCGCCGTAGGCCGCTTTTTCCTTGATATCGCTATCCAGGGTGGAGGCGGCTGCCAGCGTGGTGCCGTTTACATCGTCGATGACCTGCACATAAATATTTTTCGAGCTTCTGAATACACAGAGTCTGGGTTTTTCAGGAGTTCCGAAAACGTCTTTTCTGACACGCTCATGTCTCTTGAGCCGATTGTCGTTTCTGCTTTTTAGTTTCGCCATTTCGTTCACTCCTTTCTCTACTTACCGGTCTTGCCTTCTTTTCTGCGGACGCGCTCGTTCTCGTAGCAGATCCCCTTGCCGCCATAGGGCTCGGGTTTTCTCCACTGACGGATCACGGCGGCGTAATTGCCCACAAGCGCTTTGCTGGCGCCCCGCACCACCAGTTCCGTGGGGGTGTTCACCTCGGTGGTGATGCCTTCGGGATCCGGCATTTCGACAGGATGTGAGTAGCCAAGCTGCATGATCAGGACATTGCCCTTTTTCTCTGCTTTGTATCCGACGCCCTTGATGAGCAGCTTTTTGGAGTAGCCGTCCGTGACGCCAACGACCATGTTGTGGACCAGGCTTCTGGCCAGGCCGTGCTGGGCGCCTGCGAACTTCGAATCATCCTTGACAGAGAGAACGGCAGTTCCTTCATTCATTTCCACTTTGATTTTATTGCTGATCTGCTCGCTCAATGTTCCCTTGGGACCTTTTACGGTAACCAGGTTCTTATCACTCACCGTGATTTCAACGCCGGAAGGAACAGTCACAGGCAGTTTTCCTATTCTGGACATATTATTGCTCCTTTCTCGTTACCAAACGTAGCAGACCACTTCTCCGCCTACTCCCATGGAGCGGGCTTCCTTGTCGGTAATCAATCCGTTGGAGGTGGAGATGATGGCCACACCCAACCCGCCCAAAACCTTGGGAACGTCGCTGCTCTTTGCATAGACCTTCAGTCCGGGCTTGGAGATTTTCTTGATTCCGCTAATGACCTTTTGTTTATCAGCACCGTACTTCATCTGAACTTTGATGATACCCTGCTTATCGTCTTCGACCAGTTCGTACCCTTTGATGTATCCCTCTTTTAACAAAATTTCAGCGATGTTCTTCTTCATTTTCGATGCGGGGATCTCAACGCTTGCATGACCGGCCGTATTGGCATTTCTGATTCGTGTCAGCATATCCGCTACAGGATCTGTCATTGTCATAGATAAGTACCTCCTTCCTTCGTTGAATTACCAGCTGGCCTTTTTTACACCGGGGATCTCGCCCTTGTAAGCCAGTTCTCTGAAACAGATACGGCAGACACCGTATTTTCTTAAATAAGCATGGGGCCGTCCGCAGAGCTTACAGCGACTGTAAGCCTGGGTGGAATGCTTGGGTTTTCTCTGCTGTTTGACCTTGAGAGATGTTTTAGCCATGATTCCCTCCTACTTTTCGAACGGCATGCCGAGCAATTCCAGAAGCATTCTGGCTTCCTCGTCGGTCTTGGCCGTTGTGGTGAATACGATGTCCATTCCTCTGATTTTCTCCACATTATCGTAGACGATTTCCGGGAAGATCAGCTGTTCTTTAACACCCATGGAAAAGTTGCCTCTTCCGTCGAAGGAATTCTTGCTGACGCCTTTAAAGTCTCTCACTCTGGGGAGAGCGATCGTAAAGAATTTATCTGCAAATTCGTACATGCGGTCTCCGCGGAGCGTTACTTTCGCGCCTACGGACATGCCTGCACGGAGTTTGAAGTTCGCGATGGATTTGCGGGATTTTGTGACCACAGGCGCCTGGCCGGCGATGATCGCCAGCTCTTTGACGGCTGTCTCCAGCAGTTTGGGGTTGTCCTTCGTATCGCCAAGACCCATGTTCAGTGTGATCTTCTCGAGTTTGGGAACCTCCATTACGTTAGCATAATGAAATTTTTCTTTCAGTACGGGAAATACTTCTTTTGTGTACTTCTCTTTCAGTCTTGCTGCCAAGTTGGTTTCCTCCTTTCGATTAGTCGATCACCTGACCGGTTTTCTTTGATACTCTTTTTTTATGCCCGTTCACTACCTTGTATCCGATACGGGTAGGCGCCTTGGCTTTCGCATCGAAGTACATCACGTTCGAGACGTGGATGGGGCCTTCCTGCTTGCGGATCTCGGCGGGGACTTTCTGCTTGGCTTTGGCGTGCTTGGTCTGAATGTTCACGCCTTCCACCAGGACCATGTCTTCTTTGGGCATCGCCATCAGGACCTTGCCCTTTTTCCCTTTGTCTTTTCCGGTAATGACGAGTACCGTGTCGTTCTTTTTAATGTTCATTCGTTCGACCTCCTACAGTACTTCCGGTGCAAGGGAGATGATTTTCATGAAACCTTTTTCCCGGAGTTCCCTGGCTACGGGTCCGAAAATACGGGTTCCGATGGGTGTTTTGTCGTCTTTGATGATGACGGCTGCGTTCTGATCGAAT
>CAZCTS010000010.1:0-3913 GCA_964501635.1 uncultured Oscillospiraceae bacterium | reverse complement strand
GCCGTCGATTCTCCGCTCGCCTGTAGCGGTCCGGACGACGACGGCTTTCACCACTTCGCCCTTCTTGACGATTCCGCCTGGAGTCGCCTGCTTGACGGCACATACAATGATGTCGCCAACGTTCGCATACTTGCGGTGGGTACCCCCAAGCACGCGGATGCACAGCAATTCCTTTGCCCCGGAATTGTCGGCAACTTTTAACCTGGTTTCCGGCTGTATCATTTCGGTGCCTCCTATTTGACCTTCTCGATGATCTCCACCAGTCTCCATCTCTTGTCTTTCGAGAGGGGTCTGGTTTCCATGATTTTGACTTTATCTCCGATTTGGCACTCGTTGTTCTCATCGTGTGCCTTGAACTTTTTCGTTCTCTTTACCGACTTACCGTAAAGAGAATGGCGAATGGACTCTTCAACTCCGACGGTGATCGTCTTGTCCATTTTATCGCTGGTAACAATGCCGATCCTTGTCTTCCTGGCTTTTCTGTCTTCTGACATTTTGCATCCTCCTTTCGGTTATTTCTCTGCTTTCTTGAGTTCCTGTTCCCTCAAGACAGTCTTGACTCTTGCGATATTTCTCTTGAGCTCTCTCATTTTGAGCGGGTTTTCCAACTGGCCCGTCACGTGCTGAAATCTCAGATTGAACAGCTCTTTTTTCAGCTTCAGCTCTTCGGCAACGAGTTCTTTGGCGCTCAGGTTCCTCAATTTTTCGATTTTCATTACGCTTCACCACCCTTTGCCGCATCGTTCTTGGCGACGAACTTACATTTGATCGGGAGCTTGTGCATCGCAAGGCGGATGGCCTCTTTGGCCGCGTCTTCGGTGACGCCGCCGATCTCGAACATCACTCTGCCCGGTTTTACCACGGCTACCCAATACTCGGGGGCGCCTTTGCCGGATCCCATCCGGACTTCCGCGGGCTTCTTGGTTACGGGCTTATGGGGAAATATTTTGATGAAGACCTGCCCGCCCCTCTTGATGGAACGGTTCATGGCGATACGGGCGGCTTCTATCTGATTCGAGGTGATCCAGCCACACTCCTGGGCAACGACTCCGTACGTACCGTAGGTGATCGTGTTGCCTTTTGTGGCTACCCCTTTCATTCTTCCTCTATGGACTCTTCTGCGTTTAACGCGCTTTGGCATTAACATCGCTGACTCCTCCTTTCTTCGGGCTTATTCTTCGGAAGGAGTGGATGTCTGCTGCGCGCCGGCCACGGGGGCTGCGCTGGTATCCACTGCTTCTACGGGTGATTCTTGCTTGGGGGTCGCAGGCTTGGACGGGCGCTTCCTGGGGTTCTCTGTGCGCTTGACTTCCCTGTCATCCGGTCTTCCCCGTCCGCCGCGGTCGTTGCGGTCATTCCGGTCGTTGCGGTCTCTTCTGGGACGGTCATCTCTTCTGTCGCGATCGTTTCTCTTGTTCCGGTCGTTCCGGTCGCCCTTCTTGGCTTCCTTTTCTTCCGGGATCGCCGGGACCAGATCTTTGCCGAGGATCTCGCCGTTGTTGATCCATACCTTTACACCCAGTTTCCCGTACTGCGTATCGGCTTCGATAAATCCGTAGGAGATATCGGCGCGAAGCGTGTGAAGGGGAACGTTGCCTTCGCTGTACTTTTCGCTTCTGGCGATCTCCGCTCCGCCTACGCGGCCCGAAACCACGATCTTGACGCCCTTGCCTCCGGCTTTCATGGTTCTTTGGATGGCCTGTTTCATGGCGCGTCTAAAGGACACACGCTTTTCCAGGGCCTGGGCTACGCTTTCCGCTGTGAGCTGCGCGTCCAGTTCCGGCCGTCTGATCTCCACGATGTTGACCGATACGGATTTGTGCGTCATCTTCTCCAGCTCCGCTTTCAGCTGGTCGATGCCGTCTCCGCCCCGTCCGATCACCATGCCGGGCTTGGCTGTGAGCACGCTGATCCGCATCTGGTTCTCCGCCGCTCTCTCGATGACGATTTTGGACACCCCTGCGATATACAGCTTCTTCTTGATGTATTCTCTGACCTTCTTGTCTTCGATCAGATAATCCGAGAAGCTCTTTTTATTTGCATACCATTTGGAATCCCAGTCTTTTATAATGCCCACGCGCAATCCGTGTGGACTAACTTTCTGACCCATTCATAAACCTCCTCGCTGATTATCTTTCTTTTAAGGTGACGCCGATGTGGCTGCTTCTCTTGAGGATCCTGCCTGCGCGCCCCTGGGCTCCGGCTCTCCACCGTTTCATCGTGGGGCCTTGATTGGCGTAGATCTCTGCGACGTAAAGCTTCGAAACATCCATATCGTGGTTGTTTTCCGCATTGGCTGCTGCCGACTGCACGACCTTTTCGATGAATTCAGCGCCCTTGCCGGGAGTAAATTTCAGAATGGTCAAGGCCTCCGAAAGATCTTTGCCGCGCACCAGATCGGTGACGGGTTTGATTTTGGACGGAGACATCTTAACGTATTTTGCAACTGCTCTTGCTTCCATTGTCTGTTCTCCTTCCTATTTCTTTACTTTGGAGGACTTGTCGGACGCGTGACCTCTAAAGGTTCTGGTGGGCGCGAATTCGCCCAGCCGGTGGCCGACCATATCTTCCGTTATATATACGGGTATGTGCTTCTTGCCGTCGTGCACCGCTATGGTGTGTCCGACCATCTGGGGGAAAATCGTTGACGGTCTGGACCAGGTTTTGATGACCTTTTTCTGATTGGCCTCGTTCATTGCTTCGATTTGCTTTAACAGCTTCGCTTTGACGAAGGGGCCTTTTTTTAATGATCTGCTCATGGACTCTTGTATCCTCCCTTCAACTACTTCTCGCTTTTCTTTTTGACGATATACTGGTTCGACGGCTTGTTCTTCTTTCTCGTCTTATATCCCAGCGCGGGCTTGCCCCAGGGAGTGACAGGGCCCGGACGGCCGATGCCGGTCTTGCCTTCGCCGCCGCCATGAGGATGATCGTTGGGGTTCATGACCGAACCTCTGACCGTGGGCCGGATGCCCATGTGCCGCTTGCGGCCGGCCTTGCCGATGGAGATGTTGCCGTGGTCGATGTTGCCCACTTCTCCGATGGTGGCCCGGCATTCCTTGCGGATCTTGCGGACTTCGCCGGAAGGCAGGCGCACCTGGGCGTAGTTGCCTTCCTTGGCCATCAACTGGGCATACACACCAGCGGAGCGGACCAGCTGGCCGCCAGCGCCGGGGCGAATCTCCAGGTTGTGGATCAGGGTACCGGTGGGGATGCTGGCCAGGGGGAGGGCGTTGCCGGGCTTGATGTCGGCGCCTTCACCGGACATGACCTTGTCACCAACGGACAGCCCCACAGGGGCCAGGATGTAGCGCTTCTCGCCGTCCGCATAGTGCAGCAGGGCGATGTTGGCGCTGCGGTTGGGGTCGTATTCGATGGTAGCGACCTTGGCGGGAACGCCGTCCTTGTTGCGCTTGAAGTCGATGATGCGGTACTTGCGCTTGGCGCCGCCGCCCCGATGGCGGACGGTGATGCGGCCCGCCTTGTTGCGGCCGCCGGAAGACTTAAGGTCCTCCAGGAGGGAACGCTCCGGCGTGGTACAGGTGATCTCGTCGAAGGAGGAGACCGTCATGCCGCGCTGACCGGGAGTGGTGGGTTTAATCTTTCTGATTGCCATGGTGTATGCCTCCTTACTGCGCAATGCTGTCGAAGAATTCGATGCCCTTGGAATCCTTCTTCAGCTTCACATAGGCCTTCTTCACGGAGGGGCGGCGGCCCTGGGTGGCTCCCTGCCGCTTCATCTTGCCCAGCACGTTCACGGTGTGAACGCTGTCCACCTTTACGCCGAATACCTGTTCAATGGCTTGGCGGATCTCGGTTTTGCTGGCCTTTTTATCCACGATGAAGGTGTAAACCTTTTGGGCCAGGTAGTCGTAGCTCTTTTCGCTGAGCACCGGCTTGATGATAATGTCGT
>CAZCTS010000009.1:0-30483 GCA_964501635.1 uncultured Oscillospiraceae bacterium | reverse complement strand
CCGATAAAATAGGCGGCCACGACCACCAATCCGGTGAGCAGCAGGTTGCCGCCCAGACTGTTGAACAGGCTGTCATCCATTGTCTCTGTCCTTCTTTTCCCGAAACACGAACTTGATCGACGTCCCCTCGAAACCGTAGCCCTCCCGGATCTTGTTCTCCAAATAGCGGGCGTAGGAGAAATGCATCAGCTCCCGGTCGTTCACTTGGAAGGAAAACAAGGGAGGCTTGATGCCGATCTGAGCGGCGTAATATATTTTCAGCTGCTTCCCCTTGTCCGAGGGGGCGTTGTTCATGAGCATGGCGTCGGCGATCAGGCTGTTCAGCTGACCGGTGGAGACCCGGGTGGACCGCATTTCTGACACGGCCCTGGCCTTGGTCAGCACATTGTCCAGGCGCTGGCCTTTGAGCGCTGAAATAAAAAGCACGGGGGCGTAGTGCATGAACACCAGCTCCTGCCTGACGGTCCTTTCGTAGTCCCGCATGGTGTTGGTCTGTTTGGCCACCAGATCCCACTTGTTCACCACGACCAGGATCCCCTTGCCGGCTTCGTGGGCCAGTCCGGCGATTTTCTTGTCCTGCTCCGTGACCCCCTCCTGGGCGTCGATGACCAGCAGCGCCACATCGCAGCGCTCGATGGCCGAAAGCGCCCGAATGACGCTGTATTTTTCGATGTCGTCGCTCACCCGGCTGCGCCGGCGGATGCCGGCCGTGTCGATGAGCACATAGCGGACGCCGTCTTTTTCGAAGGGTGTGTCCACGGAATCCCGGGTCGTGCCGGCCACATCGCTGACGATGACCCGCTCTTCCCCCAAAAAAGCGTTGACCATGGAGGATTTCCCCACGTTAGGCTTCCCGATGATGGCGATGTGGACAGCGTCTTCGTCTTCCTCCTGGCCGGCGCCCCGGGGGAATTTTTCCACGATGGCGTCCAGCAGGTCGCCCAGGCCCAGTTGGTTCGTGGAAGAGATGGCGAAGGGCTGGCCGAAACCCAACTCGAAAAAGTCGTAAAAATCCTCGGGCAGCCGCTGGGTATCCACCTTGTTGGCCACCAGGATCACGTCTTTTCCTTTCCGGCGCAGCAGAGCAGCCACGTCCCGGTCCGCCGCCGTCACGCCGGAGCGGCCGTCCACCAGAAAGAGGATCACATGGGCGATCTCCATGGCGGTCTCCGCCTGAGCCCTCATCCTGGACAGGATAAAATCCTTGGCATCCGGCTCGATGCCTCCGGTGTCGATCAAAAGGAAGGGTCTGCCCGACCACTCGGCTTCCGCGGCGATGCGGTCCCGGGTGACCCCGGGGGTATCCTCCACGATGGAGACCCGGCGCCCTACTATCTTATTGAAAAAAGTGGATTTGCCCACATTGGGTCTGCCCACGATGGCAACGATCGGTTTCATGCTCACACTCCGTTCTTCTTTGAGCCATTGTATCATATAGGGGCTGCAAATACTATTTGATTTGCTCCCTTTCATCTGTTGTGCTATACTGTTTTACGCTATAATATTCACAAAAATCCAAGAGGATACAACTTATGAAAGCAGCGGAGGAATGCTCATGAGCGAAGATAAAAAAGACCTTCAGCAGAAACCCATGGATAATCCATACGTAGAGGGATATCACAATATGCCCCCTGCCATGCAATCCTACTTCAGATTCAAGAAGGCGCTGAAAGGCCCCGAATTGACCCGGGATGAGCAAGGGCTCACCCCCAAGCGGTTCAGCAAAAACTACTACGAGGACACCTGCCCTTTCTGCGAGTCCACCGCAGAGCACGAAGCAAAAAAATACCGGTACAGCAAAACCACTTCGAGAAAGATCCTGATCAACCTGGTGCTCATGCTGCTCGTCGCCATAGTGACCGGTGTGGGCATCCTCAACCTCTACATCGGACTTGGCGTCATCGCCCTGATCGGCTACAGCACGTCTGTCCACGCGGAGCGAAAGATGTACTACACGATGCTGTGCCGCAAATGCGGGGCCCAATTCCCCATGGACAAGGAAGAGCAGGACAAGATCCGTATGGAGCAGAAAATCAAACGAGAGGATGAGGCGCAATGAAAGTTGTCGTGGTAGGCGCGGGCAAGTTGGGCATGACCATCACCGAAGCGCTGCTCGGCGGGGACAACGAAGTCACCCTGATCGACAAGGACGAGGCCCTGATCCAAAAGGTGGGCTCCAGGCTGGACATTCTGACAGTCACCGCCAATGCCAAGCGCATCGACGTCATGAAAGAGATCCGGGTCTGGGACTACGATCTCCTGGTGTCCGTGGTGGACGAGGACGAAAAAAACATCCTCATCTGCTCCTTCGCAAAGCGCCTGGGCTGTCCCCAGGTGATCGCCCGGGTGCGCTCCCCGGAGCACGTGGAGCAGATCGACTTCATCAAAAAAGTGATGAACATCGACCACATCGTGAATCCGGATATGGCCTGCGCCTCGGAAATCTATAAATATTTAGTGGAAAAGTACACCCTGGCCGACGGCTGCTACACCGCCGACGGTGTCTCCATCCTGGAATTCAAGGTCGACAAGATCCCGGAACTGGTGGGCCGGGAGATCCGCCACACCGGAAAAGTCCTGGTCAACATGCTGGTGGGCGCCATTTCCCGCAGCGGAAAGATCATCGTTCCAAACGGCTCCACGGTCATAGAGTCCGGGGACACGATCTATCTGATCGGCCTGGAGCGCAGCATCAAAGATCTTGCTCAGGAAGTCCACGAAAAGAAGCGCTACACGGACCTGACCCGCGTGATGATCGCCGGAGGGGGCAAGACAGGCTATTATCTGGCCAAGAAGCTGTCGGATTTCGGTGTGGCCGTCAAAATCATTGAAATCGACCGGGCGCGCTGCGAGTATCTGACGGACCGACTCAACAATGTGCTCGTGCTCCACGGAGACGCCACCGACCCCAACCTGCTCCACGAAGAGAATCTGGAAGAGATGGACGCTTTCGTTGCGGTTACAGGGTTTGACGAGGAGAATCTGCTCCTCTCCCTGCTGGCCAAGCAGCACCATCTGGAAGACGTGGTGGCCAAGGTCAGCCGGAAAAGCTATTTTGCGCTTACAGAAACCCTGGGGGTCAACATGATCATCAACCCCCTGGACATGTGCGCCACCAGCATCCTTCGCTTTATCCAAAAGGCCGGCATCGTGATCTTTTCCCAGCTGATCCAGGGCCAGGCCGAGTTTACGGAGATCTGGGCAGAAAAAGGCATGCTTCTGACCGAAAAAACGCTGAACGACCTGGATATTCCCGAAGGCGTGATCATCGCGGCGATCCACCGGGGCGACGCCATCATCATCCCCGACGGCAGGACCCGGATCCAGGACGAGGACAGGGTGATCATCCTTTCCTTGCTTTCCAGCGTTCCGTCCCTGGAAGCCTTGATCAAGCCGCCAAAATCCCATTGACCCGCTTTGGGGCCGCCTGTCATAGAAAAGAAGAACCATGGTATTGCGTAGCGCACCGATCATAAAAGTACTCAGCGCCGTCACCGTCGTGGTCGGAGCAGCCATGCTCCTCCCCATGCTGGTGTCGTTTTATTATGGCGAGTACAACGAGGCCTTTTGCTTCCTGCTCTGCAGCGCCCCCATGATCGCCGCAGGCTATTTGCTCGTAAAACGCGTCGACGTGCCCGAAAAAGTGATGCTCCGGACCCGGGACGGTTTTTTTATAGTGGGCACGGCCTGGCTGTCCATGTCCCTGCTGGGGGCCCTTCCTTTTGTTCTGTCCGGCTCGATCCCCAACGTCATCGACGCTTATTTTGAGACCGCCTCCGGCTTTACGACCACGGGATCCTCTATTCTGACGGACGTGGAAGCGATGCCCCAGGGCATGCTGTTTTGGCGATCCTTTACCCACTGGCTGGGCGGGATGGGCATCCTGGTGCTGACGGTGGCGCTTCTTCCCATGCTGGGCATCGGCGGGCAAAAAATCATGCGGGCCGAGACCACAGGCCCCACGATGGACAAGATCACTTTCACCATCAACGATACCGCCAGGATCCTTTATAAAATCTACACCGGAATGACGCTGGTCCACATCCTTCTGCTGCTGGCTGGCGGTCTGAGCCTTTTCGACGCCAGCGTCCACGCCTTCGGCAGCATGGGCACCGGCGGTTTTTCCAATTACGCCAGCAGCGTGGGGCACTTTGGGAGTTTTTATGTGGACATGGTGATCAGCTTTTTTATGCTGGCGGCCGGCGTCAATTTCTCTCTTTACCACATGCTCCTGTCGGGGAAGGTCCGGCAGTTTTTTCAGGATTATGAGTTGAAAATGTATCTTCTGATCGTGGGGCTTTCCACGCTCTTCATCACGGTGACGCTCCTGTGGAAGGGCTTTTTCAGCAACCCGGTGGAAAGCTTCCAGTACGCGCTTTTCCAGGTGGCTTCCATCATCACCACCACCGGCTATGCAACGACAGATTTCGACCTGTGGCCCGCCTCCTGCAAGATGATCCTGCTGCTCCTGATGATCATCGGCGCCTGCGCGTCCTCCACGGGCGGCGGCATCAAGGTGATCCGCGCAGCCCTGGTGGTCAAGCTGATCAAGAGAGGCGCTTACCGCAGGCTCCATCCCAATGCGGTGGTGCCTGTGCGGGCGGGTGAGCGCATCATGAGTCCGGAAGTGATGTCGGGCGTGGCGGGATTCGTCATCCTGTACGCCTTCGCCACAGTCCTCAGCATCCTGCTGATCAGTCTGGAAAACGTAGACCTGCTCACGGCCGCTTCTTCGGTGATCGCCTGCATCAGCAACATCGGTCCCGGTTTCGAAATGGTCGGACCCACGCTGAATTTCGGGTTCTACAGCGGCGCTTCCAAGCTGCTGCTTTCCATGCTGATGATCGCGGGAAGGCTGGAGCTGTTTACCATCTTCTTGTTGTTCACCCCCACCTTCTGGAACCGGAACAAGTAGGAGGTCCCCTTGGCCATCAACAAACGCGCCATCTTTAAAATAACGGGTTTTCTGGCTGTGCTCATCGGCGTGGCCATGTTTCCCGCCTATCTGATGGCCGAAAGTCTTCAGGAACACGGCGCTGCCCACGGCTTTGCGGTCACGTCCCTTGGGGCCATCGGGGCAGGCTTCAGCCAGCTGTGGTACGGCCGGGGCAAGGTCCCGGAGCTGCGGATCCGGGACGGCATGCTCGTGGTTTTTTTGGGCTGGCTGTTCGCCTCGCTGGCCGGCTCCTTCCCCTACTTGATCTCCGGCGTGCTCCTTTCCTTTCCGGACGCTTTTTTCGAATCCGTTTCCGGCTTCACCACCACCGGCGCCACGGTTTTTAGCGATGTGGAGGCCCTGCCCCGCAGCATCCTGTTCTGGCGGGCATTTTGCCAGTGGCTGGGCGGCATGGGGATCCTTGTCTTTGTCATTTCGATTCTCCCCGCCTTGAGGATCAACGGCTACAACCTGTTGAAGGCTGAGACCACCGGACTGGAAGTTCAAAAATTGGATACTAGGCACCACGGTTCTGCCAGGAAGCTCTATATCATTTACATCTCCCTGACCCTGCTCCAGATCCTCCTGCTCTCCCTGGGAAAGCTGTCTTTGTTCGACGCTTCCCTGCTTTCCTTCGGCAGCATCGCCTCCAGCGGGCTGAACAATTACAACAAAGGGCTGCTGCAATTCAACAGCATGTACGTGGAGACCGTGGTCGGCTTTTTTATGATCCTCTCCTGTGTCAATTTCAGCCTGTATTATTACGCCATCCGCAAGGAGTTCCAAAAAATATGGAAAAACACCGAGCTGAGGGCCTTTCTTGGCATCATGGCCGTGTCTGCGGTCCTGGTCAGCCTGAACCTTCGGATGACAGAAACTTACGACACGGTCAATTCCCTTCGCTATGGTGTTTTTCAGACGGTCTCTTTTATGACGACCACCGGCAATACCAGCGCCGACTTCTCCGGATGGCCCGACTTTTCCAAAACGCTCCTGACCATATTGACATTCATCGGAGGATCATCGGCCTCCACCGGCGGCGCGATCAAAGTCATCCGGATCGTCATCCTGTCCAAGCTGATCTGGAGAAGCTTTTCCATGCGCATCCACCCCAATGCGGTCGTCAGCATCAAACTTCAGGGGAAGGCCTTGGACACCGGCACAGTCAACGCCATCGTCGCTTTCTTTTTTACCTACCTGACTGTTTTTCTTGTGGGCGCCTTCGTCATATCCTTTGATGTGGACGACATGACCGCCGCCTATCTCAGCTCGGCCGCCATGTTGTGCAACACGGGAACGAACATCGGTCCCCTTGGGATTTTGGGCAATTATGCGGTTTTTTCGGGACCCGCGAAACTGTTTATGAGCCTGCTGATGCTGACCGGCCGTCTGGAGATCTACACGGTGCTCCTGCTGGGCACCAAAGCATTTTGGAATCCAAGCAAATAACACCCGGTGGCCGCGATCTCTGCAGTCTCTACCGGATCAAGATCCCATAGCCCGGAACGATGGCTAAGATCAGAGGGCCGAAAAGCTCTTCCGCCGCGCGGCGGGCGCTTTCGCGGACCGCCTCGCTCATGCTCTCTTTCTGCAAAACTTCTTTCATCGCCTTCTGGATGTCCCGGCTGACCACGGTCTGCTGCTCCGGGGTCAGGCGTATTTCCCCAAACGACAGCAGCGCATGCTCCGTCTCTTCGTAGGTGGTTTTTTCGTAATCGTTCTCCACATACAAGAGGCCCGGTTCGCCAAGGGTGACGGTCACCGTGCGCAGGTTGTGGTCCACGAGGATGTCTTCCGCCCTCAGCGATGACAGATCGAGCCCGAAAGCTCCCTTGCCGAAGGCGTGGATGACCTTTGTCTTTTCGAAGAGCGGAATATTCCAGAGCATCTGGCTCAGCTCCACATCCACGGACACATCCTGTTCCCTCACGACCAGATAAGTGGCTTCCCGGGCTTGCGCCAGCAGGCTGTCCCGAATTTCCACTGTCTTATAGCCCATCACCTGATCCGCCCGCATCTCGTCGAAGGAGGTGGGCAGATTTTTCAGCCCCAAAGCCGCTTTGAACTGGGGGAACAGATACAGGGAAGAGAGCAGAAGCAGGAAGGCCAGCAGGGCGATGGTCAAGGGCATCAGGCAGCCGCTGCGTCCGGCTTTTGACAGAGTTTTTCTGATTTTCATTCCGTTTTTTTCTCCTTTTGCGATTTGGCTCATTTTACTACAGAAGATGTTTTGCAACAACCGGAGAAATCATTTGCGCAAAATATGGTATAATCCAATCATATGGAGGGGATCATGCTGCGAATCAGACCTTACCGGGCATCCGACGCCGAAGCCCTGCTGACTTGGATCCGCAACCGGCGGGAACATGCCCTGTGGTGCGCGAACCTGATCGATTACCCGCCCACAGCCCCCGCCCTGGATCAAATGCGGGCGAAGCTGGATGCTGAAGGCGACGGCAGCCTCTTCACGGCGCTGGATGGATCGGGCGCGCCGGCAGGTTTTTTTGCGGTGATGCACCTGGAGCCCCGCATCAACAACGCCCATCTGGGTTTTATCGTGGTGGATCCCGCGTTCCGGGGAAAAGGCGTCGGCCAAAAGATGGTGCGGCTGGCGACAGCCTATTGTTTTGATCTGCTGGCGGCGGACAGCATCACGCTCAAAGTGTACGATCAGAACGAGGCGGCCCGAAAATGCTACAAAGCCTGCGGATTCGCCGATGTGTCGCACAACGAAAAATCTCTGATATTCGAAGAAGAAAAATGGGGCACCTGGGATATGATCCTCACCCGGAAACGCTCCAGACGCCTGTCGTTTTAACACTGAAAATCAAAAGGAGGAGTCTATGCCGACGAAAGACCTGCACGCGCTGAACCCCGGGGCCTGGTGCGGCCTCAACAAACCCGAGATGAACGAAAAGGATGCGGACACCGTCATTTTCGGCATCCCTTTCGACGAGGCGGTCAGCTATCGGGGCGGAGCCGGAGAAGGCCCCAAAGCGCTCAGGGAAAACACCTACACCCCTTCTCCATTCACCGAGAACTTTGAGTCCTTTGCCGCGCTGAACGTCCACGACGCAGGCGATTTTGATTTTGTCCACGGACAGGACAGGGAGCTGTATTTCGATCAAATCGCAGAATATGTGGCCGGGCTGGTTCGAATGAACAAATTTTTTATCATGGTAGGCGGCGACCACAGCACGACGATTCCTGTCCTTCGGGGGATCGACCGGGCTGTGGAAGAAGATTTCGGCATCATCCACATCGACGCCCATTTCGATCTCTCCGATCACATGGGCGGCGACAGGCTCAGCCACGGCAGCACCCAGCGGCGCGCCCTGGAGCTGGATCATGTCAGCGGGACGGAAAACATTTATTTTATAGGGATCCGTTCCATTGAAGCAGATGAATACGATTTTAAGAAAACCCATCCCCTGCTTGTAGCCAGCGCCAGGGAATGCTGCCGAAAGGGTATGGAAGCCGTGGCCGGGGATGTGGTCCGGGCCCTGTCCCGCTTCAGCAAGGTCTATATCACCCTGGATATCGACGGACTGGATCCGGGTTTTGCCCCGGGCACCGGAACGCCTCAATTCGGAGGACTTTCTCCCAGACAGGTGCTGGACTTTCTGGAGATCTGCTTTGACAGGTTGAACATCATCGGACTGGATGTGGTGGAGATTTCGCCTAAACTGGACCCCGCCCTCACCTCGATGTTCGCCGGGCGGAAACTGATCCAGGAAGCCTGGGGTCATCTGGCAAAGAGGATCGGAAAATTGGAAAAATAAGATTTCATCGGCCAGAACGCGATATTTTGTGTCAATCTAACAAATATAATTAAAATCGATTGTTGACAAGCTACGAGTCAGATTGTAATATACCTTCAATGGATGTGCATTGCGGGCGCGTCCAGGAAGGCTGTACTACAATCTCAAGGTAAAGGCACGCGGGTCAAACCCTGCGCGATGTCCGTTCATCCTCCTCTCTTTTCAAATGGTTCCTTGTTCAGCGATCGAAAACCAACAGCCATTTACCTTGAATTGTAGTATGGAACCCACACCCCGGGTGTGGGGCCTTGAGAAAGGAGAAGCAATCATGTACATCAAAGACCGCATGACAAAGGACCCCTACACGATCCAGGTCAACGCCTCGATCAACGCCCTCATGGCCCTGATGCGCGAACGGAACCTGAAAAAAGTTCCCGTTCTGGACGGGGACCGGGTGGTGGGCATCATCACGGACCGGGATGTGGAGCGGGTATCCCCCAGCAAAGCCACGACCCTGAGCATCTTCGAGATCAACTATCTGCTGTCCAAATCCACCGTTCGGGACGCCATGACCAAGAACGTGTTCACGGTGCATCCGGACGACCACATCGAGGACGCGGCCGTCATGATGCGCGACCGTCACATCAGCGCCCTTCTTGTGGTGGACGATAACAATAAACTGGTGGGGATCGTCACGGAAAGCGACCTGTTCGACGCCCTCATCGACATGCTGGGCGCCCGCTTCACAGGCACCAGAGTCGTGATCAAAATCGCCAATAAACCCGGCATGCTCTCCAAACTGGGCTCGGTGATCTCCGACACCGGCACGAACATCAGCCATCTGGCAATGGTCGTGGCCGACGACGACAGCGACGCCATCATGCTCTTAAGGACCGACAGCCGCGAGATAGAGCCTCTGCAGGAGGCGATCAAGAATGCGGGGTTTACGATCCTGAGCATCTCAGAGAAATAAGCATGCAAAAAGGAGCCGCAGGCTCCTTTTTTATTGCAAATATTTTATAGACGGTGATTGTAAATACCTATAGATAGAAGTAGTAAGATTCTTTCAGATAGGGCTGCTCATAGCGCAGCGCAAGGCGCAGAAGAAAATTTTTGAGGACCCTTCCATCGGAGCGGCCTTTTTCCACGTCCTCGACCAGCTGAAGGAAGCGGTTCCGCTCCGCTGTTGTGGCCGCTTTGCGAAAATAACCCCAGACGTGCATGGCCGCATTGATGCGGCTCCCGGGCCGGTCCTCCCGGTTCAGGGCCTCTTCCAGCAGACGGTAGAACGCCAGCGGGTTCACGCTGGTCTTGTCCGACAATAGCGCCCGGATCTGGTCGTAGGCTGTCTGGGACTTCTCCAGCACTTTATACTTGTATCGCTTCCACTCTTCCTCCAAATCCCTGATCTTTGTCCCGCTCTGGGTGCACAGGATGCACTTCACTGCGGAAAGATTTTTGTCCTTCACTTCCAGCATCACATCGATGGCGGGATCTGGGAGCTGTCCCACAAAATCGAGAAAGGGGCCGATGGCCACGCTCTGGGCGTGGGATCCGGGTTTCTTTGCCGCATCCTGCTGGGCGTAATGGATTTTCTGAGGACCGTCCCCCTCCCTCCATGTGGCCGCAAAGGCCTGAATCACCGCCGCAGAGCCCAGCCCGCGGGGATCCGGATTCACCTGGTCGTGCAGGTTGTCGTAGACCGCAGGAAGGCCCGATTCCAGGGCGATGGCCAGCACGTCGCCGCTGTGGTAGGAGCGGTCGTCGTTTTCCAGAATGATACGTCTGCAGACGGCTTGGGGCAAAGAGTCCAGATTATGCAGAAACCGGCGGACTGCCGCCGGCTTGTCCTGATACACGCCGCCCACGTGCAGGACGATTTTATGCTCGCTGCCAAGACCCAGAGAATCCAGCACCCTTGCGTGGTAGATCAGATCCTCCGCCGCTCGCTCCACCACCCCTGGATCGGGAGAATTGATCACGGTGTACTGCCCCGGGTGCATGGAGACCCGCATGCCGCCGGCGCGTATTTTCTGTCCGATGCCCTCCAGGGTATCCGCAAAGACTTCCCACCAGGGGATCCTATTCACCGGTGAGGAACCGAAAGGAATCAGATCCGAGCTGATCCGAAAAAGCCCGATGCGCATGCGAAGGTTGTAGTCGATCTGCTTTTCCAGAGAGGCCAGGTTGTGGGCGATCAGATCCAGGAGCATCTCCCGGGAGGCGTTGCTCTGTCGGCAGGTTTTCATCTGCGTGTCTTCCGGCCCGATGGTGACGCAGGCATACCCTATCCTCATGCTTTTATTGCACCGCTTTCCTGGCCTTGAAAAAGAGGTAGGCTTGGGATGCGGCAAAAAGGCCGATGCACAGCAATGTTGCTGCGATGACACTGGGATACTGCCCTGCAAAACCGCTCTCCGAGCTGTGCTTCAGCCAGATCCCGCCGTAGGCCCATATCAGGACCAGACCGTAGGCCGCGCTTCGGTTCCGCAAGGTCGTGGCTGTTCCGATCAGCATGCCCACGAGCAGGATGATCACCGCCCAGGCGGACTGGCTCAAACCCAGACCGCTCCAGCCCCTGTCCACGAGCATCGTGGTGGCGTTGGCGATGGTGGCCACGGTGATCCAGCCGAAGTAGACGCTAAAGGGCAGACGGACGAAAACCTTTTCCCGGTCCGACAGCGGGGCCTCCCGCAACATCTTGTTGATCAGGACCAGGCAGACCAGAATGCCCGCGATCAGGGCCAGGGACAGGGAGATCAGGCGGTAGTGCCAGGCAAAGATCCATGCCGTGTTGCACAGGGACGAAAAGGCGAAGATCTTCTGGACCCGCTCTTCAGGAAATCCGGGCTCGCTATCGCTTTTTTCCCGAAAGAACCCAAACTGATACAGGGTGTACATCCCCAGCAGCAGGTAAATAAGCCCCCATATGGCAAAGGTGAGGCCTGCCGGCGCAAAGAGGTTCGGGTAGGCGTCGGACACCTGGCCGGTCTGGAGTCCGTTGATGGGCAGCGCGTTGGCCAGGCCGTTGGCCGCCACCATCACAATAAAGGCCAGGGCAGTGACGGCGCTGAGCCCCCTGCTTTGTCGATTGGATTTCATTCGTTCCCTCCATTAGGAAAAGGGCGGGGGAACCTCTGCTCCCCCGCCCGGATAAGACTAGTACTTGATGAATTTCTGTCCGGGCACGCCGCAGATGGAGCACCTTTCCGGGACGCTCTTTTCGATATTGCCGCACACCGGGCACAGATAATAGAATACTTCTTCTGTGGAGCCGAGGCTCTCCAGCGCTTCCTTGTACACCTTCGCGTGGACTTCCTCCGCCTGCATGGCATAGCTGAAAGCCGTGACTGCCGCTTTGTTTCCCTCGTTTTGGGCTTCCTGGATGAACTCCGGATACATTTCCTTGTACTCGTAAGTCTCTCCGTCGATGGCGGCCTTCAGGTTTTCCTCTGTGGTATGGATCTTGCCGGCCAGCTCGAACTCTTTCAATGCGTGGAGGGTCTCCGCGTCCGCCGCCGCCTTGAACAATTTAGCCGCGTTCATCTTTCCTTCGGCCTCCGCTTTCTTTGCGAAGGACAAGTATTTCCGGTTAGCCTGGGATTCTCCCGCAAAGGCTTTCATCAAATTTTCCATGGTCTTTGATTCGCTCATTTTTTCCTCCTCATGTGTATGTGATTATTTTAACTTATTATACAACAGTTTCTGTTCTCCAACAAGCGCAGTCCTTCCCCTCTGTGACCTGGTCACCCAATTGAACTGCTATTCAAATAATTTCAGCCATTCCTGATAACCCAAGGCTTCCATCTGTTCTTTGGGGATGAAGCGAAGCGCCGCGCTGTTGATGCAATAGCGCAGCCCGCCCCTTTCCCGGGGCCCGTCGGGAAACACGTGGCCCAGGTGGGCGTCTCCCGCCCTGCTCCGCACTTCCGTGCGAAGCATGCCGTGGGCCTTGTCGAGGAACTCCGCAACCGACGCCGGCTCCAAAGGCCGGGCGAAACTGGGCCATCCGCAGCCGGACTCAAACTTGTCCAGCGAAGAAAACAAGGGTTCCCCCGTGGTGATATCCACATAGATGCCTTCCTGAAAATGCTGGTCGTACTCGTTGCGAAACGGGGGTTCCGTGGCGCTGTGCTGGGTCACCTCGTACTGCAGGGGCGTCAGCGAGGCCTTCAGGTCCTCTTTAGATCGTTTTTCGAACTTCATCCCTGTTTTGCCTCCTTTTCCATCCTGCGAAACACATCCCTTCCGATGTGGCAGTAGCCCCCGGGATGCTTTTCCAAATACTTTTGATGATACTCCTCTGCAGGAAAGTAGTTGTCCAGGGGAACCACTTCCACCATCACTGATTTGACGGAGCCTTTCTGCAGTTCTCCCATGACGGTTTCTGCCGTGGCCCGGTCCTCTTCGGTTTCATAATAAATACCGGTCCGGTACTGGGGGCCGATGTCAAAACCCTGCCGGTTCCGGCTGAAGGGATCGATGGCCTCGATGTACAGTCCCAGCAATCGGGAGAGGGAGATCCGAGCCGGATCGTAGTCCACCCGGACGGTTTCCGCATGACCTGTGCCGCTGGTACAAACGTCTTCGTAAGTGGGGTCCTTCGTCTTCCCGTTGGCGTAGCCCACCTGGGTGCCCACGACGCCCGGGATCAGGTCCATGTACTTCTGCAAGCCCCAAAAACAGCCTCCCGCCAGATAGATCCTGGAGAGCCCCGCCTCGCTGAGCGATCGTTCCATCTATTCTTCCTTCCTCTCCTGCATCAACGCGTAGGCATAGGTGCCCAGCACCATGCCCGTCATACTTACCAGCCCCAGCAGTTTGCCCTCGCCCACCTGGGCCAGCACTGTGCCTGGGCAGGCCCCGGTGACCGCCCAGCCCAGGCCGAAAATGGCGCCGCCAAGGATGTTCAGCTTCACCTGGAGCGGTTTCTTGCTCAGGGTGATGGGCGTTCCGCCGTAGCCCTTCATGCCCAGCCGTTTCAGCACGGCCATGCCGGCTCCGGCCGTGAGGATCGCCGTGATGATCACATAGGCCAGTTTCATATTTTCTCCGGTGAACATGGTAAAAATCAAATCGTAGTCCGAAGCGCCCACCCGGCTCAGCGCAAAGCCGAAGATCGAGCCGAACAGGAGATATTGCATATTCTTTGCCATCACAGACCTCCCATGAGCAGCGCCCGGATCGCCCCGACGCCGATCGTGCCGAAAAGCAGGAAAAACGCTGTGGACAAGAAACTGGAGGGCTGCAGCGTGGCGATGCCGTGGATGCTGTGGCCAGAAGTGCAGCCGCCGGCGATCCGAGACCCGAGGCCCAGGAGAAATCCGCCTCCCAGGAACCAGGCGGCGTAGGCGAAAGCGGGCCATTGGACCCGCCTCGTAAACAATCCCATTTCAGCCGTCCAGAGCGGATTGCCGGAAAACCGGGCCGAAAGAAAGCCGCCCAGGATCATGCCGGCGATAAAGAACAAGCGCCAGTTGAACACCTTGGCATAGGTGCTTGTGTTGAGCCATTTCAGTTTGGTATGAGGCAGGAACAGCTTGACCAGATTGCCGTATCCGGTGGATACGCCCAGGGCTGTATTCAGGAAATAATACAGAAGCGGCACCAGCAGTCCGATCAGGATCCCGCCCAGCCACCAGGGCCAGGGGTCGACAAACAATGCGCGGAAAACATCCATGCTAATTCTCCTTTTCCAAGGGGTAAGCCATTTTCGCCCAGGCGGTGGTCCCGCCGATCACGTTGATCACCCGCTCCATGCTGCTCTGGCGTAGCATCAGGCTGCCGGCCAGAAGAGAGCGGTTTCCGGTGTTGCAGATAAAGGCCACAGTCCTGTCTCCTTCCCATTCCTTATATCGGAACCGCACATCCGGGGCAGCCGCATGGATCGTTCCGCTGATGTGGGCTTTGTCGTACTCGCTCTTGAGCCGCGTGTCCACCACCAGCAGCTCGCCCGAATCCATCCGCTCTTTCAGCTCTTCGATGGAGATGCTTTCCAGCCTGGAGGTCCGGTATCCGCTTTCCTCGAAGGCCTCCATCCCACCCTCCAGATACCCGACTACGTTGTCCAGCCCTACGCTGTACAGCCCGCGAAGGGATTCCTGCAGTTGAGCCGGCGAATCTGCAATGAGCAGAAGAGGCGCATCCGGCGGCAGCACCCAGCCGGAAAATGTGGCAAAATTGCCTTTCAAGCTCAGGCCAAACGATCCGGGCACATGGGCTGCGGCAAAAGGAAGCTGGCTTCTGCTGTCCACCACCAGATGGCCTGAGCGGACCAGATCCAAAAATGCTTTGGGCGCATAGGCGGCGGGAGCCTTGAGCGAGGAAACCGGCGGCGCGCCGATGCGGTTGATCCGGGAGCAGCGGGAAAAGTGATCCGGAGCCTCCGGCATTCCTTTCAGGAATGTCCGGATAAAGGTTTCTTTGGGATGGAGGTTCAGCGCCTCGTTTTGCATGCGTTCCGTTCCGATGGTGGAGGAGAGCTTCGAGGACAGGGATCTGCCGCAAAGAGATCCGGCGCCGTGGGCGGGATAGACTTCCACGTGGTCGCCTATCGTTTCGATGCGCCGCAGGCTGTCATACAATTTCCCTGCCAGTTCTTCCTTTTGATCCGGGAAAAGATCCGGCCTCCCCGCATCCCCCACAAGAAGGGTATCCCCGGTAAAGGCCAGGATCGGATCTTTGCCCCGCTCCAGGTCCGACACGATAAAAACTGCGCTCTCCGGCGTATGCCCGGGGGTGTCCAGCATGCGGAACAGCAGGGTGTCGATCAGGAACTCCTCGCCATCCGCTACTGAGTAATGATGGTATTCCGCTTTGGCCTGCGCTGTCACATAAATCGTGGCCCCCGTGCGTTCGGCCAGTTCGATGTGCCCGGATACAAAATCCGCGTGAAGGTGGGTCTCGATGATAGCGGCAATGGGTAATTTGAAGGCTTTGGCCGCTTCGATATAAGGAGCCACATCTCTTGCAGGGTCCACGACCACGCACTGGTTTCGACCGCCGATCACATAAGAGCAATGAGCCAGTCCCTTCGTGTAGATTTGTTTAAATTCCATCGTATTCCCTCCTGTCGGACCTTCAGCGCCAAACAACATAAATCACAGCCGCAGCCATGACTGCCGCCGGCAGCGCGATGGCCAAGCCCGTTTTAATAAAACTCTTCCTGGAAAATCCCGTGCTTTCCATGGCGACGATGGCAGCCTGGTGGGTCGGAAGAACGATTCCCAGGCTGGCCCCAGCAGCCACCGCCAGCAGAAGCGCGTCCGCGCCCACGGCCGCGGATCCGGCCAGATCCAGCTGGATGACCAGCGGCGCCATGATGACCGCCGCCACCGTGTTGTCGATCACATTGGCAAACAGAGCCGTAAAAGCGACCACAGCCAGAATGACCCCAAAAGGCGGCAGGAGCCTGGCCAGCGGCAAGATCAGACTGGCGGCGGATTCCAGCGCGCCGGTGCGCTCCAGGATCGAGGACAAGCTGAGCATGCTCCCCAAAAATAGGATGACCGGGATATTGAGGCTTTGAAGCGCGTTGTCCGAAGACAGTACCCCCGTGGCCAACCACAGGATCACTGCCAGACCGAATCCGACGGAAGGATGGACCCATCCGGCTGCCGCCGCAAGGATGGCCGGAATCAAAGCGGCCACAACGATCCTGCTTTTGCGGGCATCCCGTCGGGGCATAGTTTCCAAGCTATCCAAATTCAGATCCAATGATGCCGGAGCCTTCTGCGAAGCAGGCTTAAAGCCGCAAAGCCGGCACAGGAACAGCGCCAGAATACCTGCCCCGATCATCGCAATGCCCTGCGCAGCGAAATCGAACATCCTGAAAGGGCTGCCGAAAGCCTGAAGCCGGAACGAGGAGACGATCAGATTGGAAGCGGTTCCGATCAGCGTAGTTGATCCCCCCAGAATGGAAGCATAGGCCACAGGCATCCCGAAGTCCGCCTTGTCCCGGCCGGCCCGGCCGGCCATCCGCCTGGCCGTGGGAAGCATGATGCCCACAGCGCCTACATTGTTCATAAAAGAAGAAAGCAGCGAAGTGGAAATAAACAGCGCGAACAATTGCTTCGCGGGGGTTTTGACCCTGGCGCCGATCGCCCTTCCGAAGCCCGCGAAAACGCCGGATTCCAATATGCCCGCGCTCAGGACCAGCACGATGGCCACCGTAAAAAGAGCCGGTGAAGAAAAACCGCGGAACAGGTCTCCCGCTTCGGCCACATGGAACAGGCCCAGCGCCAGCAGACCGCCGAAAGCGGCCAGCGGGTAAGGAATCTTTTCAGAAATTATGGCGTAGAGTATGAACAGCAGCACCGCCCAGGCGGCCGCCTGCCCTCCATTCCATAAATCGATCATGTGGCCTCCCTTCGCTCTGCGGGCAGAATGATCTCTGAGCGCTCATGATTTTATGAATGTCGCGCCTGCAAAGGTGTTTTATTATGATATCATAGGAGAAACAGGATGGATAGCCTTGTTTTGACGCTACCGTCCGGCAAAAAGGAGTCAGCATGGATACGATCTTTATCAACGGAAACATCCGGACCATGGACCCGGTCATGCCCCGGGCAGAGGCGGTGGCGGTCAAGGGAGGCATTATCCTGCGGGTGGGCGGCGATCAGGATATCCTGGCGCTTCGCGGTCCGGACACCCGGGTAGTGGACCTGGAGGGGAAGCTTCTGCTGCCCGGGTTTTGCGACAGCCACCTGCACCTCCTCAGCTATGGATACAGCCTGGAAAAGGTCGATCTGGGACAGACGCAAAGCCTGGAGGATCTGATCGCCGAAGGCCGAAAGTTCCTGGCAGAGCAGCCGGATACCCGCTGGCTGCAAGGCCGGGGCTGGAACAACGAGAATTGGAGCCAAAAGGATTATCCCACCCGCTACGACCTGGATCGGATCTCCACCCAGATCCCCATCAGCTTTGTCCGGACCTGCGCCCACGTAATCGCCGTCAATTCGAAAGCCCTGGAGCGGATGGGCGTGGGGCGGGATCCCCGTCCGATCGAAGGCGGAAAGATCGACGTGGACGAAAACGGCGAGCCTTTGGGCATCGTTCAGGAGGCGGCCAGGGATATGGTCTACAATGCGGTGCCTTCCCTTTCCAAGGATGACATCCAAAGAATGATCGAAAACGGAGCCGCCAGACTGCTGGAATGCGGCATCACTTCGGTCCAGAGCGACGACCTGGAGGCCGTTGCCCCGGCGGATTATCAAAAGGTCCTGGATGTCTATTTTGAAATGGCCCGGACCCGCACCCTGCCTGTCCGGGTCTATCAGCAGTGCCTGCTTCCCCCGCTTTCCCGCCTGAAGGAATTTTTTGCGCTGGGATACCACTGGGGCCAGGGCGACGATCTGTTCCGGATCGGTCCCCTTAAACTGCTGGGGGACGGTTCTCTGGGCGGCCGGACCGCCTTCATGGCCCAGCCCTATGCGGACGATCCGACAACACGGGGAATCAGCGTCTTTTCGCAGGAAGAGCTGGACGAGCTGATCGCCTTTGCCCATGACCGGGGCATGCCCTGCGCAGTCCACTGCATAGGAGACGGCCAGCTGCGCATGACCTTCGACTCCATCGAAAAAGCTATGCTGCGCAATCCCAAAGCGGACATGCGCCACAGTCTGGTCCACTGTCAGATCACCGACGAGCCTCTCCTGAAAAAATTCCGGGACCTTCGGGTGATCGCCCATATCCAGCCGATTTTTCTGGACTCGGATATCGCCATTGTGGAGGCCCGGGTGGGGAAAGAAAAAGCCCGCAGCTCTTACAACTGGCGGACCATGGCCGACAGCGGCGTCGTCTACGCCTGCGGCTCGGATGCTCCCGTGGAGCATTTTGATGTCATGAAAAATATCTACTGCGCAGTCACGCGCAAGACCCTTGCCGGCCAGCCGCCGGGCGGGTGGAACCCGGAACAATGCCTTACGGTGGAACAAGCCGTCAAGGGATTCACCTTGAACGGCGCCTATGCATCCTGCGAAGAAAATGTAAAGGGGAGCCTGTCGCCGGGGAAATACGCGGACTTCGTCCTGTTGGATCAGGATATCTTCTCCGTCGAAGCGGAAGCGATCAAGGACACCCGCGTCCTGATGACCGTTCTGGGAGGGGAAATCGTCTATCGCAGATGAGAAGAGGTGAAGATGCCTTCGGGAACGTCGCCTTCCATGCCCTGCATTTCCAGACCCAGCACCTTTGCCGCCACCGGCGCCACATCCACCATGTTCATCGCCGCAAGGCGGCTCCCCTTCCGGATCGCCGGTCCTGCGATCAGGAAATTGCAGCGATACCCTTCTTTATCCGGGCTGTAGCCGTGGGTGGCGTACACCTGGCCTTGCGCGTCCAGGTCGACCACATTCGGCGGCCCCAGGGTTTCGCTGACCCCGTATCCTTTTACACACTCGATCCAGTACCGGGCGGTGCCGCCGGCCTTCAGCACATCCGCTTCGCCGGGGCCGAAGATCCCCTCGATCCCATAAGCCGGATCTTCGGCGGCCTGCCGAAGGACCTCCAGCGCCAGCGCTTCCGCTTCCCCGTCTCCCGGCCGGATGTGCAGGGTGGCGCTCCCTCCCGTGCTCTGACAGTAGGCCCGCCAGGAGCGTGGATCCTCTTTGGAGCCTGATAGTCCGGCCGCAGCCAGCAGGTTGTTGAGCCGTATTTTTTTATGCACGTCCAGCTGGCCGTGATCCCCCAAAATCATTAGGGTCGCAGTCTGGTTAAGTCCAGCCTGGTCCAGGGCTTCCAGCACCTGGCCGATGCGGCGGTCCATCCGGCGGATCGCCTCCCGTATCCGGGGAGCGGTGGTTCCGAACTCGTGCTTGCAGTCGTCCAGCTCGATCAGATGAAGGAGCAGCAGGTCGGGTCTTTTCCGGCGAATGGTATCCGCGGCGCAGAGGGTGGAAAAATCGTCCAGCTCCGGCTGCCTGTGCCCGCGCAGGATCTTTCCGTATCGCAGGAACATATCCAGGCAAAACAGCGGGCTGCCGTTTTTGAACACCTTCAGCGCCTGGCTTTCCTTACCCAGCGCTTTTACTTCTGGCAAATTGTAGCGAATGGAAGCTTTCCCGCTCACAGGCCACAGGATGCCGGCTGTGGTCAAGCCCGCAGCCCCGGCGGCGTCGTAGAGCGTGGGGACCCGGATGGCTTCCCTGTACCAGTACCAGTCCTGAAGCGCTTCGGGCACGAAGGGCTGCAGCGGGTTGTTGTGCAGGATGCCGTGGACGCCCGGGGAAACACCGGTGACCATGGTGGTGTGCACCGCATAGGTCAGCGTCGGATAGACGCTGCGCAAATTCGTGCAGTGGGTCCCTTTCCGGATCAGAGAAGCCATGTTGGGCAACGCGGCCGCCTCTTCCCAGTTGTCCTGAGAAAATGCGTCGTAGGATAAAATGACCAGCGGGCCGCCCTTTGCGGACCCAGACTGGGGCGATACGGGCGTCATCCTTCCCTCCCTTCCCCTTCCTGCCGGATCTCTTCTTTCGGAAGGGTCAGAAAGACCAGGAGCCCTGCCACGAACAGCGGAATGATCGCCAGGATGCTGAGCCTGGCGTTCCCGGTCAGCGTGGTGGTCAGGGCCATCACCCCGGGGCCGATGATGGCGGCAAACTTTCCGAACACGTTGTAGAAGCCGAAAAACTCGTTGGAATTTTGCTTGGGGATCAAGCGGGCGTAGTAGGAGCGGCTCAAGGCCTGGATGCCCCCCTGGGCCGAGCCGATCAGGGCGCCCAGGATGAAGATGTGCCAGACGGAGGAGATGAAGAAAGCGGCCACACAGGATATGATATACGTTGCGATCGCCACCTGGATCATGGTCCGGGTGGAATATTTTTTTGCAAGGTTGCCGTATATGATGGCGCAGGGGAACGCGATGATCTGGATGACCAGCAGGATGCCCAGCAGCGTAAAGGTGTCCAGGGCGTCCCCGCCCAGAATGGCGGAAGCGTAGGGAACGACCATCTTGATGATGGTGTCCACGCCGTCGATGTACAGAAAGTATGCGATCAGGAACACAAAGACCGTCCGGTGCTCCCGGATATTGGCAAAGGTAGCCCCCAGCCTTCGGAAGCTGTTGGCGACGGGATGAGGCTCCGGCTCGATGTAATGCCGCTGCCGGACATCCCGAAGCATGGGCAGGGTAAAGAGTCCCCACCAGAGCGCCGTGACGATAAAGCCGATCTGATACCCCAGGACCCGGTCCATCCCCAGCCAGTAGATGATGCCCAGGCTGATGCCGAAGGGGATGACGCTGGAAATATATCCGAAGGCGTAGCCCCGGGAGGACACATTGTCCATCCGCTCATCCGGAGCCACGTCCACCAGAAAGGAATCGTAGAAGATGTTGGCGCCGGAAAAGCCCACGGCGGACAGGACATAAAACAAGACCAGGATGTCCCAGCGACCCGTGTCGGGGTGAACGAAGGCCAGCGACGCGGTAGCCAGGATCCCCAACAGCGCAAAGAACAGGAACAGCCTCTTTTTTCGATCTTTATAATCGGCCACCGTGCCCAGGATCGGGCTGAGCAGCGCAACCAGGATGCTGGCCATGGAGTTGAAATAGCCCAGATCCATGCTGCTCCCCACGGTATCGAACATGCCGAAAACGATGGGCAGCAGGGCTGTGGTGACGGCCATGGAGTAGGCCGAGTTGCCGCAGTCGTATAAGACCCAGGACCTCTCTTCTTTTGTGAGCTTCATCGGGTCGCCTCGCTGGTTCCTTCGCCGGCGGCAGCAGGTTTCGCTGCGTAGAAGCCCAGAAAAACCACCAGGGCGGCGAGTCCCCAGAAGTAAGCCATCATGTAGGGCTCCTCAAAAATATTCTCGAAAAAGCAGTGGGTCAGAACCCCGGCCAGGCCCGCGAAAATTCCGGCGCTCATCATTTTGGGATTGCCGGCATTGCGCGTCAGGGGGTCCCTGCCTTCCGCAGGGATAAAACCGCCGCCGCTGCGGGAGATCGCCCGCAGGCCGGTCACAGCCAGGACCGCCAGGACCAGCAGGAAGAAGATCAGCCCCACATAGCCCATTTCCACCATGGTTTTCAAATAATAATTATCCATATAAAAATAGCGGAATGTTTCGGTCTCGTCCAGGAGTTTGTTGTTCATGGCCACCGCGCCGCCAAAACGGCCCAAACCGAATCCCAGCCAGGGGGAATTTTCCATCAGAAGATCGTGGCCCACCTGCCAGCGCAGGGCCCGTCCGCCGATGGCGGAGGCTTCCGCGTAGTCTGTGGTAAAAAGATAGGTGAGCCGGCTGGTGATGGAAGGCACCGCCACCAGGATGCCTGCAATGGCCGTGGTCATCAGCAGCAGCAGCCGCTTGTCCGCATAGAAGGCAAAGAGCACGACGGCTACGGCCAGTCCGATCCAGGCGCCCCTGGAAAAGGTGAAGAGGATGCAGAGGCAAGCGGCGCCGGTGGCAGCCAGGAAGAAAAGTTTCCATCGGGTCGAAGTGCAATAATACATCAGGCCTGCCAGCATCGGAGCGGCCAGCACGATCAAAGAGCCGAAAATATTGGGGCTGCCGGTCAGGGAAAAGACCCGGGTGCGCACGCCCATTTCGGTCTGGCTCACCCAACTGGCCGGGATCTCCACGTCTATCGCATACTGGTAGATCCCATGTAAGCACATCAGCAGCACCGTCATGGCAAAGGCGCCGTAGAGGGCCGCGGCATCCTTTCGATCCTCCAGCAGGCGCAGGATCAGGAAAAACCACACCATGTATTGCACCTGCGCCCGGTACCCCGCCAGGGCCACAGAAGGATAGGGCCTATTGATCACCATCAGGAAGAGACCGACGGCCATAAATAGCAGGATGGCCATCTCCAGCATCGTGCCCCGGGCGAAGGCGGCTCCTCGGCCACGGGCTGTGCGCCACAGCACCAGCAGGATCCCCGCTCCGATCAGCAGTTCTTCCCAGACCGAAGCGATCCGACCCAGGCCCAGCACATCCCGCAGGGCGTACTCGATGGGCAGGTACAGGGCAAACACCACCAGAAACCAGCGGTGAACGGGCCAGCGGCGAAGGAGGGATAGCATTCGGCTGTCCCGGGTCAAGCGGAGCCACAGGACTCGGATGCTTTCGACGCCCCGGCCGAATGCGCCGGCTTCGAAAAAATCCCCCAGGCGCCGAAGGGTGCTTTGAAGTCTTTCCAGCATTCGCTGATAGACCGAAGCCGCAGCCGGATCTCCTCTGTCACAAAAAGCAGCCCAAATCCGCCCGGTCCGGGAATGGCGATATCCCAGTTCCATGGCTGCGGGGAAGCGCGTCAGGATGCTGTTTTCGATAATGGCTTTCATCTGCGCTATCCTTTACATGACATCGCTCAGGTTTTCGGGCGGATCGTACTGCCCCATCTCCACATAGCGGATGGTCCCGCTGGATTCGAAGCGCTGGGTCTTGACGATGTAGGTCCTGCCGGACCGCAGTTCCTGGCTTCCGATCTTGGGACTGGCCGTATCCTTTGGCACCGTGGTCTTGATCAGGACGATGATGTTCTTTTTCGTGGGATCTTTGGCGTCCACAATGCGGCCGTCCGAAGTGATCGCCTGGATCTGGTAGTCTTCCAGCCAGACGTCCTCCACCGTTGCGGAAAGGTATTCGTTCCCGGAAACCAGCCGCTCTCCCGCCAGATCCTGACGGATCGCCTCCTGGAATATCCTGGGGGCGGCGCCGATGATGGCCACTTCCATGTAGCAATCCACCTTTTCGGACACCGCATCCGTCACCTTCGAGCCTAAAAGCTGCACGCCGATGGCGCCGATCACGGCCACGAGCGCCAACAGGGCGATCAGATCCACCACGTTGATCAGCCCCAGCAATTTTCCTTTTTCATCGATGATTTTCATGCTTTCCTCCACTTATTCCTGTTGATCCCATCCCAGGGCGCCGCGCATGGCCAGAAGCCGCTCCGCCCAGGAGCAATCCCTGGCGCGGCTCATCCGCAGAGCCCTTCTGGGATCCTGGGGCTGTTCGCCCAGAGCTTCCCCGCACTTTTGCACAAACTCCTCCTCGCTGCCGGCCAGATAGATGCAGTCCGCAAAGTCCTTGACCTGAAGGGGCGCCGGCGTGCTCACCACCGGTTTGCCCGTGGCGAGGTATTCGTAAAATTTTAATGGACTTACGTCCTTGGACAACTCGTTGGGGATAAAGACGTTCAGGCAGACATGAAAATCCCGCATGATCTCCGGAAGACGCTCCTGGGGGACCAGGCCCAGGCACTCCAGATTGGGATAGTTCCTTGTCCATTCCAGATCCACGCCCGGCAGCGCCCTGCCCGCCAGCACCACCCTTCCTTTCGGATACGCCCTGGCCACGGCCCGGATGCACCCGTAATCGATGCACTCCTGGAGCATGCCCACAAAACCGAAGGTGGGAGGCCGGTCTTCGTCCGCAGTGCCTTGGGCCACGGAGGAAAACAGTTCGTAGTCCACGCCGTTGGGGATCAGATGGGTATTGCCGTTGTAAACGGATAAGCGCTCGTACAGGCCCTGGGCTGTGGCAAACACCGTCCCCGCGTTTCGAGCAAGGTCCTCCTCCATATCGTCCACGATGCGGGGGTCTATCATGCCCGGATAGGCTGAATGTCTGTCCACACAATCGTAGACGGTCCTGCTCCGGAGGTCTTTGGGCTCCATGCCCAGCGCCGCGGCCAGCGGTTTGATCAGATCCGCTGAAGAGGGCGAGTAGCACCAGAGGAAAAACTCTGTGCCAAAATCGTTGTCCTGCAGGAGACCTTTAAGATATTTTGCCAGCTTTTTCTGGTTTATTTTGTTGATGAGCCGCAGCCGATTGTAAAAAGGCAGGACCGGCGGAGAGGCGTAGACCTTCAGGTGATCCTGTTTTTGGCGCCCGGCCAGGCGATGGGCTTTCAGCCGCTCCCGGGTCGCAGGATCCTTCAAGGGCGCCAGCAGCGTCACCGGGGGATCCACATACAACACCTGCGCATCCGTCATCCGGTTCATGACGTTTTGCTTGCGGGTGGGCACCGGATCGTAGTTGGAGGTGGATAAACACAATATCTTTCTCATGCGCTGTTTCTCCCCTGCTCCAGCAGCTTGGCCGCGGCGATGCCGTTGGCTCGCTCCATATCCTGCAGCCGGTGACGCACCTCGGCGCCCAATTGGTCTTTGCCTCGCCGCATCACAAGATCGATGTGCCGGCACAGGGTCTCCGCCTCCAGATCCACCAGGGAGACACAGGCGGTGGATCCGATATCCTTGATGAAGCTGTCTACTTTTACGTCGTAAGAGATGCCGATGACCGGCGCTCCGCCGGCTGTGGCAAAGATCAGGGAATGAAGCCGCATGCCAAGGACCAGTTCCATGGAGCCCAGCATGCCGATCAGATCCTCCACCGGATGGCTTTTCCTGCAGACATAATGGGGCGATGACAGCATCCCAGACACTCTCTCCCCCACCGGCATGTCCTTGGGCATTTCGATGGGCAGGAACACCGGAGTCAATCCATAGGTCTTCCAGGCGTAATCCGCCGCCTTGGCCACTTCTTCGGGGCGTGTGAAGGTATCCCAGGCCCGGAGGCAAAAGCCGATCTTCGGCAGATCGGCGGGAATGCCTTCCCGGTCAAAGGCCCGCCGGACGTCTTCCGCTGCGGCGTGTTTTAAATTCACTGCTGGGTCCGCCGCCAGAATGATCTCCGGCCTGGACACGCCCATGGCCCGGAGCAGCTCCAGGGAAACGCTGTCCCGAAGGGTGATGATATCCGCGGTGGTGTTGAGGACTTTTCCTGCGATCCGACGGTTTTGCGGTTTGTCGATGGGCCCTATCCCGCAGCCGTACATCACGATCCTGCAGCCCAGCCGGCGGGCGGCCCAAAGGGTGAACAGGTAAAAGTACAGGGATCGGCTGGAGGTGACATCCTGGATCAGGCTCCCCCCGCCGTTGACAAAAAGCCGGGCCTTTCGGAGGCTTTTCAAAAAAGCGGGCACGTTGAAGATAAAATAACTGCCCACCTTTTCCTTGAGGCGGGTCTCCCGGGGGTTGCGGGACATCACCTGAAAAGGCATATCCGGATCGATCTGCCGCAGTTGGGTCAGGATGGCCCGGAGAATGGCTTCGTCCCCGGCATTGCCGCGGCCATAGGCTCCGCATAAAACCGCGCCGGAGCGCTTGTCGGCTTTGCTCCTGCGCAGGACCGTCTCGTAGATCCGCTGCTGGTCCTGCTTCATCTTTTCCAGGGAAAAGGATCGCGCGGCCTTTTGAAACAGGTTTTCCGCCAGGGTTTGCCGCAGATCTTGATCCCGCGCCAGCTTCAGCAGATAGCCGGCGAAGGTATCCACATCGCCCGGGTCAAAAAGGTAACCGCTCACTTCGTGCTCGATCAGGGAAGGGATGCCGCCCACGTTGGTGGCGATGGCCGGGCAGTGCTGGTAGGCTCCTTCCAGAAGGGAGTAGGGAAACGTTTCCGACAGGGAAGCCAGCACGTTGATGTCGATCCCGGAAAAATAGGCTTTGATGTCCTCGATCCAGCCTTCGAAGACGGTCACGGCGGCGATGCCCAGCTGGTCCACCAGTTTTTTGAGGGATGCGGCGTCTTCTCCGGTGCCGGCGATGGAAAGTCTCAAGCGGGGCTCCTGGTCGTAGGCCGCCGCAAAGGCCCGGATCACCGTGCTGATGTCCTTGATCGGCGTCAATCGCGCCGCGATGCCGACCCGAATCGTTTCCTCCGGGCTTTTGAGAGGACGGTTTTCCCGGGCTGCCCGAGAGAAATCCAAGCCGTTGTACACCGTAAAGATGCTTTGGGGGTCAAACCCTCTTTCGATCAGAAGATCCTGCATCCGGTCGGCCACGGCCACATAGTAGTCCATATGCCGCAGAGCAAAGGCGTTGATCAACCCATAAGTATATTGCTTTAAAGGCATACCCAGATAATCCAGCCGGGGGTCCGAGTGGACCGTGGTCATGACCGGGATCCCCTTGATCCGCTTGACCAGGATGCCCAGCATATTGGCCTTGGCGCCGTGGCAGTGGATCACATCCGGGGAAAAATCCTCCGCCTGGGAAAGGGCGATCTGGTAAGCTTTGATCGTGCCAAGGCCGCTGTCCACATCCACCGTGTCGATGCCCATTTCCCGGGCTTCCCGGGACAGGACGCCCCGGCGGAAGCTGACGAGCCGAAGGGTGTTCTCTTCGGCCAGTTCCCTGGCAAGGGACAGGATATGAGTTTTTCCGCCTCCGATGTCTCCGCCGGCGGCAAAGAGCATGATCCTCATCAAATAGCCTTTAATTCAGTTCGGATATGATTTTTGCGATCTGAGCCCGGGTGACATTTCCGGTCGGGTCCAGCTTGCCGTTGAATCCGGAGATCACCTTCTGCCCCACAAGAGCGCTCACGTAGGGAAGCGCCCAGGCTGCGATCCGGTCCGCATCCGTAAAATTCATTTCAGCCTGGACATAGCCCTTTTCCTGGACCCGGCCGATCACGGTCATCACTTCCTGACGAGAGATAGGTCCTTTGGGATCGAACAGGACTTTGCTGCTGCCCGAGACTGATTTTCCAGTCATGAATCCTTGATCCACGGCCGCCCGGACGGAGTTCAGCGCCCAGTCCTGGATCGCGGCCGCGTCGGCAAAGGCCAGCTGCTTGTCTGCGTAAGCCTGGGGGTCGATGCCCAGCCAGCGGACCATCACCGCCGCAAACTCCTGCCGGGTCATGGTTTTTTCCGGATCGTAGATCCGGGTCTCCCCGGCCATGCGGCCGGTCAGGATCCCCTGCCGGTACAGGTACTCGGCAAAGGGCGTGGCCCAGTGGGTTTCCGGCATGTCGGCGAAGACCGCTTCCTTGACGAAATCTTCGGTGACCGGATCTGTGAGCAAGGCGAAGCTCAGCCGGCCGATGTTGCCGCTTTTGTCTGCAGATCGGATCACCACCCGATGTTCATATCCGTCCCCCTCCGGCAAAAGGGCAGACAGGGTCTTGCTGCCAACGCTGTAATCGAAAGCGAGGGGCTTCCCGTCGTAGGTGAGGCTCATGGCTGAGGCCGAAAGAGCCGTGTCCATTCCATCCGCGACCGTAGCGGCGAGCATGGATCCGGACGCGTCGACAGTGATCACCGGCGCCTCTGTGTCAAGATAGTATCCGTAGCCGGCCATGAGCTGATCCAGGTAAACCTTGCCGCTGCTCTTCGTGCCGGGGATCGGGTGGATCCCAAGCCCTTCCAGGCTCCGCACGCCTTTGGGCAGCTGCACCGAAGCCAGCTTCCAACCCTGGAAATTGAGTTCCGTCAGGGTAATGAACTGGCTCGCTTGATCCGTGGCCACCTTCAGCATCACGGCCTGGCCGGAGCCGTCCCCATAGATCCAGGCGCTGAGCATGGTGGGGCTCTTGTCCGGAAAGTCCAGATCCAGCGGGATCAGCTGTTCATCCGGAAGTTCCACGGCGCCTTGTGTCGCAGGAATTGCCTCCTGAGAATCAAATTGATAAACCAGCGCCAGGCTCCTGTGTCCGTTGTGGACATAGGCCGGATCGTTCTGAACGGCCGCGCTCACACTTTCGTAAGTCCCCGGAAGCAGGATCAGCGCGTTCTCGTCCTCGAAAGTCTCCAGGGGCTGTCCCTCCGTGACGACCGTCACCTTGACCGAGTCGCTGCGCCCCCCTGCGGTGGCGGTGACAAGGCCGGTCCCCAGTTCCGTGGTCGTGGCGGTGAACACACCTTTCTCGTCCACGGTTCCGATGTTGCCTTCCACCTTCCAGGTGTAGGAGGCCGCGTCGGAGATCAGATCCATCATTTGATAAGTGGCCTTTGCCGAAAGCGGATAGGTCTCGCCCGCCGACACCGAGGCATATTCGGGCACGGGGGCTCCCGTGTCCGGCGCCACCAGGATGACGCTGTCCGGAGAAGCGACGACCGATACGGAGGCGGAGCCGGTGACGCTTCCGTAGCGAACCTCCAGCCTGCCGGTCTGACTCTGGCTGCCGGCCGTAAAGACCCCTTGATCGGAGACCGTTCCTAGATTTTTAGAACTTAAACTGTATGAGATCCCCGAGGAAGGCGTTTTGACGTAGTAGTAGTTGGCGTCGCTGGCCCGGGTCTCCACCGGGACGCTGGCTCCGGCCAGGACCCTGAAATCGTAGGGATAGGGGTGCAGGTGCCGGAGTGTGGCGGAAGGCGCTTTGTTGTTTTCGAAGAGGATATAGTTGCCGCAACGCCGTAGGGAAGCGCCTGAGCTCCGGTTGGCCTGCTGCCGGGCTTCGTAGCCCGGGTAGGTGGCGAAGAGCATGGTGGAGTCGCCGCCGTCCAGGTTGACGGCGTCCCGGCAGCCCAGCTCCTGCATCCGGACAGCCAGTTCCGCGAAGGTCATGCCCATGGAGTGCTCGCTTTGGCGGCCGTCCACGGTATATAATACGACCGATCCGTCGTCCCTTATTCCCAAAGCGGTCCGGGGCGCCCGCCCCGTGTCGGTGAAGGTTTCGATGCGTCCGTCGGTGAGGAGCCGCTTTTCCGCCCCCACGGCCTGGACAGTATCATACCACTGCTCGTCGCAGCTGAAGCTGACCGTCACCTCGTCCCCTTGTTTCATCGCTTCCAGAATGCCCAGCGCGGAGACATAGGGGGTGTCCGCCGCCAAAGATAGCAGCAGCTGGTTCTCCAGCAGATAGGATTTGCCCGTTGCGTCCACCATTTGGATGACGGTTCCCCGGATCGTGCCGCCGGGAACGGCGGCGCCTTCCTGGATCTGGATCAGTAGGTTCCGGGTCGGGAAGGCGGCTTCGTTGGTGGGGCCGAAATCTTTTGTATACAGCACAACGCCGTTGCTCTGGGTGAGCGCCTTGTTGAAGCCCACATTGGTGAACCCTTGAGCCGTCTGCTGGTTCTGCACGCCGACCGACAGATTCAAGCGACCGATCATGGCGCTGCCGTCTTCGAAAAAGCCAACGGTTTCGTACGCGCTGTGCTCTCCGGTCCTCAGGATCCCGTCCTTGATCACCGCGCCCAGAGAGACTCCGGTGGCCAGATTGAAATAATCGCCGTTGGAAGCGGCCACGATCCGGCGGCCGGCCCCCTCTTCGATCTCATAGATCCTGGAAATGCCCGCCGCCCCGTACACATCGTTTCCATATGAAATGAATGGGGTGATATCGGCGCCCGGCTCGTAGACCAGATAATTCTCCGAAGTTCTTGTGGAACTGGAATTGTCGTAATAAACCCCCTGAAACAAGGTCATCTGGCTGTTGATGACCAGAGAAGAACTCCGAAGCTCCGTAAACCCCGAAGCAGCGAAGGCCGGCACCGCTCCCCCTGTCAAAAGCATCACCAGCGCCAAGGCCAGATTCATCCCCTTGAACCTTGCTCTCTTATTTTTTATCAAATCTCCAACCCCCTGATGGCAGGCATCCCGGCCTGCCGTATTCTCTATTGTATCGTATAGGCGCCCTTGACCATCACCCAGCTTTTGCTTTCGCAGCGGAGCCCTCTGCCGTCCGCTCTGGGGACCAGCAAAAGATGATTGAGGGCCACGGCCGTTCCGCTCCGAAGGTCCTTGCCCGCCGTAAGATCCGACACGCCGTCGGCGCCGTTGTCGATGGCGCTGGCCTTTCCGCCCCGCAGGATCAGCTCGGTCCCGGCGCCGCCGATCAGGCTGGCTCCGGCGTTGACCTCCACCACCTCGAAGACCGCAGCTTCTGTACCCTGGGATACGGAAGCGAAGAGCGCGTCCACATAGCTCTTGGTCACAACGGGATCCCCGGCGGTCCCGGCGCCGCTTTCGGCTCCGAAAATGCCCGATCCGATCCAGGACAGAGACAACACGGTCAGAAAGACAGCGGCGCCCGCAA
>CAZCTS010000008.1:24049-33647 GCA_964501635.1 uncultured Oscillospiraceae bacterium | reverse complement strand
CGTCTTCCAGGTGGCGGAGATCCAAGCCCGCAGCGGATACACCCAAGAGGAGGTACTGGAATTTGCCGCCTATGCGGAAAGCCGCTCCAATCATCCCATCGCGGCGTCGATCCAGAAAAAATACGCGAGAGAGATCGATCAGGGAAAAATCCAGCAGTACGAAGAGATCCCCGGCCACGGGGTCCGGATCCGCATGGCGGGCAAGGAGATCCTTGCGGGAAACGCCAAATGGCTGGCCCTGAACAGCATTTCCGCTGCGGACGCGGGATCCGCCGGCACGGTGGTCCACCTTGCGATCGCGGGGCAATACGCCGGAAGCGTCTCCATTTCAGATGAGGTAAAGGCGGACTCGGCATCGGCCCTCCGGGCGCTGAGGGCGCTTGGCGTGGGGAAGATCGTGATGCTGACCGGGGATACAAAAGCGGCAGCGGAGCTGGTCGCAAGCGAATTGGATTTGGACGAGGTCCATGCGGAATTGCTGCCGGCAGACAAGGTGGAGATCATGGAATCCCTGACCGCCCGGCCCCGAGGCAGCGGAAAGGTGGTCTTTGTGGGCGACGGGATCAACGACGCCCCTGTCCTTGCTCGGGCCGACATCGGCATCGCCATGGGGGGGCTGGGCTCCGACGCCGCCATCGAGGCTTCGGATATCGTGATCATGACCGACGAGCCATCCAAAGTGGTCACGGCGATCAGGATCGCCGGGAGGACCCGAAGGATCGTCACCCAGAACATCCTGTTCGTGCTGGCCGTAAAAGGTCTGTTCCTGGGTCTGGGCGCCTTCGGCGCTGCTTCCATGTGGCAGGCGGTGTTCGCGGACGTGGGCGTTGCCCTCCTGACGGTTTTGAATTCCATGCGGGCGCTGAACACGAAAAATGTTTGAGACGCGCCAAAAAGCGAGGCAAATCCGAAAAGGCGGTTGACAGAGAAGCGGGCGGAGTATAGTATCATATTACTATATATGAATATGTTAATATAACTGATCATAGCGGAGGAAAACGACCGTGGGGATATTCAGCTGGCTGAACGACCAACTGCTCAAAATGGAATGGCTTTACAGCCTGGTGCAAGGCTTGGTGGAAGGCGTCTTCGGGCTGGACATCACAGAGAGAGTAGGCGGCAGCGTTCATTTTTTTATTTATGATGTGGCGAAGATCTTTATTTTGCTCTCCGCGCTGATCTTCGGCATCTCCTATATCCAGAGCTTTTTCCCGCCGGAGCGGACACGGAAGATCCTGGGAAAATACAAAGGCGTGTCGGCCAATGTCCTGGCGGCTCTGCTCGGCACGGTCACCCCCTTTTGCTCCTGCTCCTCCATTCCGCTTTTCATCGGATTCACCAATGCGGGCCTTCCCATCGGCGTCACATTTTCCTTCCTGATCTCTTCTCCATTGGTGGACCTGGCGTCCATGCTGCTGCTGGCCAGCATCTTCAACATCAAGATCGCGGTGGCCTACGTTTTGGTGGGCCTGGTTTTGGCGGTCATCGGCGGAACGGTCATCAGCAAGGCAAAGATGGAGAAATATGTGGAGCCCTTTGTCTTCAGCAATAAAATGATGGAAGTAGAGCAGGCCGAACTGACGAGAAAAGACCGGGCCCTCTTTGCCAAAGACCAGGTGAAGGACATCGTCAAAAAGGTCTGGCTGTACATCCTGATCGGCGTGGGCATCGGCGCTCTGATCCACAACTGGATCCCGGCCGAACTCATCACCGCCGTTCTGGGGCAGGACAAGTGGTACTCGGTCATCGTGGCTACGCTGGTGGGCGTCCCCATGTACGCGGATATTTTCGGCACGCTGCCCATCGCCGAGGCGCTGGTCTACAAAGGCGTTGGAATCGGGACGGCACTATCCTTCATGATGGGGGTCACAGCCCTTTCTCTTCCTTCTATGATCATGCTCAACAGAGTGGTGAAGACCAAGCTGCTGGCGCTTTTTATCGGCGTGGTGACCTTGGGCATCATCATCATAGGGTATTGTTTTAACGCTTTCGGGTACCTGCTTATTTGATGCCTGTGGGTAAGGAAGCAAATCAATTGGATATTATAGCAAGATAGGAGATTCTGAAATGGGATTGTTCGGGAAAAAAGAAAAAGAAGAAAAAGTTGCGCCCTGCGCCTGCGGATGTGGCTCGGACGGGTGCGGCGGCAGGGCGGAAAAGCCTGCCGCGGGCCAGCTGTCGGTCAAGGTGCTGGGCAGCGGCTGCGTCAAATGCAACCAGCTGGAAGCCGCCACAAAGGCCGCCCTGGTGCAGCTGGGCATGGATCCTGCCATCGATCACGTGACGGATTTTGGCCAGATCGCCGCCTACGGCGTGATGTCCACCCCGGCCCTGGTGGTGGACGGGAAGGTGCTGTCTTTCGGGAAAGTGCTGAAGACCGAAGAAGTCGTGGGCTTGCTGAAAAAGGCCAGGACCCCGGAAGGAGGCGCCTGGTGATCGACCGGAAGCCGAAGGTCGCTTTCCTCTGTGTGCACAACTCCTGCAGAAGCCAGATAGCCGAAGCCCTGGGCCGCCATTTGGCCGGGGATGTGTTCGAAAGCTTCTCCGGCGGCACGGAGGCGGCTCCCCGCATCATCGAGGAAAATGTGCTGAAACTGACAGAAAAAATCAGGAGCGGCTCCATTCATTTTGAGTGTCGATAATGGAAAGTGTCCTGCGCTTGCAGCAGCGGCTGTTGGATTGGTACGACCGGAACCGGCGGGATCTGCCCTGGAGAGCCGATCCGGACCCCTATAAAATATGGATCTCGGAGATCATGCTGCAGCAGACCCGGGTCGATACGGTCATGCCTTATTTTTTGCGTTTTATACGGGAATTGCCCGACGCGGAAAGCCTGGCAGGGGTGTCCGACGAAGTCCTGATGAAATTGTGGGAAGGCCTGGGCTATTACAGCAGAGCGGCAAACCTGAAAAAAGCCGCCCGGGAGATCGTGGAAAAGCATGCGGGGCGGCTGCCCGAGGAAGTATCCGAACTGCGGAAGCTCCCGGGCATCGGGCCCTACACCGCCGGAGCCATCGCTTCCATGGCCTTTGGAAAGCCCGTGCCTGCCGCGGACGGAAATGTGTTTCGCATCCTTGCAAGGCTGACCGGAGTCCGGGACAACGTGGACGATACAGGAGTCCGCAAATCCTTGACCCGCTTGCTTTCCGGATGGATCCCCGCCCAGAGGGCAGGAGATTTTAATCAGGCCCTGATGGACCTCGGCGCCGCGGTCTGCCTGCCAAACGGCAGTCCCCATTGCAGCGAGTGTCCCTTTTTTGATTTTTGCGCCGCCCGGCTCCAGGGTCTGACAGAAGAAATTCCCTTGAAAAAAGTCCAAAAGCCCCGCAAGGTGGAACAGAGGACCGTGTTGCTCATTCAATGGGAAGGCCGGATCGCTCTTCAAAAAAGGCGGGAAGGCAGACTCCTGAAGAACCTTTGGGAACTCCCGAACCTGGAAGGGTGGCGCCCGCCGGACGACTGCCGCAGCATCCTGGAAGAATTGGGCGTGGGGATCGCTACGATCCATTCCCTGGGACCGGCCAAGCACATTTTCACCCACCTGGAGTGGCGCATGGAAGGCTTTTTGATCCAGGCCGAACAGGTCCGGGAACCGGAGCGATGGACCTGGGCTTCCCAGGAAGAGCTGAGCGACGTCTACTCCCTCCCGATTGCGTTCCGCTGCTATCTGGAACAGTTGAAAACCCAAAAAATTGAGAATAAACCACCCGGCAGACCGATTTAGGTTTTGATATTTAAATCGATATCCCGTATACTATATCCGTTGATTTTGTAAAAGATCAATGGAAACCGTTTCATCCCCGGCGTTTGCTAAAGGAGTATTTGTGATGCAGAAGATCTATACCGGTAAAACCAAAGATGTGTATCGCACCAGCGAAGGAAACTTTCTCCTGCAATTCAAGGACGATGTGACAGGGACCGACGGGGTGTTCGATCCGGGGGCCAACACGGTGGGGCTTACCATCGAGGGCGCCGGAAGGGCCGGACTTCGGCTGACCCGCTTCTTTTTTGAAAAGATCAACGCAGCGGGCATCCCCACGCACTATCTGTCCGCAGATATCGACCGCAACACCATGACCGTCAGGCCGGCTCATGTTTTCGGAAAAGGCGTGGAGGTGATCCTGCGCTACCGAGCCGTAGGCAGTTTTTACCGGCGCTACGGCGAATACTGCGAAGAGGGAGCGCCCCTGGACGGATATGTGGAGTTGACCCTGAAAGACGACAGCAGAGACGATCCCCTGATCACCTCCGACGCGCTGGAAATGCTGGGGATCATGGGAGCCCGGGATTATGCGCGTCTGGTGGCCATGACCCGGCAGATCGGGCAGATCGTCCGGGACGAACTGGCAAAAAAAGAGCTGGATCTGTACGACATCAAATTTGAATTCGGCAAGCTGGATCCCGACGGTCAGGTCGCGCTGATCGATGAGATCTCCGGCGGCAACATGCGGGTCTATCACCTGGGCCGCTATGTGGAGCCGCTGGCGCTTGCGGAATGGGTGCTGGAAAACCGCTGAGCTTCAAATCCCATGCCCGGCGCTTATGGGTACAGTGGATAAGTAAGAGGCTGCGCAGACAGAAAAGAACCGTACCGGCTTGTATCGGTACGGTTCTTTGATGCGAAGGGTCACTCCACGTCCACGACGACGGAATGGTTGGCTTTTACTTCTTTGGGCACCACGATGCGCAGCACGCCGTTTTCCAGTTTGGCCAAAATGCCTTCGGCCTGGGCGTCTTCCAGGTACACCGAGCGGCTCATGGAAGAATAGCGGCGTTCCCGGTGGATATACTGTTTGCTCGTGTCCTCGCTGGATTCTTCCCGGGATACGGAGATCTGAAGTCTTCCTTCGTTCAGCTGAACGTTGATATCCTTTTTCTCCACGCCCGGAAGCTCGGCTTCCACAACATAATTCTTTTCCTCGTTCACGACATCCAGCTTAAAGGTGTCGTACGAAAGCGTCCTTCTGAAAGGCCAGTCGTTCGAAAAAAAGTCATCAAGCATGTTGTAAAAGCTGTCGGAATTTGTTTGAGGCGCCAGTTCTCTCTTGCCTCTGTTGAAGGGGATCAATCCTGTCATGATCAACAACTCCTTTCCTGTGATATGATCGTTGACGGTGTTTGTTAGCACTCTAATGCGATGAGTGCTAACTATTAATTATCACACTCCTTCTTCGCTGTCAAGAGGGTCTGGAAATCTTTTTGGAAACCTCCGCAGAACCGCAAAAACCGATTCGCATTCGGCGGGTCAATGGGGTATAATAACGATATTATGACGAAAACTTCAATCTTACAGATCCGTTGGAAAGCGGGCGTCCGGCGCATGGCCGAGGAGAGTCGATGAATAAAATAAAGACATTGGGGAAAAAGTATGGCATCCCTGCCGGGCTGGTCCTCATTCTGGCCGCGGCAGTTTTGATTCCGCGCCTTGGCTCCGGCAAGGAGCAATCGTTTCAGGTGGCGGCCCGGGATTATTCCGAAACCATCGTGGCCTCGGGCGTTTTGCAATTGGAAGAGGAGACGGATCTGATCGCGGAGGTCTCCGGCCAGGTGGAAACCGTCCACGCCCAGAACGGCGAGGCGCTTTCCGCCGGATCGGTGCTCATCTCCATCGCAAACCCGAACAGCCTGCTGGACCTGGAGGCGGCCAAAGCGGCCTACGACAGCGCCCAGGCCCGCTACAGCCAGTTGGTCTCCGGGGACTACGCCGCCGCAGTGGCGGAATTGACTTACCGAAATTCCCTCAAGGAACAGGCGGAAAAGGAATACAGGGATGCCCAGACTCTGCTGGACGAAGGGGCTATTTCCCCCAATGATCTTGGCAACAAGCAGGTCCAGATGGATTCCGCCCGGGCTCAATGGAACACGGCCAATCTTCGGGTCCAGTCCCTGAGCGGGAGCGGCGCCCAGCGGACGGCTGCCCTGGCGGACCTGGAAACCGCCCGGGTCCAGTACGAAAAGGCGAAGACCCAGGCCGGCAACTACGAGATCACCGTGCCCTGGGACGCCGTGCTGCTCCAGTCCGGCGTCAACCCCCTGGATCAGGTGGAGCCCGGACGGCTGCTGGCCCGCATCGGCAAGCAGGGAGGCTACTATGTGACCACGGAGCTGGACGAGAAATACTTTCCGTATATAAGCAAAGACAAAGAGGTGACCATTTCCGTGGGGGACGGCCGCATGGGGGCCATGACCGGCCGGATCGCCGGCATTACACCCGCCATCAATCCCGCCACGGGAACCTTCGAAGTGAAGATCGCGATCCCCCCGGACTTTCCGTATCAGGCTTCGGGCCTGTCGGTGAACATCGACATCGTGCTGCTCCAGGTCCCAGGCGCCCTGGTCATTCCGGCTTCCTATGCCTTTATTCAGGAAGGGCAAGCCTACGTTCTCCTGAAGACCGGCGCTTCGCCCCAGAAGCAGAAGGTGGAAGTGTCCAGAGGGGCGGGCTCTGATCTGGTGGTGACCGAAGGGCTGGCCAACGGACAAACCATCCTTCTGCCCACGGCGAACGGAGCGGCCCAAAATGCCAATTAACGGAAGGGAGGGCCCCTCGGATGTTGTTTGAATTGAAAGTCGCCCTCCGGTTCATGAAGGGCGGGCGTTCCCAGACGATCTTTATCGCCTCGGGCATCGCCATCGGGGTGGCGGTGATGATTTTTTTGGGTTTGCTGATCACCAGCCTCCAGTCCAGCCTGCTGGACCAGACCATCGGAAACAGCCCCCACATCACCATACGCGCGCCCCAGGATCCCACGACCCTTCGGCTGGAGAGCCCGGCAACGGAAGGGCAGCTCCTGCTCCGGGGCAACGACACCAATCTGGTGCGAAGCCTGGACAACTGGGTGCAGATCCAGGACCGGATCTCCGGGGACAGCCGCATCACGGCCCTCTCCCCCTCGGTCCAGGGAACCGCCTTTCTGCGCAGCGGCGGCAAGGACCGGCCGATCCAGATCAAAGGGGTGGACCTGGGCAAAGCCGATGAAATTTACCAGGTGTCCCGCCGTTTGGCGGAAGGCTTTCCCACCCTGGACGGAAGCGATGTGCTGATCGGGACCGTTCTGGCCCAGGATCTGGATCTGTCGCCAGGCGATGGATTCAATATCCTTCTGCCCAGCGGACAGATCACCCGCCTGCTGGTGGGGGGCGTGTTCGACCTGGAAAACGAAGCGGTGAACACCTCGCTGGTGTTCATGGATCTTGGCCGGGCTCAGAAGCTCTTCAACGCGGGGAGCGGCATTTCCGAACTGGAGATCCAGATCGAAAAGCCTTTTGACGCCGACTTGATCGCCGGGGAGTGGTCCGCTCTGCTGGGGGACGTGCGGATCCAGAACTGGAAGGATCAGAACGCCCAGCTGCTGAGCGCGCTGTCCAGCCAGGGGAGTTCCTCCTACACGATCCAGTTTTTCGTGATCCTTTCCATCACCTTTGGGATCTCCAGCGTCCTTGCGGTGTCCGTGGTGCAAAAATCCAAGGAGATCGGGATCATGAAAGCCATGGGCATCACCAAGAGGAGCGCCAGCCGCATCTTCGTCTACCAGGGGCTGATCCTGGGCCTGGCCGGCGCCCTGGCCGGGATCGTGCTGGGCGTCGCGCTGCTGTATTTTTTCAACCGCTTCGCCGGAACGCTCACGATCCAATACAACTTTTTGCAGGTAGCCGGCGTGGCCCTGATCGCAGTGGCCGCCAGCACCCTGGCTGCGGTGATCCCGGCCAGGCGCTCCGCCGAAATGAACCCGATGGAGGCGATCAAAAATGGATGACAGCAGAACTTTGGTTCAGGCACGGGACTTATACAAGGAATACGGCACCACGGTGGTGACCCGGGCCCTGGACGGGGTGAGCCTGACCCTGAACCGGGGAGAGTTCTCCAGTATCATCGGGCAGTCCGGCTGCGGGAAGAGCACGCTGCTGAATATGCTGGGCGCTCTGGACCAGCCCACCCGGGGCAGCGTGACCATCGACGGACTGGACCTGGCTTCCGTGGACGACGACCAGGTGGCCGCCTTTCGCAACAGGACCATCGGGTTTATTTTCCAGTTCCACTACCTGCTGACGGATTTCACGGCCCTGGAAAACGTGCTGATCCCCACCTGGATCCAAAGCGGCGTAGCCGACAAGCAGAAGGAAAAGCGGGCGAAGGAACTCCTGGAGATCGTAGGCCTTCGGGACCGGATGAACAATCCGGCCAACAATCTTTCCGGAGGGCAGCAGCAGCGGGTGGCCATCGCCAGAGCCCTGATCAACGAACCGAAGCTCATCCTGGCCGACGAGCCCACGGGGAATCTGGATTCCGATTCCACCGAGCAGGTCTACGAGTTGCTCCGGAACATCAACCGGGACAGCGGCACTGCCTTCACCATCGTCACCCACGACCGGCACATTGCGGAAAAGTCCGATCGGGTGGTCGAAATGAAAGACGGAAAAATCATCGACGACTACCTTACTTCCTCAAAGAGCGCTTCGGAACTCTGGGCCTGCCTGGGCCCCTCAAACTGCAAACTGCTTCAGCAGCAGACAAAGCAATAGGAGGAAAAAATGCGATTGATCATCAAAGACAACTACGAAGAAATGAGCGAGGCTGCCGCAGGGATCGTCCGCAGTCAGCTGGTGCTTAATCCGGCCTCGGTGCTGGGCTGCGCCACCGGCGGCACTCCCCTGGGTTTGTACCGGGAATTGGTGGCAGCCTACCGGAAAGGGGAGCTGGACTTTTCGGCGGCGCACTTTTTCAATCTGGACGAGTACTGGGGGCTGGATCCGGCCAGCGACCAGAGCTACGCCTATTACATGAAGGAGAATTTCTTCGGGCACATCAACGCCCGGCCCGAGCGCATCCACATTCCCGACGGCATGGCGGCGGATGTGGAGGCGGAGTGCGCGGGATACGATGAGAAGATCGCCCGGCAGGGGGGCATCGACCTTCAAATTCTTGGCATCGGGCTGAACGGCCACATCGGTTTCAACGAGCCCGCCGCCTTTTTTTCTGCAGGCACTCATCAGGTGACCCTGGAGGAAAGCACCATCGAGGCCAACGCCCGCTACTTTGCCCGCAGGGAAGATGTGCCCACCCAGGCCGTCACCATGGGGATCCGTTCCATTCTGAACGCGAAGATCCTGCTGCTGCTGGCCAACGGCGAAAACAAGGCCGAAGCCCTGTGGGGCGCCCTGCGGGGACCGATCAGTCCGAGCCTGCCCGCCTCCATCCTGCAGCTGCACCCCAATGTCATCGCGGTGGCGGACCGGGCGGCGGCCCGGCTTCTGTAGCCCGGCGCCGGTAAGAACAGAAAGGAAAGAGAAGAATGGAAGCCCTCAGGGACAAAAAGGGATTCATCATCGACATGGACGGGGTGATCTACCACGGCAACAAGCTGCTTCCCGGAGTCCGGGAGTTTGTGGAATGGCTGCATCACAAGGAGAAGGCGTTTCTTTTCATGACCAACTCCAGCAGCTCCACGCCCAAGGAACTCCGGCAGAAGCTGGCGCGCATGGGGATGGAGGTGGAGGAGGACCACTTTTACACCAGTGCCCTGGCCACGGCCAAATTCCTCAGCGGCCAGCATCCGGGCTGCAGCGCCTACGTGATCGGCGAGGCGGGTCTCCTCAA